>JAUXGZ010000092.1 GCA_030621785.1 Gammaproteobacteria bacterium | reverse complement strand
ACCCCTGACCCACGGCTTAGAAGGCCGTTGCTCTATCCTACTGAGCTACCGGGGCTGATGCAGTGACCCGGCCTGCCTGGCTGACACCAGCAATTTGGTCGGGGTAGAGAGATTCGAACTCCCGACATCCTGCTCCCAAAGCAGGCGCGCTACCAGGCTGCGCTATACCCCGAATAGCCAATGAATTCAGGACAACAGGACGCGCATCATACGTGCCACCTCGTCCTTCGTCAAAGGTTTCAAGCGCGCCAGTATAGCAGATTTTTCACCCTGCGCTTGTCGACCCACCGCCCGCGTGCGAGAATCGCCGGCGTCTTCCAGACAGCCCCCTTATAGATGAGAAAGAAGCCCGCAATTCATGAGCGCACGCATTATTGATGGCAAGGCCATCGCCGCCGACATCCGTCAGCAGCTAAAAAAGCAGATCGACGAACGTCTCCAGTCGGGCGGGCGGCGCCCGGGACTGGCCGTAATCCTGGTCGGTGCTGACCCGGCCTCCGAGATCTATGTGCGCAACAAGCGCAAGGCCTGCGAGGAAGCCGGCCTGCTGTCGCAGTCCTTCGATCTGCCAGAACAGACCCCGCAACAGGAACTGCTGGACCTGGTCGACCGGTTGAACAGCGACCCCGAGATTGACGGTATTCTGGTGCAGTTACCATTGCCGGACCACATCCACGCCGAAACGATTATCGAGCGCATCCGCCCCGACAAGGACGTCGACGGGTTTCATCCCTACAATGTAGGCTGCCTGGCACTGCGAATCCCCCAGCTGCGGCCCTGCACACCGCGCGGCATCATCACCTTGCTGGACCACACCGGTGAAAGCTATTACGGCAGGAAAGCCGTGGTGGTGGGCGCCTCCAACCACGTCGGTCGTCCCATGATGCTGGAACTGCTGCTGGCCGGTTGCACCGTCACCTGCTGCCACCGCTTTACCCTGGACCTGGAAGAACACGTACGCAGCGCCGAGATTCTGGTGGTGGCCGTCGGCAAACGCGGCCTGGTGCCCGGAGAATGGATCCGGCCCGGGGCAACGGTGATCGATGTCGGCATCCATCGCACGGATAGCGGGCGGCTGGTGGGAGATGTGGAGTTCGAGGTAGCCCGGCAACAGGCCGGCTGGATAACACCGGTGCCCGGCGGCGTCGGTCCCATGACGGTAGCAACGCTACTGCAGAACACCCTGTTTGCTGCGGATACCCTGCACGTTTAGCGAATCAACGTCAGACCGGGCTTCCGTTCCGCACCTTTCCTGAACAGTTCCTCGACCGGACGCGGCACCGCAACGCCGTATCCCTGCGCGTAATCCACGCCCAGTTCGACCAGCCGCTCGAGAATTTCGTCCGTTTCCACGAATTCGGCAATAGTCCTGACGCCCTGTATGTGGCCGATCTCGTTTATAGCGCGGACCATGGCGGCATTCATCTCGTCCTGTGTCATATCGCGCACGAAACTGCCGTCGATCTTGATGTAGTCGACCTGCATACTTTTCAGATAACCGAAAGAGCTCAGGCCACTGCCAAAATCGTCCAGTGCGAACCGGCAACCCAGCTCTCTCAGCCGCTTGATGGAATCACGAATGGTGCGCAGGTTGGTGATCGCCGAGGACTCGGCGATTTCGAAACAGATGCGGTCTTTTGGCAGATTGCCTGCCACCACCTGTGCACACACAAAATCCACGAATGCCGGCTTGGACAGCGACTCACCGCACAGGTTAATGATAAAGATACCCTCGGCAGGAACCGGCATGTCACTCGTCAGCAAGCGCCCGACCGACTCCACTACCAGGGTGTCAATTTCCTGCATCAGACCATAACGCCGGGCAGCCGGCAGAAATGCCATCGGCAATACCTCGTTGCCCATGTCGTCCCGCATGCGCAGCAGGAACTCGTAATGGGTAGCGCGGCCCCGGTCTGCTGCTGCGAGAGACACAATCGGCTGGAACAGCAGGTAGAAGCGTTCTTCATCCAGCGCCGCACGAATGCCCGCCACCCAGTTCATCTCGCCACGTCGCTCGGCAACCTCATTGTCGCTGGGCTCATACAGATGCACGCAGTTGCGACCGTTATCCTTGGCGGTATAACAGGCAATATCCGCTGCGCTCATAATATCCGATGTGGAGCGGGAATCCGCAGTGACGGCTACGATGCCGATACTGACACCGATCTCGAAGCTACGATTGTCGTACAGAAAACGGAATTCGCGCACCGAGGAGCGGATGTTCTCGGCAATGCGGATCGCCTGCCCGGCACTGCAGTGCGTCAACAACAGTCCGAATTCATCACCGCCCAGTCGTGAGATGACGTCTGCCTCACGTACCTGCGACTGCAGCAACACCGATAACTGTCGCAATAACTCATCCCCGGCAGAATGCCCACAAACATCATTCACAACCTTGAACTGGTCAAGATCGAGATAGCACACCGCATGCTGCAAGCCCTTGCTATGGGCACTTTCCAGCAGATCACGAAGCCGGGCTTCAAACTCGCGGCGATTATACAAGCCGGTGAGCGGGTCGTGCCGGGCCTGGAAGGACAACTGCCTGGCCAGCTTGCGGGCCTGACCAACATCATGAAATACCAGAACGGCACCAATCAGTTCGCCCTGCTGATCCAGAATCGGCGCCGCCGTATCGGTAATGGCGATCTCCCGGCCGTCATGACGTACCAGCAGGCGGTGCCCCTCGCCCACCACCCGATCGGCAGTCTTCAGGCACTGATCAACCGGGCTCGCCAGCGACTTGCCGGTGTCCTCATCGACCAGACGTATGACCTTACCCAGCGGCACATCCCGGATATCCACGAAACTCCAGCCCAGCAGTTCTTCCGCAATCGGGTTCATGTAGGACACCTGTCCGTGCTGGTCCGTGGTAACTACCGCATCACCAATGGAATGCAGTGTCACCATGGCTTTTTCCTTCTCGCGGTATAATTCCTGTTCGGAGTCCCGCGCCCTTTCCAGGGCGCTGTGCAGGGCGGCCTTTCGATCATTTGAATAGTCGAGCGCCTGGTTGATGAACCGTCCCAGATAACCGAATTCATCACTGCGCCGTTCATTGAAGCGGACATCCTCGTTACCCGCCGAGAATGACTGCGCCGCATTGATCATGCTTTCAAAGGGTCGGGTCAACACATAGTCCAGCACGCGCTGCAGAATCAGGCCAAACAACAGGAACAATCCGCCCATTCCAAGTAGCAACTGCCTGCGCTCGGCCGCTACCTGTTGCTTGACAGAAGGTAGATACAGCGTCACCTGCACTCCAATCGTCGCGTAATCCGAGTCCGTACGGGGCAGCTGAATCGTACGCGAATAGCTGACCGAATCGGACGATTCATTACCGAAATGGCTTTCGTGTCCACCGGACTCGACAGACAACGCCTGAATCGAGTCGACAGAAGAAAACAGGCGATGAGCCAGTGTTGCGGCGGCATCGCTGGAATCGAGTGGATGAAGGATGGCTTCGCGGTAAATTCCGGATACGAAATGGTCTACGACGGCCTGCTGCTGCCGAACAATTATGTGCTCGCGCCCATCCAGCATGGTGAACACGACAAGCAGGCCCACTACCACCAGCCCCCAGAACACGATACCGGTGACACGTGTGGGCAGCGAATTCGGGGAACGCAGATCTGGCCGGAGTTTACCCTTCACGCAACAGTTCTCTTCTTGCCTCTGACATACGATACAATTCACATTGTAACTGTATATTAATGATATTAATGAGTATTATTTACAGTACACAGCCTCAATAACAGGCCGCACCTGGCAGGATAACGGCCGGACAGCCGATTTTCTGATACTGGAATAGCGTTTCGTTGACTACTGTATACCGGCTGGCTACTCGCGTCGCCAACGGGTACTTCCGGCGCTGTCCTCGAGCACAATACCGAGTCCGGTCAGCTGCTCCCGCAGGCGATCCGCCTCTGCCCAGTCCCGATCCTCGCGCGCCTGGTCACGACGGGCGATCAATGCCTCGATTTCGTCATCCGATGGCCCTTCAGCGCCGGCACCGTGCCGGCTGCGCAACCACAGCTCCGGGTCGGACTGCAATAAACCCAGTCGTCCGGCAAGGGTTTTCAGGGTTCCAGCCAGGAGGGCTGCATCTTCGCCACCTCGCTGGCGGGAACGATTCATGGCCCGGGTCAGATCGAACAATACCGCCAGCGCCTCTGGCGTATTGAAATCATCGTTCATGGCGGTCCGGAAACGGGTTTCGTACTCCGGCACCGGCTGCGCTTCATCGACCGCCACGCTATCACGCAGCGCCGTATACAGTCGCTGCAATGCACCGCGCGCCTTGTCCAGGTTATCGTCACTGTAACTGAGCGGACTGCGGTAGTGGCTGGTGAGGATAAAATAGCGGATTTCTTCCGCCTGGTAGCGCTGCAGGATCTCGCGCACAGTAAAAAAATTGCCCAGTGACTTGGACATTTTCTCTTCATCAACCTGTACGAAACCGTTGTGAATCCAGTAATTCACGAAATGCTGGCCGGTAGCCCCCTCGGACTGGGCAATTTCATTTTCGTGGTGGGGGAATTTCAAATCCATACCACCACCATGAATGTCGAAATGCGCCCCAAGACACCCGGTGGACATGGCAGAACACTCGATATGCCAGCCCGGACGCCCTTCACCCCAGGGCGATGGCCAACCCGGCTCGCCGTGTTTGGCGGACTTCCAGAGCACAAAATCCAGCGGATCCTGCTTGGCCTCGTTAACTTCCACCCGGGCTCCGGAACGCAGGTCTTCGATACGTTTGCCGGACAACTGACCATAGTGCTCGAACTTGCTGACCGAGTAATAGATATCGCCATTTCCGCCATCGTACGCATAGCCCTTGTCCAGCAGCTTGCCGATCATGCTGACGATGTCGTCCATGGAATCTGTGGCGCGCGGCTCGATATCGGGCCGCAGCACCGCCAGGGCATCGGCGTCTTCGTGCATGGCTTCGATAAAACGCCCGGTGAGTTCACGCAGGGATTCACCCTTTTCTGCCGCCCGCGCGATGATCTTGTCATCGACATCGGTAATGTTGCGTACATAAGTGACCTGGTAGCCCAGGCTGGCGAGATGCCGGACAATGACGTCGAAAACCACCAGCACCCGCGCATGTCCGAGGTGACAGTAGTCGTAAACGGTCATTCCGCACACATACATGCGCACCCTGCCCGGCTCGATGGGTACAAATTCCTCTTTCCGCCGCGTGAGGGTGTTATACAGTGTCAGCATTGAAGTCCTGGTCCTGTTGTCGATGTGGTGCCTGCCCAAGCGCCCGAATGTTAACAAAAATTGGTCAGCGGCGCGGAAACCGCTATTATACGGCGCAGCCAGCCCGACACTCGACAGGAGAATCTATTGTGACCGTGAGCATGCAGACCAACAAAGGGAATATTGTCCTCGAACTGGACGCCGACAAGACCCCGGTGACGGTTGCCAATTTTCTGGAATATGCCAAAGCCGGCTTCTACGACGGCACGGTTTTCCATCGCGTGATCCCCGGATTCATGATCCAGGGTGGTGGTTTCGAGCCTGGCATGTCCGAGAAATCCACCCAGGCCCCGATCAAGAACGAGGCGGACAATGGTCTCGCAAATGAACTTGGCACCATCGCCATGGCGCGCACCTCCGACCCGAATTCTGCTTCGTCCCAGTTCTTCATCAATGCCAAGGACAATGGCTTTCTAAACCACACGGCCCCCACCGGCCAGGGTTGGGGTTACTGCGTATTTGGCAAGGTAGTCGAAGGCCTGGACGTGGTGCAGGAAATCGAAAAAGTCGCCACGGGCAACAGCGGCGGTCATCAGGATGTCCCTGTCGAGGACGTGATTATCGAGAAGGTAACGGTAGAAGGCTAGCCCCGCTCCGCGAGGTGGTATAACCGACGGGTGATCGCTCATGGACACGTTGTTCATCTCGGATCTTCACCTGCACCCCTCGCGCCCGGCAATCCTCAACGGATTCCGGCAATTTCTTCAGCGGCAGGCAGCAGACGCAGAAGCGCTCTACATACTGGGGGATCTGTTCGATGTCTGGATCGGCGACGATTATGCCGAGCCCGCCTTTGCCCCTGTGTTACAGGATCTCAGGGCCTGCACCGAAGCCGGCACCCCGATATACCTGATGCACGGGAACCGGGATTTCCTGATCGGCGAGCAATTTGCAGCGGCCACCGGCTGCACACTCATCACCGACCCGACCCGCACCGACCTCTATGGAACCCCTGTCCTGCTGATGCATGGTGACACCCTCTGCACCGACGACGGAGATTACCAGGCGCTGCGCAAGAAAGTCCGCAATCCCGCATGGCAGGAACAGGCGCTTTCACTACCCGTCTCCGAGCGACTCGAACTGGCTGCACAGGCACGTGAACTCAGTTCACTGGCCACTGGCCGGAAAGACGAGACCATCATGGATGTGAACCAGGATGAGGTGCAGCGGGTTATGCGTGAATATGATGTTCGCCTGCTCATCCATGGACATACCCATCGGCCGGGGAATCATGAAGTGGATCTGGGTTCCAGCACTGCCAGGCGGATTGTGCTGGGGGACTGGTATAGCCGCGGGGAGGCAGTGGTAATTAATCGTAATGGCCTGGAGCGCCTTCAAATTCACGCGGCATAGTTCTCGGGAAGCTGACAGTTTTACAGCCGACCGGATTTCACACCGGATAAAGCTCGGCAATCGAACGTAGGTTGGCGCTGAGCGAAGCGAAGCCCAACGTTTGCTACTACTCTGAATTCTGCTCCTCATTTTTTGTCTTACTGATATGTTCTTTAACCTGTATTTCAACCTGCCTTTTTCTGTCATCAGTAAGTTCATCCAGTCGAATCAACTCTTCTTCCGTCAGCCCATCGTCCGTTGCCTTAATAAACAGCTTATCAAGCTCCTCCTGTTGATCAAAAACAGGCACGAAGTCAGTATCTACTTCCTGTCTTTTGTCCATCGAAATCAAGACTAGAATGAAAATCGATATAAAAATCACAAGATAGACAACGTATCTACCATACTTTTCAATCATATCATTACTCACACAGCGCACCACCAAAGGCGCATAATCGGACATCCGTTTCTCTTATTACGGACGCACCACGGGGAACCTCGTACCTTTTTTCTCCGGTCACTTTGGCATCCAATACGTAACTTCGATAGTTTATAGCCCCATTTCCAGCTCTCCCAACAAGTCTTTCTTCGAGGACCAGATCATATTCTGTACCTTTCTGATAATAACGTGTTCCATATTCCACAGTAATATTGACCATTTCAATACCCCGTGCCAGCCACCGAAAAGCCCTTCCCATTGTCGTTAATTCTACGGGGTTAACATTGAGGATTGTTCGATATTC
>JAUXGZ010000033.1 GCA_030621785.1 Gammaproteobacteria bacterium | reverse complement strand
GGAATCCGAGCAGGAGGAATCCGAGCAGGAGGAATCCGAGCAGGAGGAATCCGAGCAGGAGGAATCCGAGCAGGAACAGTCCGGAGATGAAGAATCCGAACAGGAGGAGCAATCGTCCGAGCAGCAGGAGTCCGAGCAGGAACAGTCCGGAGATGAAGAATCCGAACAGCAGGATTCCGAACAGGAACAATCCGGAGATGAAGAATCCGGAGATGAAGAATCGGAGCAACAGCAGTCCGGTGGCGAGCAGTCTGACGAGCAGCAGGATTCGAGTGGTGACCAGTCGGACGAGCAGCAACAATCGGGCGATGAATCCTCCGATTCAGAGCAGTCAGGCAGTGACGAATCGGAGGATGAACAATCCGGCAGCGGACAGTCCAGTGATCGGCAATCCTCATCCGGCGACGAGCAGCAGGAAGCGCAGGAAGAGCAGGGAGGAAAACCGGGTGAGCAGGAATCAGAAGGCGATGAATCTACGGAGGATGAGGATAAAGGCAGTTCAGGATCCCGGGAAGACGACGGGCAAAGCGGCGGTACGGAACAGAGAGATGAGGAAGGATCGTCCGATGCTGTGAAATCCGGTTCTGAACCGGACGGGGAAGCCATGGATGCCCTGTCTCCTGAAGAGACGGATGGCGCAGCCGGCGACAAGGAAACTGAAGATGGCCTGTCTGAGCGGGGAGTCGAAAAGGAAGCGGCTGGTGGGGATCAGGGTGAGAAGCAGGAGGGTACGGGCGACGACGCAAAACAGCAGGTGCAGCAAGCGAGCGAGCGAGTGGACACTGAGAAGCCGGGTGCACCTGGTGATCTGCGCGATTTCGAGGCCGGCCAGGCGGGGCAGGATATGGGAGCCATCGAACAGTTCGATCAGCAGGGTAATCAGTTGGATGCGGATAGTCAGCAGACGGGTGCCAGTGGTGGACAGTCAGACTCCTCCACCAGTCAGCCCATGGTGTTGATGGAGCAGCTGCTGGATCAGGTGGAAGGAAACCCGGCCTATTTGCTGCGCAACCAGTTCATGCTGGAAGAACAGCGATTGATGAATACCCGGGAAGGCCGGATTCAGGAGCCACGCCCATGGTAGAAGGAAGGCGGTTGATGAAAAAAAACGGTGTGTCGGGGCTGCTTGCCTTGCTGGTTCTGTTGTATGGCGCGCAGACCGGAGCGCAGCAGGAACCAGCCTGGCCATCTTACCGGTATCTGCACGAGCCGGGCAGTGTTCCGGCGCCACTCTTGCTGACCGATCGCTCGTCCTACGCGAATCCCTGGGGCAATCGGCCGCGTCCGCAGCCACGCCGTGGTACTACACGTAGATACGGTAGTGGTATGGGCAACAGTCGGACAGAACCGGGGCAGATGGCCAGGCCCGGGCAAGTGCGTCGCACGTACCAGGTACAGCAGCCGGCGCAAACACCCACGCTGCCACCCAGGGTGGAGGCATCCATTAACGAGATAAATCCCTATGAACAGCAAAGCCTGATTTATCTGGTGCGCATCATCAGCGGCGGCAACCTGAAGTCGGTCAGCCCTGAACTGCCGGCAGCTGACTCGGTGGTTGTGCGCCAGCTCGGTGACCCGGTGACTTCCAGTGAGATGTCCGGTAGCCGCACTATATTCACCACCGAGTATCGTTATCTTTTGATGCCGCTGGCGGCCGGGCTGGTTGAGATTCCGCCGGCAGTGGCCTCAGGCGTAATGACATCGGCCGCTGGTGGTGATCCATCGGTACGAATGGTGGCGAAAAAGTCACTTGTTCTGGATGTCCAGCCCGCGGTCCAGGCCGTTCAGCCCTGGCTGCCTTTGCATCAGCTGCAGATCGATGCACGTATTCTGGACAAGGAACAGCTGGTAGCCGGTGACCCGGTGCAGCTTGAGGTTGAAATATCGGCAACCGGCGCTACCGGTGGTCAGATTCCTTCACTGGCGAGTCAGCTCGGCAGCCCGGATTTCCGGATCTATCCGGGCAAGAGTTTCACTGCCGGTAAATTATCTGTCGACGGAAGCAGTATACGGGGGCGTCGTGTGGAAACATTTACCCTGGTCCCGCAACACGGAGGTTGGCTGAAGATTCCCAATCTCAGTCTGAACTGGTGGAACGTGCGCTATAAGCGTCCGGAGGTTGCCTCGTTGCTCATGGACAGGATCAAGGTCGAAGGGCCGCGGGGCCCGGCACCGCGTGGAGCAACGGGAAGAGGAAGCTCCGGTGTGTTTGGTGAGGGCGGTTTGCTTATCTGGGTGCCGCTGATGATTGCGGTCGGGATCCTGTTATACGGTTGGGTGAATGCATTCGTGGGACCGGGGCGTATGCCCGGCTCAGCCCGGATTATCGGTCTGGCGCGATCGATGCTGGGTGAACTGTATGCTCCGCTTGCGGCGCTCGGAATGCGGATTTCGCCCCGGCGGCGCTTTCATCGCCTGAGGGCGTGGATCGGCAGAAACCTCCCGGTATCGTGGAAACTGTGGTTCTGCCTGCGCGCAGTTGCGCGCGAAGATGACCCCGACGCATGGGGTCATGCGTTACAGATACTGGCGACAAAACACCTCGGCGTACGTCCCCAGACGAATTTGAATCAGCTCGGCAACAGCATCGCTGCCTGTCATCCGCGCGCCAACGGGCGCCAGGTAAGCCAGTTGATGGATGAACTCAATGCTGCCATTTATGGAAACGGATCGATTCGGTCCTTCCAGCGCTGGAAACGGGAATTTGAACGCCAGATCAGACCCGGCCTGTTTCCGCTGCGTCTGCGCAACGGTCGCCCACGTCGTCAATCGCGGCGACTTCCCGAACTCAATCCTGGAAGGAACACGGTAATTCCCCCGCCAGCCGGTGACTGATTCAGCCCGTCTACTGCCAAAATGGCATCGGTCAGTTTGACATCGATATTAATTACTTATAACATTCTAAAACTTTAATACACTAAATATTTGTGGGATTTTGGTTGGGCCTGCATTCTGGAGGATAAGAAATTGGAAAGAGTAAAGAGATGCGCTGCCAGCAGATACTGCCGGCTTCATACCGCCGTGAAACTGGCCGCCCTGTTACTGGTGGGTAGCATTGTTTCGATCGTCACGTTCTATGAAAGAAGCGGTATGTAATAAAACTGCAGGTCGCCTGTTCGTTGTGGCCTAGTTATCATTTTCCTTTGCCGAACTTTCGTCCGGCAGGTCGGGGCTGTTTTCCGGTTGATCGACGCTTTCCTGGTTTTTAGTTCCGGACACAGGCGTATCCGCGCCGTTTTGCTTGATGTGAATGTCGCGCTGTGGGAAGGGGATCTCGATTTCGTGCTCGCGGAATGCCTCGTCGATAGCGAAATTGATATCGCTGATGACCCGTCTGCGCCGGTCGATATTCGCAATGAAGCAGCGTAATTCGAAATTGAGCGAGCTGTCACCGAACTGGGAAAACAGCACGTAAGGTGCGGAGACTCCAAATCCTTCCCCCATTACCTCCGGGTGGTCGTGGGCAACTTCCAGCAGCAGTGCCTCTACTTTTCGGGTATCAGAACCGTAGGCAACCCCCACTGGAACACTGAGACGGCCGCGCAGGTCGTGTAGCATCAGGTTGGTGACATTGCCGGAGATCAGTTCGGTATTGGGCACGATGACATCGGCCCGGTCGAAGGTCATAATCTGTGTCGTGCGTATGCTGATTCGCTTTACGTACCCTTCGACCTCACCAACGATTATCCAGTCACCGGTCCTGACCGGGCGCTCGAACAGCAGGATCAGGCCGGAAATAAAATTGCTGACGATATTCTGCAGTCCGAAACCGATACCGACCGACAGGGCACCAGCAATAATCGCCAGCTTGGAGAAATCCATGCCGGCGATGCTGAGCGCGACCAGAACGGCAAGCGATGCCCCGGCGTAACCACTGATGGTGGCGACAGATTCCCGCGCACCGTGGTCCATGTGTGATCTTTCCAGCCACTCCTGAACCAGCCATTTCTTGAACCAGGTGTTGAGCGTAAGCAGTAGCATCAACGCCAGGATGCTTTGCAAAATAGCCAGTGGCTCGATATTGAACGAGCCGATGGCAAAGCCATCGGTAATATGGCGTGTGAAGTCATCGATGGTGGACTGTGGAACCTGCCACACCTCAGTCAAACCAAAAAACAGGCCCACCCACAGGGTAATCGTGATGAGCAGGCGGATCCATAGCATGCCTGGCACCGCCTGGTCGGGTTTCAGTCCCAGCAGGTTGCGCAGCTTCTGTTGCCACCCGCCCCGGCTTTCATCCAGCGCATCGAGTTGGACACGGATAATTTCACTGACAAAGAAATACATGCCCAGGATAATGAGTGTCCCGACAACAAATCCGAATACGTACCAGGCCAGGTTGTGGTAGCCGAATATGGAACTGACCAGGGAGGTGAGCAGTGCCGTTGAGACCACAAAGCGAAGGGCTATGCGTTGTTTAGCCTTTTTTTTGCTGTCCACGAGCCACAGAATCCAGATCAGGTTAATGATCATGAAGGCGCCATAGATCATGCGGGCCACCAGGAATACGGTTTCAGGCAGGCTTTGTGCGAGTATGGTTGAAAACAGCAGATAGCCGATGAAGATCAGGATAACCAGCACCTTTATTCGGCGACTCAACTGGATTGCCGTGCTTTCCGGCACGCCCGTTAATGGTTTGGTATGCGGCAGTGGCTTGATGAACAGATTGATAGTCGCCGTCATGACCAGCACCAGTGGCAGGCCGTAGGCAACAATATTGATGAACGGAACCGGGTGCATGTCTTTGTCGTGGAAATAGAACAGCAGAGCCGTAGCAACGGTGACCAGCAATGCGATCACATAACGCCGTAGGGTGATCAGTAAGGACAGGCTGAAACGTTCGCTGGCAGTTTCCGGAGTGCCGGCGCGATTGATTGCGTGCACGGCACGTCTACGGATAGTCCATCCAATGGCCATCATCAATACGGTAACCAGGATGAATACCAGTACATCCATCTGGCTGAGTTGCGCCAGTCCGTTGGTATCGGTAAGAAAAAGTTTTGTTGCGTCCAGCCAGATGCCCGGCTCGGTAACCGTTTGCACCACCAGTACAAGCAGTCCTGGTCCCCTGGTAAACAGTTCTTCTGAATGGATACTCTTTTTGATTGCTGAAACTGTGTCGCTGATCTTTTCGCCGCGTTGTGCGATAACGCGGCAGGTGGCCAGTGTCTTCTCGAAGTCGAGCTTTTCTTTCGCGAGCTTTGCACGTTGTTTGACAACCTCCGCCGCCTCACCACGTACCGGTTCCCCCACTGCCGCCAGTTGTTCTGTCGTTTTCTCCAGTATTGCTTCCTGATCCGTGGCACATTGCTTGCCCCAGGCTTCCGATTTGGCCAGTACGCTGAGGTAGTCGTCCAGTTTCTCTACGTCCTGGTCAACGCTTTTCAGGCTGTGCTCTATCTTGTCCAGTTCGCTGGAAATGCTCCTGGCATCCGGTGCCTCGTCCGCGTCTTTGTTATCCTGTGCGGCCGGCGGAGGGTCTGCCGGAACGGCTATGCCTGGCAGGACAAACAGGCTGAGCAGGAAAGCCAGCAGTAACGGAATTCTGTGCATAAGCGGGCGAGTGCCGGAGGTCGGTTTGCCGGTTAGTGTATACGCGTTCATGTTTTTCGATAATCGGCCTGTATGGAGCCGGAATAGTACTACAATTTCCCCGGACTTCTCACCAGATCGGCGCAGAATATCTGCGCAGCACAGGAGAATTGGTCGCATGGGCATTGTCGATACTTCACTGGAAACATTCGATGAGCAGGTGCTGTCAGCTTCGTCCCGCCGGCCGATACTGGTGGATTTCTGGGCGGACTGGTGTTCACCCTGCCTGGTGATTGCGCCGGTACTACAGCGGGTTGTCGATGAACTCGGCGGCCGTGTTGACCTGGCTAAGCTGGAAGTGGACCGGGGTGAGAATATGAAGCTGGCCGGACACTATCGGGTGCGCGGTTTTCCCACGGTGATTCTTTTTCACCAGGGCAAGGAGCTGGGCCGGTTTAGCGGCGCCCGCTCGAAGCTCCAGGTCCTGCACTTTATTCACGAACACCTGGGAGGGTTCGATTTCGGCTGAGCGGCCAACGATTCGGGCATTAAATTGAAAAACCTGATAATCGTTTACTGCTTCGGTATGCTGTTGCATTGCAGTCTTTACCACTACCCGAACGGAAATCCGAAGCCATGAAGATCACGATTATCAGCGGCAGTCACCGAAGCTCTTCGCAGAGTGAGAAAGTTGCCAGACACATAGAGAATACCTTGCGGGCAGAAAACATCTGTGATGAGACCTGGTTGCTCAGTCTCGCTTCAAATCCTCTGCCCCTGTGGGATGAAGGGATCTGGGATGGAGACCCGGAGTGGTCGGAAAGGCTGGCACCGGTCTCCGGGCAGCTGGCATCCAGTGATGCCTTCGTGATCGTGTCACCGGAGTGGCACGGGCAGGTTCCATCCGGGTTGAAGAACTTTTTTCTCATGTGGGGCAAGGGTGAACTGGCGCACAAGCCGGCCCTGATCGTGACGGTGTCATCGGCCGATGGCGGGGCTTACCCCGTCGCCGAGCTGCGTATGAGCAGTTACAAGAATAATCGTATTTGCTATATCCCCGAACAGATCATTATCCGCAATGTCGAGCATGTTCTGAATGATGATGCAGAAAAGAATAACCCGGATGCTGATACTTATTTCAGGGCGCGTACACGTTGGGCGCTGGGTATTCTGAAGGAATATGCCATGGCACTGAAGTCAGTGCGTGACAGTGGTGTGACCGAAACGGCTGATTTCAAAAATGGTATGTAAGATGGTGTGTGCCTGGGTCGGCTGCACCAGCCAACCCAGGTACTACCGGGTAAGGTTGCGTCCATCCCTGGACGCGGGTCAAGGAGACGGGTGTAGCGATCACTCTTCCGATGTCTCCGTCGCGGCCACACAAACCTGGTTGCGACCGTTTTTCTTTGCGTGGTACAGGGCCTGATCGGCACGAGCGAACAGGCTGACCGGTGTATCGTTCCCGTGCAGCTCGCTCAGTCCGAGGCTGACCGTGATATCCACTTCAGCACCGGAACAAATACAGGGGTGTTCCTCGATGTGGCGACGAATGCGTTCTGCCAGCAGGCTGGCACCCTTGATGCCGGTGTCGCGCATCAGCACCACGAACTCTTCACCACCGTAGCGGAACAGCATATCGCCATCGCGCATCTGGGCGGCTGCCATACTGGCAATACCCTTCAGGGCGCAATCACCGATAATGTGACCGTACCGGTCATTGATCGATTTGAAATGATCAATATCCAGGATGAGCAGCGAACAGCTCGTGCCATGGCGCCTGGAGTGGCTCAGTTCCCGTTGCAGCATCTCGTCGAGTGCGGCGCGATTGCATATCCCGGTTAAAGGGTCTTTCTGTGCCAGCTGCAGAGCATCCTGGTACAGCAGGGCATTGCGCATCGGGTACAGCAGACTGATAAGCAGCTCTTCCAGCGCACTGATTTCAGCTGTACTGAATCTTTTGTCGCGTCGGATGGTCAGTTTTCCCAACGGTTCATCACCCAGGGCGAGATTGTAGCTGCAGCTATGCCGTGCCTGGCGACCGGTTTTGACATCCAGATCCAGATCTTCGTTACGGTAGCGCATGCCCTGGTGTACGATGATTTCGCCAATCTCCATGCTGTACAGCTCGATCATGCGTGTGGGATCCAGCGTGGCCTGCAGGTTGCGGGTAATCAGCAGTGACTTCTCGGCGACCTGCCGCCGCAACACGCTATTGTCCGCGCTGCGCTGTGATGAACCCCTGTGATCGGCAATCTGGTGCAACGGCTTGTTCATAACGGCTTCCGGTCTGGTGACTTGCATGGCCGGATTCATGCGAAATACGTGCCATGGCCAAAAATATAATAAACATTATCATTAAAAACAATAAGATAAATTCGCTATTTATTTTTTCTTCGCTAACTTGTCAAAATATCGTCGTCTGATCTGGCAGTTTCTTGCCGCCAGATATAAACAGGACTTGCCGTTCACGTTGACGGCAGGGCATTCTTTCCTGGTGTAACGGAGACGCGCTCCGGCGTCCGTGGCTATACAGGTGGGCAAATTGTGGTGAAATCAATATTCGGTACAGCGCTTGCGGTGCTTGCCATGGTCGTTATGGCCGCGGAGGTGCAGCCGCAGCCGCAGCCGCCGGCAAACGGACAGCTGCAGCAGGGGCTGGTGAATCCCGGTTACCACGAACCGCCGGACTGGTTTAAAAACTCTTTTCTGGATATTCGCGAGGATATCCAGGAAGCCGCGGATCAGGAGCGGCGTGTGATGCTCTATTTTTACCAGGACGGCTGTCCATATTGCAAAAAGTTCCTGGAGACCAATTTCAGCCAGCACGACATCGTGCAGAAAACCCGGCGTTACTTCGATGTTATCCCCATCAACATCTGGGGGGATCGCGAGGTGACCGGTCTTGACGGCAAGCAAAGCCCGGAAAAACAGTTTGCGGCCGATCTCAAAGTGATGTTCACGCCAACCCTGTTGCTTCTGAATGAGGAAGGTGTGGTCGTTAGCCGCCTCAATGGCTACTACCCGCCACACAAATTCTCTGCAGTAGTGGATTACGTCGGCCGGCAACTGGAAAGGCGGATGAGTTTCCGTGACTACCGGGCCGGGCTATCGCCGGTTGCGGCGCGTGGTGCGTTGCACCACGATGAATCCTGGCTGCAGCCGCCTTACCGGCTGGCGCAGCGCTCCGGAGACAGACCATTACTGGTCATGTTCGAACAGAAAGACTGCTCTGCCTGCGATGAATTGCACCTGGATATACTGAAACGCAGGGAAAGTGTCGACTTGCTGGAGGCTTTTGATGTCGTGCTGCTGGATATGTGGTCATCCACGCCGGTGCAAACGCCGGATGGCCGCGATACCACTGCGTCGGAATGGGCCCGTGAGTTGAAGGTGCAGTATGCGCCTGCACTGCTAATGTTTGCCCCGTCAGGCGAGGAGGTATTTCGTACCGAGGCCTGGCTGAAGGCTTTCCACACCCAGTCCGCCATGGACTATGTACTGTCGGGAGCGTACCGGGAACAGCCCAACTTTCAGCGCTATGTGCAATCACGTGCCGATGCCCTGGAAGCACAGGGTATCCATGTGGATCTGATGGAGTAGCTTGCGCGAGCCCTAAAGCCCGAACTGTTGTCCGCTGACGCCCTGGCTGTCGGAACCCATCAGGTAGAGAAAAGCTGGCAGCACGTCTTCGGGGCTGGCAATGTGCGCCGGGTTCTCTCCGGGGTAGGCGAGGGTGCGGAGCGAGGTGGCAACCGGTCCCGGGTCTATGCTGTTTACCCGCAGCCCGGTGTTGACCTCGGTTTCATCGGCCAGTATCTGCATGAAATTTTCAATGCCGGCCTTGCTGACACCGTATGCTCCCCAGTAGGCCTTGCCGTGTCGACCGACGGCATCCGAGTTGAACAGCACGGACGCATTGGAGCTTTGCATCAGCAGGGACAAACAGGCGTGCGTCATCAGGAAGGGGGCATTCAGGTTTACCTGTATGATTTTGTACCACAGGTCGGCTTCGTAGTGGCCGATGGGCACCAGTGCACCCAGCATGGCCGCATTGTGCAGCAATCCGTCCAGCCGGCCGAACTCGGTCTCTATAGTTGCCGCCAGATCGCCGTAGTCCTTCTCGGCCGCACCTTCAAGATTCATCGGGTATATGGCAGGTTGCGTGCCACCGGCAGACTCGATGTCGTCGTACACCTGTTCCAGCCTGCGTATGTTTTTATCGAGCAGGATGACCGTTGCACCATGCTGTGCGTAGCTCTTTGCCACGGCCATGCCGATACCATTGCCGGCGCCGGTTACCAGGATTACACGATCTTGTAGCAGGTCTTTTGCAGCCTTCCAGTTTTGCGGTATTTTCATGTCGTTACTATACCATTAGATTGGTTTTTCGCGAGACTGGAAAGAAGCTGCCGGGCGCAGTTGCTGCCACTGCGGACGGCTGCTTCCAGGGTCGCAGGCAGGTCGTTGTCCGTGTAGTCACCGGCCAGCCACAACCCCTGAACGGGGGTGCGGTTGGCGGGACGTAACAGATCGATACCGGCACGTGCGGTGAAGGTAGCGCGCTTTTCCCGCACCAGCAGGCTGTTGACAGGTTTGGGCCAGTCGGGGTAACAACAGGCGATTTCCGCGACGACTCTTGCGGTTAGTTGTTCCCTGTTCCAGTCTGTGTGTGGCCCGCGTGCGCTGATTACAGCTGCCATGAGTCCCGGTTGATTGCATACGCTGCGATCAAATATCCATTGGGCTGTTCCACCTTCCAGGCAGACAAGTGGCTGTTCCGGACGTATATCGGGTGGGTATTCGAGATACAGGGTGCTGACCGGTTCGTGCCCCAGTCCAGCGAGGTCGTTGCAGATGGTTTGCAGTTGCGGGTACGGTGACATGAGTTGTCGGGCAACATGATGAGGGGTTGCCAGAATGACGTGGGAACCTGCGATGCTGCGCTCGCTCGTACACACAGCGGAAACCCGGTTGGCATGGACTGTCACGCCGGTTACACGCTGCCCGAGCAGTACCTGTGCGCCTCGTTGTTCAATGAATTCCATTGCCGGCTGCGGAAACAGTTTGCCGAGCTCCTGCCTGGGTATGAGCAGATCCGAGTGTGCACCAGGACGTTGGAACGTTTCCCTCAATACGTTCAGGAACAGTCGCGCGGAAGCTTCTTCCGGCGGTGTGTTCAGTGCTGAAATGCACAGGGGGTTCCATAGCCTGCTGATCATCAAAGGTGTTTGCCGGCTGCTGTGCAGCAATGCCTGGACACTGATGTCCCGATCGGCACTCAGACTGGCCCGTAGCAGGTGGCGCCCGAAACGCAATGCCTGAATGCGGTCGCGAACGCCGGGGCCTTGCGCCCTCATCAGGGCCGCTATCAGGTGCAGGGGAGCGGGCAGCTCAGGTGCCTGCAGAACCAGGCTGTCACATACACCGTTGCGCAGATTGAAACAGAAAGGAATGCGCAGCAAGGCAGTATCGATATCCACGCCAACGCGTTCCATGAGCATGAGCAGTGTCTGATACGCACCTGTCAGCAGGTGCTGGCCGTTGTCTACTATGCGCGTACCGAAGCGGATACTGCGGGCGCGACCACCTGGCTGACGTGTCGATTCGATCAGGGTTGTCGGTACACCCGCCGAGCAAAGCTCGACAGCGGCTGCCAGCCCTGCCCAGCCACCGCCGATCACTACAACAGGATGTGATCCCGGCCGGAATGGTTCAGGCATGGGCGGGGTGTTTCAGTTGCCGTCGATGTCGGCGACGTTCCCTGCGCGCAGTACTCCAGGCGATCCAGAATTTGCGTAGCGGTGTCAACATAATGCGGTGCTCCATGACGCGATAGCCATCGGTAGCGATTTCACTGAGTGTGGTCTGATAGATTTCGGCCATGATGAGCCCGCTGCGCTGACTGTAACGATCTTCCTCGACCAGGTATTCCATGGCACGCCGGTAATAGTCGCCGGCACGCTCTGCCTGAAACTGCAACAGTGCGGCCAGTCCTTCGCCAGGCAGGCTATTCAGCAAGTCATGAGGATTGATCCTGTATTCCAGCAGCTCATCGAGTGGCAGGTAGATGCGGCCGCGTTGTGCATCCTCGCGTACATCGCGCACGATATTGGTGAGCTGGAGGGCGGTGCCCAGCGACTCTGCATAGTTCAATGTGGCGCGATTGCGGTGGCCGAAGATTTCTGCCGATAACAGCCCGACTACGCCGGCTGCACGGTGGCAATAGAGTGCCAGGTCACGGAAAGACTCGTAGCGATTGCGGTCGAGATCCATCTCCATGCCATCGATCACTTCCTGGAAATATTCCTGTGGGAGGTTGTAACTCCGGACGGGCTGTTGCAATGCACGGGTTACCGGGTGGCGGGCCTCGCCGGAGAAACTACGTTCGATTTCCATGCGCCACCATTCGAGTTTGGTACGCGCGATACTTTCATCATGGCATTCGTCCACCACGTCATCCACTTCACGGCAGAATGCATACAGCGCAGTAATAGCGCGCCGTTTTTCTTCAGGCAGAAACAGAAAGGAATAATAAAAACTCGATCCGCTGCCAGCGACCTTGTCCCTGCAGTATTGGTCAGGTGACATCAGGCCGTTGTCTGTCTTAATGCGGCCCAGGTAATACCGGCCCTGTCCAGGATGCCCAGTCGAGGACGACCGAAGACATCGGCCTGTGTTGATAACTTGTGGAGCATCCTGGCAGCAGCACGAATGACGACTCGAATCTCGAGTCCGAAACGGCCGGAAAGCTGTCCGCCAAGTGCGCTGCCGGAGTGCAGCAGTTCGGTCGTGCGGCCGATCTGGAACAACAGTAATTCGCGTACCCGGGGCAGGTTTCTTTGCACATCGATATCTTCCTCGCTCACGCCGAAGCGCTGCATATCGTCTGCAGGAAGATAAATACGGTTGTTTTCCCTGTAGTCCTGTTTTATGTCCTGCAGAAAGTTGATCCACTGCAGCGCACTGCAAATTGCATCCGACAGCCCGAGACGGGCTTCGGAGGCCTGTCCGGCGAGGTGTAGCAGCAGTCGGCCAACCGGATTTGCCGAGTACCGGCAGTAGTCCATCACTTCAGCATACGTGCTATAGCGATTCGTTGTGACGTCATTGCGAAAAGCGTGCAGCAGATCGTACAACGGCCCGGGTGGAAGTGCATGGCGTTTAATGGTGTCCGCAAGCGCCTGGTAGAGTGGTTCATCCGGCGGCACTCCACGCATTGTGGAATCCAGGGCTGACGTCATGTGGGCAAGTTTCTCCAGTCGCAGGGCATCTGTATCAGTGCCTTCGTCGGCGATATCGTCGGCTGAGCGGGCAAAGGCATAGATTGCAGTGACCGGGTCTCGCAGGTGTGCCGGCAGCAGCCAGGAAGCTACCGGGAAATTTTCGTAGTGCGAACGCGCCAGTTGCCGGCACCAGCGGTATCCGTGAGCGGCAGCAGCACTTGTTTCAGGTGTCATCGGGCGAAGTCGTCGTTGCATTCTGGACCGGTCGTGGCAGCACTTCGACCGGCTCGGGTTCCGGTACCTCTTTCTTGCCCTGGATGCCCATTTCGGTGAATTTTTTTGCACCCGGAAGTACCCGGCTGTCGAAGGATCCGACGGCACGATTATAACTTTCTACACTGCGCCCGAGACTGTAGCCCACTTTTTCCAGGTGTTCGGCAAAAGTGCCGAGCCGTTCGTACAGGTTCTGACCGACTGCCAGAATACGTTCGGCGTTTTCCGACAGTGCTTCCTGTCGCCAGCCGTAGGCGACGGCGCGCAGCAGGGCGACCAGGCTGGAAGGTGTGGACAGGATGACTTTGTCGGCCAGGGCGTCCTCCAGCAGTCCGGGGTCATATTCCAGTGCCGCACTGAGCAACTGGTCACCGGGGATGAACAGAACGACGAAATCGGGTGAGCCTGACAGGCTTTGCCAGTAACTCTTGCTTGACAGTTCGCGGATACGCTCACGCAGGTTGCGCGCATGGCGCTGGAGTTCACGATTGCGTTGCGCATCGTCACTGGCTTCCACAGCTTCAAGATAGGCATCCATGGGGGCCTTGGCATCGACGATGATTTCCCGTCCTCCGGGCATGCGCACGATCATGTCCGGACGTTGCTTTCCCTGGTCTGTGCTCAGGGTTTCCTGTTGAAAGAAATCGCAATGCTCCACCATGCCGGCAAGTTCCGCCAGTCGCTTGAGGGTAAGCTCGCCCCACTGACCGCGCACCTCGGGCCGCCGCAGCGCCTTGACCAGTTTGCGCGTTTCCCCCTGCAGCTGTTCCTGTGCCAGCGCCATGAGTTCCAGGTGTCGGTTGAGTGAGCCAAATGCCTGCTGGCGTTCTTTCTCCATCTGGTGAATCTGCTGACCGGTTTTTTCCAGCACGTCCCGGATCGGTTGTACCAGGGTTTCGACTGCTTTTTCGCGCTTTTCAAGTTCACCGGTGGCGTGTACGTGCAGGGTGTTGAAGCGTGCTTCGGCAAGTTGCAGGAATTCGCTGCTGTTGGACTTGAGAGCATCGCCGGCCAGTGAGCGGAAGCTGGTCTCCAGTTGCTTGCGCGCATCCTCGAGGATGTGGATCTTTTCCCGCATGGAGACGCGTTCGCTTTCCAGCAAGGTACTGGCGCGCACATTTTCTTCGCGCAGGCGGATGATTTCCCGCTGTGCCCGCCAGTGTCCGAACAACCAGCCAACGAATAGTGCCAGCGTCACGCCGGTCGCCCGGTAGGGCCACTGGGAGGTATCCATGTTCTGAATCAGGTTTTCGAGCATTTCCCCGTGCTGTGCAGGCCACCGTGGCGCGCAGTGTAAACCATGACTGACAAAGCTGTCATTGGCCGGTCCGCTGCCGTCGCCCGGATTCGTGGCGCCTTTTCCGCCAACGTGTTAACTTCCGGGCCTGAGGGTGGGGGAGGATGGTACTACTATGGAGCCACGGGAGACTGACCTGCTGCTGGTCGGCACGCCGGACCTCGCGCAGCAGATGCGTGAGGCACTGGGCGACGCCGGTGTCCGGTACCGGTTGAGGGTGGTTTCTACCCTGGCCGCGGCGCGATCAGAGCTGGATTCAGAGCACTTGGCAGTGATATTCAGCCAACTGGAACTCCCGGATGGCACGTTGCTGGACGTGGGAGACCTGCTGGCAGAGGAAGCTGCGGGCATACCGCTGGTTGCGGTGGCGGAAACCGGTGTCGAACCACTCGCCCTGCAGTGCCTGGAACGCGGCGTCGGTCACTGGCTGTCAGGCGGGAGCCAGGGTTTGCGTCGCTTGCCAGGATTGATTCGTGCACTCATGCAGGCCAGGCAAGCGTGTGAACAATGTACTGTTCAGCAGATGCTGAGTGCCTGTGAGGAGCGCTACCGGGATATCTTCGATAACACCAGCGACCTTATCCAGACTCTGTCGGCGGACGGGCGTTTTGTGTACACCAACAAGGCCTGGCGCGACACCATGGGTTACTCAGAACAGGAAGCGAACGAGCTGTATCTGAGTGACGTTCTTCATCCTTCCAGTCTGGAATGTTGCAGCGACCGTTTCAAGCGGCTCAAGGCGGGCACAATGCTCTCCGGTATTGATTTTAATTTCGTGACCCGAAACGGGGACGTGGTCCATCTGAACGGCGAGTGCGGGTCATTGATCCGCGACGGGGCGGCCTTATCCACGCGTGGCATTTTCCGTAATGTTACTGAAGAACGAAAGGCGGAATTCGCGCTGCGAGCCAGTGAGGCTCGCTACCAGCAGCTCTACGATAATGCTCCCGACATCTACTCCACCATAAACAGCAAGGGCGAGATTCTGTCCATAAATCGTGTCGGAGCATCCATGCTGGGCTACCAGGTGGAGGAACTGACTGGCAAGTCGGCATTGATGCTGATTCATCCCGATGACCAGCAGAGAGTGCTGGCGTATCTGGGTAAACAGTTTGAAGGTACGCCGTCTGCCGATACGCTTGAGTACCGCAAGGTTCGCAAGGACGGGACCATACTCTGGGCCCAGCAGCGCGTCAGTGTTGCACACGGTGATGGCGGGACCGAGCCCTGCCTGCTGATTGTTTGCCGGGATATCACCGAAACACGCAAGCTGTCGGAGCAGCTGGTTTATCAGGCGACGCACGATGAGTTGACCGAACTGGTTAACCGCAGAGAGTTCGAGCGACGACTTTCCAGTCTTATCGCTTTGCAGGACGGGAGCGAGGGGCAACATGCGCTCTGCTACCTGGATCTGGATCAGTTCAAGATTATTAACGATACCTGCGGGCACGTTGCCGGTGACGAGATGTTGCGCCAGGTGTCGCATTTGCTGAAGGGGCTGACCCGTTCCAGGGACACACTGGCTCGCCTGGGTGGAGATGAGTTTGCCGTTATCATGGAACATTGTCCCCTGGAACAGGCTGCTCAGCTTGCGGAACGTATTCGTGAATCGGTCGAGGATTTTCGCTTTTACTGGCAATCGCAGCGTTTTTCCATAGGCGTCAGCATTGGTGTTGTTCCCGTTGGTGTGGACGGAAAGTCACTGCAGCAGTTGCTCAGTCTGGCGGATACGGCCTGTTATGCAGCCAAGGACCGCGGGCGCAACCGGATCTATGTCTGCGGGGTAAGCGATGCCGGTATGCTTGACCACGTAGGTGACATGCGCCGGGTTTCCAGCCTTAACCAGGCACTGGAAAAAAACCTGTTTCGTCTGTATGCACAGCCAATCGTGCCTTGCATGGATATCTCCGGCGGCAACCGGATCGAGATACTGTTGCGGCTGCGGGAGGATAACGGGCGGATCATTATGCCGGCTGATTTCCTGCCTGCAGCAGAGCGTTATAACGTTTCCACCAAGATCGACCGGTGGGTGCTGGAGAATGTCATGTGCTGGTTCGACCGGCATCCGCAGGAGCTGGAGCAGCTGGAAGTGTGTTCCATCAACCTGTCCGGTCTGACACTTGGGGATGAAAGCTTCCTTGCGCAGGTGCTGGACCTGGTAGGGAAAAGCCATTTTCCCTGGCATAAGCTGTGTTTCGAGATTACCGAGACTGCGGCAATTTCGCAGCTGGAGCATGCAGTCGACTTCATGGAGACCCTCAAACAGCACGGTTGCCGGTTTGCGCTGGATGATTTTGGCAGTGGCCTTTCTTCTTTTGCCTATCTGAAAAATTTACCGGTCGATTTTCTCAAGATCGATGGTTCGTTTATCCGTGACATCGCCAATAGCGACATCGATCGGGCCATGGTGAAGTCTATTTGCGAAGTGGCTACCCTGATGGGCAAGCAGACTACGGCAGAGTATGTGGAAACGGTCGCTGCGCTCGAGGTGTTGCGCGAGCTCGGGGTCGATTATGCGCAGGGGTACTACCTTGGCAAGCCCGCTCCCATTGAGCAGGTGCTGGGTGCGGGACTGCGGACCGAAGGTCATTTGCAGCACGGCTAATCCGCATTTGCCCCGATCCAGTCCAGGATGCCTGACGGCTGCTCGATCAAGGCATCCGCGCCCCATTGATCCGGGCGGTCATCCTCCATCAGATAGCCGAACATTGCGACCAGTGAGGGCATGCCGGCGCGGCGGGCCGCCTCGATATCACGCTGCGCATCTCCTACGTATACGCAGTGTGCGGGATCCGAGCCGATATCCCTGCAGGCGTGCAGCAATGGAGCCGGGTGGGGTTTGTTTTCACTGAGCGTATCACCGGATACGATACTGGATGTGCGCTTATCAAGATCGAGCGCGTCAAGCAGTGGCCCGGTCAGCCAGCCCGGTTTGTTGGTGACCACTCCCCAGCGGATGTCCTGTTCCTCGATATGTTGCAGAACCTGTTCCATGCCCGGAAACAGGCGAGTGTCGTCGGCTATATGGGCCTGATAATAATCCAGCAGCTGCTTGCGCAAGGATTCAAAATCCGGGTGCCCGGGCGGTAGCTCGAAACCGAGCTCGATCAGCGCGCGGCCACCGTGAGACACCACAGGTCGAATGCGGTCAAAGGGGAGAGGAGCCAGCCCCTGCTCGACCAGCACCGCATTCAGCGCCCTGGCCAGGTCGGGAGCAGTATCGAGCAGGGTACCATCAAGATCGAACAGTACTGCCTCGGTGCGGTTGCCCATCAGCTCGCGGGCTTGCTGAAACAGGCGAGATAATTTACGTCTACGTCGCTGCCGAGGCGGTATTCCTGCGTCAGGGGGTTATAGCTCATGCCGGTGAGGTCCTGCAGTTCCAGTCCTGCAGCACGCGCCCAGCGTTCGAGCTCGGAGGGGCGAATGAACTTGCGGTAATCGTGCGTACCCCGTGGCAGCATGCGCAGCAGGTATTCGGCGCCGACAATGGCAAACAGCCAGGATTTCGGGTTGCGGTTTAAAGTAGAGACGATGATTGTTCCGCCCGGCCGTACCAGGTCTGCACAGGCCCGGATCACTGAAGCGGGATCGGGTACGTGTTCCAGCATTTCCATGCAGGTGCAGAGTTCGAAGGCTGCCGGCCGGCTTTCCGCCATAGCTTCAGCGGTGATGCGCTGGTAGTCGACCTGGACGCCGGATTCATGCTGGTGCAGCCGGGCGATGGTGAGTGGTGCTTCGCCCATATCGATGCCGGTAACCTGTGCACCGGCCCGGGCCATGCCCTCGGACAACAGCCCTCCGCCGCAGCCGACATCGATAACCTGTTTGCCTGCCAACGGGGCGAGTGCCTCGATATAGTCGAGGCGCAGCGGATTGATTTCGTGCAGCGGCCTGAATTCACTGTGAGGATCCCACCAGCGCGAGGCCAGTTCCTCGAACTTGCTGATTTCGGCAGGATCTACGTTATGTGTGTGTTCTTTCATGGCGATAAGATACCTGACTCAGTGGTTCGATTCACCTGCGGCAATGCGTTCCTGCCATTCTGCGGCGCGGTTGATTAACTCATCCTCGTCCAGCTGTGTCAGCTGGCGGCTTCTCAGCAGGTGCTGACCAGCGACCCAGACGTCCGAAACCTGTTCACGGCCGGCGGCATACACCAGCTGGGATACCGGGTCGTAGAGTGGACTCGTTTCCAGTGCGCCAAGATTGACCGCCGTCAGATCAGCCCATTTACCCGGTACGATTGAGCCGATTTCGTCCGCCATACCGAGCGCGATTGCGCCGTTCAGCGTCGCCATGCGCAGTGCCGTATGCGCGGGCAGGGCGCTGGCATCTTCGTGAACAGCTTTGGCAAGCAGTGCTGCGGTACGGATTTCCCCAAGCAGATCCAGGTCATTGTTGCTGGCGGCTCCATCTGTCCCGAGTGCCACGTTGACACCGGCGTCGAGCAATTTTTGCACCGGGCAGAAGCCGCTGGCCAGTTTCAGATTGGACTCCGGGCAGTGAACGACATTGGTGCCACTTTCGGCCAGCCGGTGTATTTCCTCATCCAGCAGGTGGGTCATATGGACCGCCACCAGCGAGCCCGACAGTAGTCCGAGGCGGTCGAGTCGTGTCAGTGGTCGCTCCCCATGCCCGGCAATATCCTGTTCGATCTCGCCGATCGACTCGTGTACGTGCATGTGCACCGGGAGATCCAGTTCGTCGGAAAGTACCTGTACCCGCCGCAGCGGCTGGTCCGATACGGTGTAGGGCGCATGTGGAGCAAAGGCACAGCGGATCAGCGGGTGGTGGCGGTACTCATCGTGCATTGCCAGGCCCCGGGCAAAGTATTCGTCCGGATTTTCCGCGTAGCTGGTCGGGAAGTCGATCAGGATCATGCCGATGCAGGCGCGTATGCCGGCGGCGGCGGCGGCGCGTGCGCTGACTTCCGGAAAGAAGTACATGTCATTGAAGCAGGTGGTGCCGCTACGCAGCATCTCGGCAATGGCCAGCCGGGTGCCGTCCTGGATGAACTGTTCATTTACCCACTTCTGTTCGGCGGGCCAGATGTGATGTTGCAGCCAGTCCATGAGTGGCAGGTCGTCTGCAATGCCGCGTAGCAGGGACATGGACGCATGCGTGTGGGCGTTGATCAGACCCGGGATCAGGGCGTGTTTTTCCAGCTCGTGTTCAGTCTGTGCCTGGTAGAACTGCCGGGCTTCGGCGGTCGGTAGTATGGCGCTGATCCTGCCGTCTTCGATGGCAACGCTGTGGTGTTGTAACGCACCTGTATCCGGTTCAACGGGAATTACCCAACGGGCATGGATCAGCGTTTCAACCTGTTTCATGCCCGGGATTGTACTGCAATGTCCTGATAAAAACCGGTTGCAAGGAGACCGGGGACAAATTATTCGGCTCAGTGAGCGCGGGTCATGCCTCTTCCCTCAAGCGACCGCTTTTCACCCTGGAATGGACCGGCTTTTCAGCGCCTGCCTAAACTCGCTACGCTCAAACAAAGGCAGGCTTATTTCTGAAAAGCCGGTCCATTCCAATGCGCGGTCAATTCGGTCAGAGGCATGACCCGCGCTCACTGAGCCGAATAGTTGCCTGTATAGTTGCCTTCCCTGTTTGCCGTGGACTGAAGTGATGACAGAAAAACACGATCAACTTCGCGCCGTCGTGTGGGCGGATGGCCGGCTCCAGTTACTGGATCAACGCCGCCTTCCGCAGCTGGAGACCATGCTGGTGCTGGAAGACTGCCGGGCAGCGGGGGCTGCAATACGCGATATGGTCGTGCGTGGAGCACCGGCTATTGGCATTACGGCGGCCTATGCTGCTGTCATGGCAGCGCGGGCGCGTTTTCGCGAGGAGCCGGGCAACTGGCTGGCAGGTTTCAGGGAGGATCTCGATGTGCTGGCGCAATCCCGGCCTACAGCGGTGAATCTGACCTGGGCGGTACGGCGAATGTGGGAAAGTGCGGTTAAAATCGAAGGCGACCCGGAGCCCGTGTTGCTGCAGGAAGCCGTCTCGATCCAGGCGCAGGATATCCAGGCGAACTACACCATGGGCAGGCTGGGTGCTGCATTCATCGAACCCGGTAGCGGAGTGTTGACCCATTGCAATGCCGGCGCACTGGCAACCGGCGGTTACGGCACTGCGCTGGGCGTGATTCGCAGTGCCTGGTCGGAGGGCCGGCTGGCGCAGGTCTTTGCCGACGAAACCCGGCCCTGGCTCCAGGGCGCCCGTCTGACTGCCTGGGAACTGCTCCGGGATGGCATTCCGGTAAGCCTGATCGTTGATGGTGCGGCAGCGCACCTGATGAAGTCGGGTCGGGTGCAGTGGGTTATTGTCGGATCGGATCGCATCGCGGCCAACGGTGACGTGGCGAACAAGATCGGTACCTACAGCGCAGCAATCGCTGCGCGCCATCACGGTGTCAGGTTCATGGTGGTGGCACCGACTTCTACTATCGATATGACGGCCACCACGGGTGACCGGATACCGATTGAGACGCGGGCTGCGAGCGAAGTGCTGGAGCTTGCCGGCCAGCAGACGGCTGCCGCAGGTGCTACTGCCTGGAACCCGGCCTTCGACATCACCCCGGCCGCGCTGGTCGATGTCCTGGTGACCGAAAAAGGGGTAGTGGAACATCCGGATGCTGAAAGAATGGCCTCTCTGATAATGTGACGATAAATTGACGGGGCGTTATTCAGGCTGCTCCTGAGTCGTTCTGAGCGCCGATTGTTCGGATGCAGTACCCGGCAAGGGTATGCTACAATCGCCCGCTTACGCGCCGTGTATTTCGGCGGTTCTCTCAATCCGTTGTCGATTAAAGGGCCGGTCAGGCGCCTGATCCAGGCTGATATTCATGGCAGATTTCGCCAAAGAAGTACTTCCGGTAAATCTCGAAGACGAAATGCGTAAGTCCTACCTGGATTACGCAATGAGCGTAATTGTCGGTCGCGCGTTGCCGGATGTCCGTGACGGACTCAAGCCGGTGCATCGTCGGGCCCTGTTTGCCATGAGCGAACTGGGTAACGACTGGAACAAACCCTACAAGAAATCAGCACGTATCGTCGGCGATGTAATCGGCAAATATCACCCGCACGGCGATACCGCAGTCTACGACACCATCGTACGTATGGCACAGCCGTTCTCGCTGCGTTACATGCTGGTGGACGGGCAGGGCAACTTCGGATCGGTCGATGGCGATTCTCCCGCAGCCATGCGTTATACCGAAGTGCGCATGTCGAAAATTGCGCACGAACTGCTGGCCGACCTCGACAAGGAAACCGTCGATTTCGTAGCCAACTACGACGAGTCCGAACACGAGCCGACCGTTTTCCCGACGCGTGTTCCCAACCTGCTGGCCAACGGTTCTGCCGGTATTGCGGTTGGCATGGCGACCAATATACCACCGCACAATCTCACCGAAGTAATCAACGGCTGCATTGCGCTGATTGATAACCCGGATATCACCATCAAGGAGCTGATGGAGATCATCCCGGGGCCGGATTTCCCCACCGCAGCGATTATCAACGGCGTGCGCGGCATCCACGAGGCATACCATACGGGCCGTGGGCGGATCTACATCCGTGCCCGTAGCCATGTCGAGGGTGAGGAAGGCAAGAAGCAGTCACTGATTTTTACCGAA
>JAUXGZ010000040.1 GCA_030621785.1 Gammaproteobacteria bacterium | reverse complement strand
TGCCTGTCTGGCAGCAGGTCCGGGTGGGAGATGCGACCGCAGAACCACAACTGCACGAACAGATGTCCCCCACTTGCATGAACCGCATCGTTTACGGCGCGCCAGCCCCGAACCTGTTCCTCGCTGTGTATACCCGGCGTCGCCGGATACCCCACTCCCTCCGGCGATACCTGCGCTGCTTCAGAGATGATCAAACCGGCACTGGATCGTTGCGCATAGTAGGTCGCGTTTATGGCCCGGGGCACGTTACCAGGCATGGCAGCCCGATTACGCGTCAGCGGTGCCATAACGATACGATTCGGCAGTGTCAGGTCGCCCAGACGGATGGGTGAGAATAGGTCGCTCATGTAGTTTTCTCCGGAGTTTCCCTGGTTTGATACCAAACCCCGAAAAAAAGCCCCGGACATCGCTGCGCGGGGCTTTTTTTCAGGCGTCGTGAACGAAGCCTGTCAGCCGTTACGTTCCTTGGCTTCCTTGATCACTTCCTCGGCTACGTTGCGCGGACTGGGCGCGTAGTGCGAGAACTCCATGGAGAACTGGCCACGGCCGGATGTCATGGTACGCAAATCACCGATGTAACCGAACATTTCGCTCAGCGGTGCATCGGCCTTGACCCGGACACCGGTCGCGCCCGGCTCCTGCGACCTGATCATGCCACGACGCCGATTGAGATCGCCGATAACGTCACCAACCTTTTCTTCCGGCATGAAGACGTCCACCTTCATAATCGGCTCCAGTAACTGCGGGCCGGCTTTCGGTATCGTCTGCCGATAGGCGCCCCTGGCAGCAATTTCATAGGCAACCGCCGACGAATCAACCGCGTGAAAGCCACCATCCATCAGCGTGACTTTCACGTCCAGCAACGGGAAGCCGGCGAGTGTGCCCTTCTCCATACTGATCCTGAAACCCTTTTCTATCGCCGGCCAGAATTCGCGAGGCACATTACCACCGGTCACCTTGGACTCGAACTCGAAGCCGCTGCTGGTCTCGCCGGGCTCGACCACGTAGTCGATCTTGGCGAACTGACCCGAACCACCGGTCTGCTTCTTGTGCGTATAGGAATCCTCGACACGCTGGGTAATCGTCTCGCGGTACGCCACCTGCGGCTTGCCCACCTCGACGTCGACACCGTGGGTGCGTCGGAGGATGTCTACCTTGATATCCAGGTGCAGTTCGCCCATCCCTTTCAGGATAGTCTCGCCGCTCTCTTCATCGGTCTCGACGTGGAAGGAAGGATCCTCCTTGACCATTTTGCTGAGGGCGATACCCATTTTTTCAGACGCCGTCTTGTCTTTCGGCGCAACCGCCATCGAGATGACCGGATCCGGGAAGATCATGGGCTCCAGCGTGGCCGGGTCATTGACGGCTGCCAGGGTGTGGCCGGTCTGCACGTTCTTCATACCGACAATGGCGATAATGTCACCCGCCTGGGCACGATCGATCTCCTCGCGATCGTCGGCGTGCATAATCACCATGCGGCCGATACGCTCGGTCTTGCCTGTAAAGGTATTGACCAGGGTATCACCCCTCTTGATGGTGCCGGAGTAGATGCGCACGAAGGTCAGGGCGCCGAAGCGGTCGTCCATGATCTTGAATGCCAGCGCACGCACCGGCAGGTCCGGATCGACAATGGCGTATTTACCGGTTTCTTCGCCTTCCATATCCACTTCCGGCTGCGGCGGCACTTCAGTGGGACCAGGCAGGTAATCGACTACCGCATTCAGCACCAGCTGAACGCCCTTGTTCTTGAAAGCAGAGCCGCAGTAGGTGGGGAAGAAATCCAGCGCGATGGTACCCTTGCGGATACAACGCTTGAGGTCATCGACGGCGATATCTTCACCTTCGAGGTACTTCTCCATCAGGTCGTCGTCCTGCTCGACCGCAGTTTCGACCAGCTTTTCACGGCACTCTTCCACCAGGTCGACCAGGTCGGCCGGTACATCTTCAATGGTGTAGTTCAGCGGGTCGCCAGAGTCGTCCCATACCCAGGCCTTGCGGGTCAACAGGTCCACGACACCCTTGAGATCGTCTTCAACACCGATGGGCAACACCATGACCAGCGGGTTGGCGCCCAGTACGTCCTCGATCTGCTTGACCACGCGGAAGAAATCCGCACCAATGCGATCCAGCTTGTTCACAAAGATGATGCGCGAAACGGCTGAATCGTTGGCGTAACGCCAGTTGGTTTCGGACTGGGGCTCAACACCACCGGATGCGCAGAAAACCCCGATACCGCCATCGAGCACCTTCAGTGAACGGTAGACCTCGATGGTGAAGTCGACGTGTCCGGGGGTGTCGATGATGTTCAGCTGGTGGTCATCCCAAATGCAGGTCGTGGCAGCGGACTGGATGGTGATACCGCGTTCCTGCTCCTGCTCCATGAAGTCGGTGGTCGCCGCTCCATCGTGCACTTCACCGATTTTATGAATCTTGCCGGTGAGTTTCAGGATACGCTCGGTGGTGGTGGTCTTGCCCGCATCCACGTGGGCAAAAATACCGATATTTCGGTAATTGGCTAGATCTGTCATGACGTCAACTCGTTTGTCCAAAAGTTCAAATGTACTGCACTCACTATGGGTAGCCCTGTATAAACCTGCTTTATTTCAACAAGTTGAACCAACTTCGGTCTAATCGCCCCAGTGTTGCCAGCGTTCAGAAACAGGTTTTTTGCCGCGTTCCCGCCTTGCATATAACCTGAAATGGTTGGGCATGATACCGGAATTTGCAGAAAGTGCATGAATAAGTTGAGGAATGGTCGTCGTAGCAAGCACGCAGCACCGGCCGGGCTTCCCTGCCCGGTGGCGGTCAGATAGTGAGTGTCCTAGAAGCTGGTCCGGATGGAGGTCATAAGATTGAAGTGGTGCAGAAAGGGGTGGCTGAGAGCCGGGTTGCGAATCATCTGCCGATAGTTGCCCACCACAAATTGCAACTTGCGCATGGCCACCGCCGGACCCAGGCGGGCCAGACCAAAACCGTCTTCCATCCATAGCTTCCAGCTATCCGGGGCGGCCCGCAGATCCCAGTCCAGCTTTTCATTATTGTATTTTCCGGCCGCCACGATTTTCCCGCCGATAATGGAAATGACACCTCTCGGGGTGTCTTCACCCTTAAACCCGTAACCGATCATGGCGACGAAGCCGGCTTTCTGCAACGGTTCGAAAACCCTGGGTTCCTGGTTCCACTTCTCTTTCAGCTTCCACATCCAGGGTTCAGAAAACAGTTGGCTCATGTCAATACACCTTCAATATTAATGTTAATTAATAAATATAACTCATAACAAACTGTTATATTTATTATTATTAATCTGATCCCGGCACAGAGTGAATTCCCCTGCCACCGGAGGCAGCAGCGAACAGCACAGGGTCACCTATTCTCTTTTCGGCGTACAGGACAAAAGATTTAATCAGGTGAAGCGATTTTCCAGCAGCACTTCATCCAGCGATAATTGCCCCGGTCGAGGCCAGGGCTCCTTGACGCTCTTGCCAAGCGCGATCATAAAGGCGATCGCATGGTCTTCCGGCAAATCAATAATGCCGGCCACTGCGGCGTAATCGAAACCGTCCATGGGGCAGCTGTCATAGCCCAGCTCCTTGACCATGAGCATAATGGACTGCCCGACCAGGCCGCAGGAACGCATACCCTCATCCCGCTCCACCTGCGGCTGGTCCTTGTAGTATTCACCCAGCGCCGGCAGCAGAAAGTCCTGCACCTCCTGCGGTGCATTTTTCCAGTAGCGTTGCGGGTCACGGGACCAGGCCTTGTCATCGAAGCACAGCACCAGCAGCTCCGAGGCATCCGTCACCTGCGCCTGGTCCCAGGCAACCGCGCGAATGGCCTTGCGCTGTTCGGCATCGGTGATGCGCACGAAGCGCCAGTTCTGGATATTGAACGCTGTAGGCGTAAGAATCGCGCACTCCATCAGCGTCCGAAAGGTTTCTTCCGGCATGACATGGTCGGCGTCGAACCACTTTACTGCGCGTCGTGCTTTTAGTGCATCACTCACTTGCATCCTTGTTTCCTCTCGTTGATAACAACCTGCATGGACTCCAGCTGCTCGCTGGCTTCCAGCCATTCGGCCTCGACCTGCTGGCAGCGGTTGTCGGTTTCGGACTTCTCCAGCAACAGGCGCCTAAGGCGCTGTTTGTTTTCTTCCGTATAAATCCCTGCATCCGCCAGACTATGTTCCAGCTCGGTTTGGCGCGCGTGCAGGCGCTCCATTTCGTGTTCTGTCGAACGCACTTTCTCGCGCAACGGCTGCAGTTGCCTGCGCTGTTCAGCCTGCAGGCGTTTTTGTTCCTTGCGACCAGGTTCCGCGACGGCGGAATCCGGTTTTACCACGGCTGTGGCGGTTCGGCTACTCTGCTCCCTGAGCCATCGCGGGTAATCATCCAGGCTGCCCGGAAAATCATCCACGCGGCCGTCGTGAATCAGCAGCAGCTGGTCACAGGTCACCCGCAGCAGATGGCGGTCGTGCGACACCAGCACCATCGCCCCTTCGAACTCCTGCAATGCCAGCGCCAGTGCCTGGCGCATTTCCAGGTCCAGGTGGTTGGTTGGTTCGTCGAGTAACAGCAGGTTGGGTCGCTGGTAGACCAGCAACGCCAGCGCCAGACGGGATTTCTCTCCGCCAGAGAACGGACCGACCGGCCGCAAAGCCTGCTCGCCGGGAAATCCAAAACCTCCAAGGTAATCACGCAGCTCCTGCTCGCGCGCCGCAGGATCCAGCCGTAGCAGGTGATCCAGGGGAGAGTGATCCAGATGAAGCTGTTCCACCTGGTGCTGGGCAAAGTAGCCGATTTTCAGGTCTTTTGCCGGCTCACTGCGGCCCTCGCGCAGTGGCAACATTCCGGCCAGCAGCTTGATCAGGGTCGACTTGCCGGCACCGTTGGGTCCCAGCAGACCGACGCGGTCTCCCGGTGACAGGTTCAGGCTGGCACCCGAGAACACCGGCTGGTCCACATAGCCGGCCGCGACTTCCTTCAACTGTAATAATGGATGCGGCAGTTTTTCCGGCGCGCGCAGGGAAAAATGGAATGGCGAATCCACGTGAGCCGGGGCAATCTGCTCCATGCGCTCCAGCGCCTTGAGACGACTCTGTGCCTGCCGTGCCTTGCTTGCCTTGGCGCGGAAACGATCCACATAGGTACGGATATGCGAAATCTCGCGCTGTTGCTTCTCGTACTGAACCTGCTGACTGGCGAGATACTCGGCGCGCAAATGCTCAAAAGCCGAGTAATTGCCGGTGTACAGCGTAATACGCTGATGTTCGAAGTGGGCAATGTAGCCGGCCACGCTGTCGAGAAAGTCCCGATCATGCGATATCAGTAACAGCGTACCGGCATAGGAGCGTAGCCAGCTTTCCAGCCAGATGACCGCATCCAGATCCAGGTGATTGGTAGGCTCATCCAGCAACAACAGGTCAGAGCGGCACATAAGTGCTCGCGCGAGGTTCAGGCGCATGCGCCAACCGCCGGAAAAATCATTAACCGCCCGGCTCTCGTCCGCAGTACTGAACCCCAGGCCGTGCAGCAACTGCCCGGCCCGACTACGAGCGGTGTAACCGCCGATGGCATCGAACTGCCCATGCAAGGTGCCGAGGTGTTCACCGTCGTTCCCGGCCTCGGCCTTCTGCAGGTTCTTTTCCACCGTGCGCAGCTCGGCATCCCCGTCCAGCACATATTCGATCACCGCACGCTCATCGGCCGGCGTCTCCTGGGCGACGTGCGCAATCACCCAGTCCCTGGGACAGCGGCAATGTCCGCTGTCGGCGTGCAGTTGTCCCTGGATCAGGGCAAACAGGCTGGACTTCCCGGTACCGTTGGCACCGCTGACGCCCACCTTCTGTCCCGGATGGATATTGAAGGCGGCTTTTTCAAACAGCAGACGCGGTCCGCGGCGCAGTGCGAGATCTTCAAATTGCAGCATGGGCGGGATTGTAGCGGTTTGCTACAGAATTTTCCGATCGGTGAGAAACCTGTCTCACACCCTGCTTCCTCACAGAATGCGGCCATTTTCAGCCGGTGATTTAACAGTGCCTCGAACAGGGAGTACAGTAACCGCTACCAAGAGCTGACGCCGGAGCCTGTTCGATATGAAAAAACTGAAACATGAAGCGGAATTGGTCAAGGAGGCAATTCGTGCCGGAGTAGAGTATGGCGAGAACCGCGGCGTGGTCGAATTCGAAGCCACCGATTCGGCGAACGAAAAAATCGAGTATATCTACCGGTTGCTGATACACGACAATGTCATACAACCGTTACCCGAAGACCAGGTATCACAGAAAGCCATGCGGCACCGACTGGCGATCTGGGCGTCCAAACAGTTACCCGCGGACCATCCGCTCCTCAACTAGCGCTACCGAGCCAGAATGTCATGTCCTTTTCGAGGAATTCATCCCACGACATGTAGTGTGTACCGTCACAGGAAAAGGTCATGCTGATCAGCCCGTTGAAGATGTTAATCGAGGTCGAACGCAGGTAGAGCATTTCATCGGCCGTACGCAGCTGACGCATGCCATTGAGAATATCGGAAATCCGGTCCTGCGGAATGAGCGCATCTTTCGGGTAGGAAACGTGTCGATAGAGCAGGCAGACGTCCGGATCACTCAGTGCCTCGTGATCGAGAATCCGGTAACGGTACGGGTCGTCCAGAAACCAGACGGTAACCCGGCTGCTGGAAAAGTGAATAACCCCCTGGAACATACCGCGGTCCATGAGCAATTCCTCGAGAATGGCGCACGCGGTATCCATATTGCGATCCATGATGCTCTCGGTCCGGTGCTGCTGGAACACCGTGCTGCGAATGGCCGGATCACCCTTGATCTGGCGCCAGTCGTGCGACTCCTCGTAGATTTCAGCCGTTACCGGCAGGTCGCGCAAGTCGAAGTCGGCGGCCAGATAGCCCAGCATTTCGCCATCCCTGCGCACCACGTGCAACGCCGTCAACGAAGGTCGGTTGGTGCGCAGACTGAGATAGGCATCGGACAGCAGAAACCCCCAGGAAGGCACTGCCTCGCGCATATAGGGTCGTTGTGAGCGGTCGCGCCCGTAGTGTTCGGGCAGCAGCCCGCCGGCACTGACATTATCACTGAGCTGAATGCCGTTGGTATCCAGTGCATACAGGAACAGACAGCGTGGCACCGTGCGAAAATGGTCAGTCAGCACAATATCGATTTCTTCGCGCTGACCCCAGACCTTCGCACACTCACTCGACAGTCGCGCCAGGGGCTCGGACAGCATTTCAGCGAGCTCTACGCGCTGCTGGTGAATCGCATTTCTGAGAACCTCGATCATGCCGGCAATTCTAAGCGTTGCCGGATTGTCCGTCTACAATGTCCCGGCGAATGGCCGATTCTCAGTGCCTGCCCGGCGTCAGTTCCACGCCTCGCCGCTCCTGTGTAATGTAGGCTTCCAGCGCAATCATGTCGGGATCATCCAGCCCCAGCGGGTCGCTTTCCAACGGGTTCTGAATACACCAGTTGATCATATCGCGCAGTGCGGCCACCCGTCCCAGCTGTTGCTGAAACTTGGGATAGGTTTCCGGATGAGTATTGGCTCCGTTCGGGTGGCATTGATCACAGGAAACCGTGTTCCTGCTCTGCAGGCCACCGTGAAAAAGATTTTCGCCACGCTCTACAACCGACTGAAATTCCTGCTGCCAGCGATCCAGGTCCTCCTGACTGAACTTGTCAGACAGGACTGGCATACTCGTGCCAACGCAGGCAGCAAGCACCATCCGGGAGATGATTTTCAGGCTGTTTTTGTATGGCATGAAGCGGTCCTCCATTCTCAGTAGTGCGTTTGCGGTGGAATACGATCGGCTTCCGCCTGGTAACGGGTGTCGACCGGGTGACCCGCTGCATCGCTCCAGGCAACGACACGATTGCTATTGTCCGGCAGCACGTAGCTGACATCCACGTTACCGGTATCCAGATTAATAAACTGCCAGCCGGTCGCATCACGCTCGAAGAACGGGTCTGCGCGGTTCATGTCGACAGTAAGTTTTGGCACATGAGCTGCCTGCTGCCGGTAGCTGGATGGATACGGCCAGGGCCAGGCCGTTGCCATGGCCGCGTGGAAGCTGATGTTATCGATCTGGTTGTACTGAATCTGGTGTACATGACCGTAGAGCACCGTGACCTTGTCGAAGGGCTTCAGCAGCGCCTGCACCTGTTCAGCATCGTCTGTCCAGAAATTCCATCCCTGGTAAATTTTCTGTAGCGGCGAATGTGAGAACACGACCACAGGCGTATCCTTACTGACCGCATCCAGGTCCTTTTTCAACCAGGCCCGCTGCTGCTCACCAACCATGAAGGGCGAGCCCTGCGGGTTATCCAGCCGCGCCATCTGCCCCATTCGCTCCTCGCCACTTGACCACTTGTCGTACATCCAGTCGTCAAACGTAAGGATGCTGTTGAGTACTACAAAATGCACGCCCTTGTGGTTGAAGCTGTAGTGATCCGGACCCAGTCGCTTGCGCCAGTGTTCACCCAGGTCCAGGTAGTAATCGTGCTCGCCCATCACGTAGTGCACGTCCCCGTGCAGGCCGGAGAGTATTTCCAGACCGTGATCGATCTCTTCCGGTTTACCCAGCTGGGCAATGTCACCACCGTAAAAAATGAAGTCCGGCTTTGGATCGAGCAGGTTGGTCTCGGCTACCGCCCGGATCAGTCCCCGGTCCCAGTTGCGTACGAACTGCTTGCCCCGGACATGGGTAATATGCGAATCCGAAACGTAGGCGAAAGTGAAGTTCTGCTTGCGGTCCTTGCCAAAGGCCAGCTCCACCAGGCTGATCGGGAGGGTGCCTGCAGCCAGCAGTGCTCCGCCGGCTTTCAGAAAGCGGCGACGATTGTAATTACTCATGATTGCTCTCCCCTGTCCGGGCCAGCTGATCCAGTCCGGGACTGGTTAGTGCCTGCATAAATGCCACCAGGTCACTTTTTTGCTCCGCAGTCAGGTCGAGTGGCCGAATACCGCCACTGAGGAACCCGGAAACAGGATCGGAATCCTTGACGCGGCCACCGTTGTTATAGAAGTCCACAACATCCTCCAGTGTTCCCAGGCTGCCGTCGTGCATATAGGGAGCGGTTTTATCAATATTACGCAATGTAGGTGTCTTGAAAGCCCCCACCTCCGTTACGTTATCGGTCACCGCAAAGCGTCCCAGCTCGGAGACATTTTCGCGGGTGAGAACAGCAATATCGACGTTGGCGCCTTCACGCTTCGATTGCAGGAACTGCGCGGCCGTTTCCTGTTCCTTGCCACGGATCTTTCCGAAGCCGACGCCGATATTGTGAAAACGGTTATCGGTAAACAGTGCCTGGGTCTGTTCGATTCGATGACAGGAAACACAGCGCCCCTGGCCGACAAAGACCTGCAAACCGCGCAGTTCCGCCTCGCTCAGCGCCGTGGTATCGCCGCCGTAATAATAGCGGTCAAAAGGCGAGTCACCGGCCACAATCGTGCGTTCGAAACTGGCGATAGCTTTCGCAACGTGATCCATGGTAATGCCGCTTGCCGGAACCGAGAACACGGCCTGGAAAGATTGAACGTAGCCGGGATCCTTGCGTATCACCGCCAGGATCGGCGCATGATCGGGTAGACCACCTTCCACCGGGTTGATCGGTGGCTGCTTCGACTGCCCCTCGAGATCGGGTTCGCGGCCGTCCCAGAAGGTGGTTTTCATATAGGCCGAATTGATTACTGTCGGTGCATTGCGGGTGCCGGTCTGCCCCCTGAAACCTTTGGACACTTGCAGATTATCCGTGAAAGCCTTGTCCGGATCATGACAGGTGGCACAACTTACCTTTCCGTCGGCGCTGAAGCGCGTATCGTTGAACAGCCTGTCGCCAAGACTGATCTTTTCAGCGGACTGCGGATTGTCTGCAGGTATGGGCACGGGTGGTAATCCCAGTGGAGCTGCAATCGCACCGGTCGTAAAACCGGCCAGCACACAAACAAGAGAAAGTTTCCTGATCATTGGCACCTCTCCTTTGGACTCGGGTATAAACCTAGTACTGCATCCGCCATATTGCCAATTGTTTTCAACAAGTGTTCTAATAGTCTCAGGCTATGGACAGGGCACAAACATGAACCTCTCGGAACTCCGCTACATCGTCGCTCTTGCCCGGGAACGCCACTTCAGGCGAGCCGCCACAGCCTGCTTTGTCAGCCAGCCAACCCTGAGTGTTGCCGTCCGAAAACTGGAAGAGGAGCTGGGCGTGGCGCTGTTCGAACGCACCCGCAACGAGGTGCGCATCACGCCCGCCGGTGTACGGGTGGTGGAACAGGCCCAGCGCGCGCTGGAAGCCGTCGAATCAGTTCGGCAATGCGCCATGGCTGACAGCGACCAGCTCGGCAGCCCGGTACGTATCGGTGCCATCTACACCATAGGCCCCTACCTGTTTCCGGACCTGATCGTAAATCTGCGCGAACGCGCACCGGACATGCCACTGGTAGTCGAGGAAAACTACACGGCCGTACTGGGTGAAAAACTCAAACAGGGTGAACTTGACGTCATCATCATCTCCCTGCCCTTCGATGAACCAAACATCCTGACGCTACCGCTGTACGAGGAACCTTTTATTATCCTGCTACCGACCGCCCACCCGCTGACAGCCCGCAAGACACTGGGCTCGAAGAACCTGGAAAAGGAAACTGTATTGATGCTGGGCGCGGGACATTGCTTCCGGGACCAGGTCATCGAGGCCTGCCCGGCCTGTGCACCGAAGTCTGCCGGTGATAGCGGCGCTGTCTATACCACGGAAGGAAGTTCACTGGAAACCATAAGGCACATGGTGGCATCCGGTATGGGGTTAACTGTCCTGCCCTGCACCGCCGCCGGTGCAGACCGCTATTCGCAGCGACTGCTGGCCATACGACGCTTCACCAGGCCGGTACCGAAACGAATAGTAGCACTGGCCTGGAGGGTAAGCTTTCCCCGCCCTGAAGTCATCGACGCACTGCGCGACGCCATCGCGGACGCAGACCTGAGCTGCATCCGCTCGCTCGGAACAAGGCGCGTTCAGCTACCGGGGCCATAAAAACCCCCGCACCGGGCGGGGGTTCGGTTCAGGGAGAAGCGGGGCTATCAGAGACCCAGCTTTTCCTTGATAGTGGAAACGACAATATCGCTGGACGTTGCATTGACGTTGACCAGCAGACCTTCCTTTTCATAGTACGCGGCCAGCGGAGCGGTCTTCTCGTTGTAGGTTTCCAGACGCTTGCTGATAGCTTCCTCGGTTTCATCATCGCGCTGAATGACCGGGCTGCCGCACTTGTCACAGATTCCTTCCTGCTTTGGCGGGTTGCTCTTGACGTTGTAGATGGCCTGGCACTCGGGGTTGGAACAGGTACGACGCGTGGTCAGACGATCGAGAATAACGTCGCGAGGAACGTCCAGGTTCACCGCCATGTCCAGCTCAATACCGATCCTTGCCAGCAATGCCTTGAGGGCTTCGGACTGCGGGATCGTACGCGGGAAACCATCCAGCAGGAAGCCGTTTGCACAGTCCGATTCCTGCAGACGCTCCTCCATGATGCCCATGATCAGTTCGTCGGGAACCAGGTCGCCTGCTTTCATGAATGCTTCGGCTTTTTTACCCAGCTCGGTGCCGGCGCGAACTGCGCCGCGCAGAATGTCACCGGTAGAAATCTGTACGGAACCATCGACCTCGGTCAGCAGTTTCGCAACCGTTCCCTTGCCTGCACCAGGCGCGCCCAAAAGTATCAATTTCACTACTCTACTCCTCTAAATTTGGTTACTAACCATAAAATGACCGATCACAAATCCGGGCGGTTATTCTGAGGCAGCCGGCAACATCAATCAATCCGCGCAGGAAAAATGATTAATACACATTGATTTCAAGGCGTTACATCCGCCCCGATCGACGAAACCGTAAGACCGCACGGATTCAACCCAGTGTCATCACCCGAATCAGGTCGGTTCCACCGGCTTTCTCCCGGTGCCCCGCCGTGGCCACGATGACATCTCCCGGCTTCAAATAACCAAGTTGCTTCGCACGTTCGATGCCAAATTCAATCTTCGATTCATCGGAGCGTTCGCCCATATACATAATGGGCAATACGCCCCAGTTCATGGACAGGCGACGCGCCACACTCTGGGCCGCAGTGATCGCCAGTATCGGGCAATCGGGCCGGTGCTTGGATACCAGTCTCGAGGTAAAGCCGGTCGATGTCAGACTGAATATGGCGGCTGCGTTCAGCTGGTTCGCCATTGCCACCGCGGCCTGACTCACAGCCTCGGTCACCACATTGGACTGGTGTGGCATGATCTTCTGCAGGTAGCCGTACTCCCGCAGGTGTGATTCAGCCCGCAGCGCCAGCGTCGCCATGGTTCGAATAGTCTCGACCGGATACTTGCCGACAGCGGTCTCGCCCGACAGCATGACGGCCGAACTCCCATCGAGAATCGCATTGGCAACATCGCTGGCCTCTGCCCGTGTCGGCTTGGGGTTCCATTCCATCGATGCCAGCATCTGCGTGGCAGTAATGACCGGCTTGCCACTTGTGACGGTTTTGCGAATCATCATTTTCTGCGTACCGGGGACATCCGCGAGCGGCAGTTCGACACCCAGATCGCCACGCGCAACCATCAGCCCGTCCGCGACGGCGATGATCTCGTCCAGATGTGCCACGCCGGCCTTGTTTTCGATCTTGGCGATAATCGGAATATCCATATTTCTTTCCGCCAGAATTTCCCGCATCTTGATAACATCATCGGCACTCTGTACGAAGGAAGCCGCTATATAGTCGACCTCGTTCTCGGTCGCGAAAGTGAGCTCCCGGATCACATCGAGGCGGTTCTCCGGGCCCACGGCGCTGATCGACAGTTCGGTATCCGGCAGGTTGACACTTTTGTTCTCGCGCAACGTCCCGCCATGGATCACCGTACAACGGATCACACCCGCATCAACAGATTCCACCTTGAGCTCCATTGCTCCGTCGTCCAGCAGGATCACCGTAGCAGGCGAGACCTCGTCACTCAGGCCACGAAAGGACACCGACACCCCCTCTTCGTCTCCCGCAGCCGGCTCGGTATAGAGGTTAAAACTCCCCCCCGACTCCAGCCGCACCAATTCCGCCTTCAGCTTGCCGGTTCTGATTTCAATGCCACGCGTATCGATCATGATACCGACATTGGTTTCCAGCTCTGCCGAGGCCGTGCGGATCATGGCCAGGCGTTCGTACTGGCTTTCGAAAGTGCCGTGCGACAGGTTCAGCCGGGCCACGTTCATGCCGGCCCGGATCATATCCTTAAGTATTTCCAGTGAATCGCAGGCCGGACCGACGGTTGCGACAATTTTGGTTTTTCTTATTCCATATTTGTTCATTGTATTTCCTGCTGGGTGGCGTCCGGACTGTCCGCGTCCGGAAGAGGTATGCTGCCGGTACGGGCAACAGGCGCCTTATTAAGAATGACTATCATTTACTGCCTGTATAACGAAAATCAAATGATACTGCTATACTGCGGGTTCGCTGACCAATAAATTATAACGAATCCATGGACCGAGCCCTGCTGTCGGATACAGAAACCTGCGATTTGCGGCCCGCGCTGCAGAAGTCGCCGCTGTTTACCGATCTTACGCCCGATCAGCTGTCCACTGTCCTGGCGCATACCCGCGTTATCGAACTGCCAGAAGGCCGGGTGCTGTTCCGGCAACGGCAGCGGGCCGACGAGTTTTTCATGCTCGACACGGGCCAGATCAAACTGGCGCGAATGTCTGCGGACGGGCACGAAAAAATTATCGACCTGATCTCCCCCGGCAACACCTTCGCAGAAGCCATCGTATTTTCCGGGCAGCCGGCCTACCCGGTTACCGCCAGCGCCATCATGCACAGCCGGATTTTGTGCTTCGACAGCAAGGTCTATACCGGCATTCTGCACCAATCGACCGATGCGTGCTTCGCTATCCTGGCCCAGATGAGCCGCCGCCTGCACTGGTATATCGGCGAACTCGACCGTCTGACGCTGCACGGCGCCGCATTCCGCGTGGTTTGCTACCTGCTGGACCAGGTACCCAGCACTCACCTGGGCAGCTCGGAGATCAAGCTGAGCACACCGAAACACGTTATTGCGTCCCGGCTGTCCGTAACCCCGGAGACCCTGTCACGCAGCCTCTCCCGGCTGCGTCGGGATGGGCTGATCGAGGTGAACGACGAATCCATTACCCTCAACGACGTCGGCAAGCTGCGTCATTTCGCCCAGGGCGAATCAGTATAACCGTGTGGTCGGGCATCACCCGGTAAGCCGCGCATACAACAGCGGCAGTTTTGCCGGTAATTCCCTGGCATTACGCACCAGCATATAGGAAGCACTACCGAACAGGTACGGCAGGTAATCCCTGGCTTTGTCGTCGATGGTGACACAGAACGGCTGCACACCCTGCTTCACCGCCTCACGGATCGCCGCGCGGGTGTCCTCGATACCATAGCGCCCTTCGTACTTGTCCAGATCGTTGGGTTTGCCGTCAGTCAGGATCAGCAGCAGTTTCTGGCTCGACGACTCTTTCTCCAGCAGCCGCGCCGAATAGCGTATCGCCGTCCCCATACGCGTGTAATAGCCCGGCTTGATCGCCTGTATGCGCCCCATTACATCGGGTGAACAGGATTCATTAAAAGTCTTCAGGGTATGGAAGCGCACGTGGTTGCGGCGCCGTGAAGAAAAGCCGTACAACGCAAAACGGTCACCAGTGCCTGATAACGCCTCGGAAAACAGAAACAGGCTGTCACGGATCACATCGATGACCCGCTGTTCATTGTTGACGTGGCTATCGGTGGATAAGGAAAGATCGGCCAGCAACAGGCAGGAAAGATCACGTTCGGCATTCCGGAAACTGCGGAACATGTCGGCCTCTGCGGCGCGAATGCCGCGCATGCGGTCGGTGACGTGATCAATAACGGCGTTGATATCCAGCTCGCTGCCGTCCGGCTGGGCATTCAGCCAGACGCGCCGAGGTTTGAGCATCTCGAACAGGCTGCGCAGACGGCGCGCCCTGACCCGCAGATGCTCAGGCAGAACCGCCGGACCCGCATCGCGTGCCAGCATCGGTTGCAGACGACAGTGATCAGGCAGCAGGGTCTGCCGGCGAAAATCCCATTCAGGCAGGGGAATTCCCTCACCAAGATAGACATCGTCATTCTCGCGTGGCGGCAGATCCAGGTCGAAACGCAAACGGGCTGCAGTGCGTTTGCCGTCGCGTGCCATGCTCAGGACATCCAGGTCCTCGATAGCCGCTTTTGCCTTCTGGTCCTCGTCCTCCTCCGTGGGGCGATCGACTGACACGTATTCAGCGCGGGTAAACAGGCTTTCCAGCCGAAATGCCAGCAAGCCGCTACGGCCATCGGGATCGTCCACACGCTCGCCGCGACGACGTTTCTCCGTTTCCACCTGTTCACTGTGCGATTCATCATTTTCATCTTCGTCATCGTCGTCGCAGGCAGACCGTTCGGCGGTCATCAACGGCGGTGATGGATGCAACCACAGGGGCACCGGCCAGGGAGGCCGCCCGGCCTGTGGCAGGGCTGGAGCGTCCATGGAGGGCTCGCGCAGGCACTGCCGGATTCGTTGCTCCTGTAGCGCCTCATCGGCACGCAGGGTTTGCGGATCAGGACGTTGCTGCAGATGGGCTTCCACCAGGCGCCGGTAGCGCCCGGCCAGGCCCGACCAGGCACGCAGGACACTGGCGCTGGCGGCAGCGTTCTGCTGCAACCAGTCCCCCGAACAGCGCTCACTGCCGGCGGCCAGTGCCGCCAGCCACAGGTAGAGTTGGCGGTTCAGCTCCCGTTCCTCGAACCAGGCAATGCGTGCCGGCAGGCGCAGGGTTTCCTCGTCACGCCAGGCCAGCTCCACCTGTTGTCCGCTACCGGCAATGCGTTGCAAAAAACTGCGGCGAGCACCGTGTGCAGTCTCGGTTGCAGCTTCAACACGCAGCCCGCCTTCGCCACCCAGAGCCCGGAACATTAGCGCAGCCGACTGGCGCATCTCCTCCAGTGATACTGCCGCATGCGGATACTCACGCCGCGCAGCGCGGGTAACGAGCCGGTGCCAGAATGCGCCTACCTGCTCTTCCATAGTGGCTTATTGCTCATCCGTAGACGGCTGTCGAAAGCAGCTCTCGGGTACTTCCGGCCGGCGCCCGAAATCACGCTCCGAAACGTTCAGGGCGCACTGGCTGGAAACCATCTGCAGCAAACTGACCCGGCCCTCGGGCTCATTGACCCGCTCACAGGCTTGTACGCATTGCTGGCACTGGGTGCAGGTGAACATCTTGCGTTTGATCTGGCGCGGCTGCAGCCGCATGGGACAGGCATGCTCACAGGACTTGTCGCAGCCCACACAGGCCGAGGCTCCCGCCCGGTCGAAACCCACCACCAGCGCCTTGCGATTGCCCATCCAGATCAGGCTCTGGAACAGACCGATGGCACATCCGTAGCGACAAAACAGATGTCGCGCCAGGGTAAACTCGATAATCAACACCACCGTCGCCGCGCTAATGAAAACAAACTGGTTGCGTGTCGGCGTGCCGTGCAACAGGTTAGCCCAGACTTCCGCCGGTGGTAACAGGTACGTCAGCAGGGATACCGCCCACAGGAAGGAAAAAAACAGCACCGCAAGCGCAACCAGTAACCAGGCAGAACGCTGCGGATGAACTTCCACACCATCGCTCTGAACTTCCGGCAGCGGTTTCCGCTCCCAGATGCTCAGCTTTCCGGATGCGCGCCGCATCAGGGCATTGATCATTTCCACCACTGAAAAATGCGGACACAACCAGCCACAATACAGACGGCCGTATTTCCATGACAACCAGAAGCCGCCTGCTACCACGAATGCGATGGGCAGAAAGGCTCGCAGGATGATGTTCATACTGGCGGTTAGCGCATCGGCACCGCGGATATCCAGTACCCAGGGATGTCCGAAGAGAATGAAGTGTCCGGCATCAAGGTCGAAACGAAACAGGTCCAGCGGTGGTGCCAGTATAAACAATACAAAAAAGGCCACGCGCCACAACGTGCGCTGCCGTTGCACGCGGTTCATGACCGGAACGGCTGGCCAATCAACGGATAGACGAAATGCTGGCTGCTGAGCGCCTTCACCAGTCCGATGACGCCCATGAAAATCAGACTGCTGTGAATGAAAGTGAAATACAGGATCACCACCATCCAGGTATAGCCCGAGTCGAAGCCGCCGAGGAGCAGGATCAGGCCGATGATCAACACGATAAGCACTCCACCGACGATGCTTGCGCCGACCGTCTGGGACAGATGATTGGCTGCCAGTGGCGGCGCATCCTTTCTTCTGGCCAGAAACAGCACGAACAGCAACACAAACCCCAGCCCGGGCGCCAGCAGCAGGTTCATCAGGTACAGCATCTCGGCCGTCACCGCCAGCATCTGCCCCGCTTCACCGGTTTCATTTACCAAAACGGGCATGGACGACCTCCATCAACGCATCCACCGTGGGCTCATCATCGGTCAGTGGCTCGATCAGCGCCGCCCGGCAGGCCTCTATGGTATCGAAACCGTCACGAATCAGGCGCGCAGTGTAGATCAGCAAGCGGGTGGAAGCCGACTCTTCGAGATCATGATCCTTGAGCGCGCGCAGACTCTGGCCCAGCGCCACCAGCTGTTCCGCCATCTCCGGCGCTACCGCGGTTTCACGCACCACGATATCCCGCTCCAGCTCCGGCGGTGGGAAATCGAAGCGCAGGGATACGAAGCGCTGGCGTGTGGACGGCTTCATGCCCTTGAGCAGGTTCTGGTAACCCGGGTTATAGGACACCACCAGCATGAATTCGGGCGGCGCATGCAGGATTTCACCGGTGCGTTCAATGGGCAGGATGCGCCGGTTGTCCGACAGCGGGTGCAGCACCACCGTGGTATCCTTGCGCGCCTCGACCACCTCGTCGAGGTAACAGATGGCGCCCCCGCGCACCGCTCGCGTCAGCGGCCCGTCATTCCAGTAGGTCTCACCATCGCCGATCAGGTGGCGACCGACCAGGTCAGCCGCAGTGAGATCATCGTGGCAAGCCACGGTATACAGGGGGCGTCCCAGGCGCGCCGCCATGTGCTCGATAAAACGGGTCTTGCCACAGCCGGTTGGCCCCTTGAGCAGCAGTGGCAACTGGTTGCGCCAGGCATAATCGAACAGCTCCACCTCGCCACGCTGCGGCTGGTAAAAGGGAATCTCGCTTTCCGCCTGTATTCCGGTTACTTCACCCGCCATCTCAATGTACTCCCCGGACTGAAATCCAGTATGCCAGACCAATCAACAGGACGACAGTGATCAGCCAGCCCGTTAGCACCCACTTCCAGCGCGAATCTACCTGCGCCAGGCCCATGAAAACATCAATCACCAGCTGGCCTTTGAGGCTGACTGACAGCAGCAACAGCGCAACCACGCTAACACCACCGTAGCCCAGTTCGCCTACCATCCAGGTCACCAGTGTCAGCACTACCAGCGCCAGCCAGACCCAAAACGCATTGCGGTTGGCTTTTTCCATCAGTGCATCACATAGACCAGCGGAAACAGGACGATCCACACCAGGTCCACCATGTGCCAGTAGGAAGCGCCGGTTTCCACGCCCACATGGTTTTCGATACTGTAATCTCCCCGGGCGGACTTCACTGCCACCGCGGACAGAATCACCATTCCCATCAAAACGTGCATGAAGTGAAAGAGTGTCAGGGAAAGATAGAACATGTAAAAAGTGTTCGTGCTAAGGGAGATCCCTTCAGCATACTTGGCTGAAAATTCCAGCAATTTAATCCATACGAAGATGCCACCGAACAATACCGCCAATCCCAGCCAGCGGGCACAGAGTGCAGAGGCCCCGTGTTTGATCGCATTCACCGCCCGCACCACGAAAAAACTGGAGCTGATCAGAACGATGGTATTAATGGCACCGCTGCTTCGATCCAGGTGTTGCTGATACTGATTGAACAGATCCACATGGCTGGCACGGGTGAAGGCATAGGACAAAAAGAAAACGCCGAACACAAGCAGTTCGGCGAATATAAAGATCCAGATTGCGAAATCCCCTGGCAGGCCACGCTTTCTTTCTCCTGCCAGGGGCACTTCAACTGCAGACATATCAGGCCATATCGGCCGCGGCTGCCTGACGCTGCTCATCGCCCTTCACAAAGAACGAGTAGACGTACAGTATCAGGCCGATCAGGAACACCACACCAGCCAGCTCACGCAGCCAGTAGAACATTTCGATCTTTTCCTGCACGACCATGAATGGCGACGGCGTATCGGTGTAGCGCTGCATCCAGATCTGCAACACACCAGCCCCGGTCAGGAACAGCGTGATGAACACCATGGACACGGTCATCAGCCAGAAGGACCACATCTCCACCACCTGGGCCCGGGCATTGGCAGCTTCCTGGCCACGCAGTATCGGCATGGCGTAGGAGATAATAGTCAGCACGATCATCACATAAGCCCCGTAGAACGCCATGTGACCGTGCGCCGCGGTGAGCTGCGTGCCGTGCGTATAGTAATTCACCGGTGCCAGGGTATGCAGGAAACCCCACACGCCTGCCCCGAGGAACGCCATCACAGCCGTACCCAGCGCCCACAGCACTGCAGCCTTGTTGGGATGCTCGCGGCGGCGGCGGTTCACCATGTTGAAGGCAAACACGGTCATTACGAAGAACGGTATCGGTTCCATGGCCGAAAACACCGACCCCCACCATTGCCAGTAGTCCGGCGCACCAATCCAGAAATAGTGATGGCCGGTACCGATGATGCCGCTGATCAGTGCCAGGGCGACAATCACGTACAACCACTTCTCGATGACCTCGCGATCCACACCCGTGACCTTGATCAGCACGAAGGCCAGCATCGCTCCCATGATCAGCTCCCAGACGCCTTCCACCCA
>JAUXGZ010000007.1 GCA_030621785.1 Gammaproteobacteria bacterium | reverse complement strand
AGTGGTTGTTATCGCGGTACTCATTGTACCGGCAAGCACGGAAATGATGACAGGCTCCTGCGGAAATGAGGGTTACGGAATGCGCCTGTTTCCTGGCAGCTTCCGGGTTTACGACAAATTCCTGGCAGGATGCTGACGCGTCTTGCAAACTGCGAGAGTATGGAAATCAGTGGGATAGAGTCGCTTTGCTGCTCCTGTGCAGCATGGCATGACGATTGCTCTTGTTTCGGGAGATTTTAATTTCCCGGGGGGGAAGCATGTTGTTACTATTGGATCGTCGTGACAGGGAAAACCTGAGCAAGCGCACCTGTACCTTTGTGCGCATTCATCATTGTGCCGTACTGGGGCTGATTGTCTGGGTTGGCTGCCTGTTTGTGATGTCGATAATTCGCTAGCAGACGTTCCCGGGCAGCGGGCGTTTCACTTATCAGGGTCGCCTCATCCTTTATTGCCTTGCTGGCAAGCTTGTAGGAAATGTAGTACTTGTGTACGTGAGCAACGTACTGCACGGTTTCGCGACCATTCTTGCTGGCAGCGATTTCCACGTTCGAAAACCATACATCGGGATCCAGTCCCAGTTTGCTTGCCTGGTCGCGGAATCGTCGTACGTTTGCCGGACCGGCATTGTACGCCGCCCAGCTGAATGCCTGGCGGTTGGCAGCGGTGATTGCCGTATCACTGAAATACCGGTCGCGCAGGAAAGCCAGGTATTTTGCCGCTGCGTGAATGTTGTTTTCCAGCACAGTTATGTTTTTCACGGCTACGTTCGGGTCACCGGCAGTGGATGGCAGCACCTGCATAATACCGATGGCGCCCCGGGAACTGCGCTTGGCATTGTTCAGTCTGGATTCCTGGAAAGCCTGGGCGACCAGGGCCCAGTAATCGATCCCGTATTGCCGGCCGTACTTTCTGAACAGTTCGAGTTTGCTGTCCAGTTTCGCCAGTTCCTTCTTGCTCAGAGGATTGCTGATCCAGCGGGTATTGGCATAGAAACGCTTGAACAGCATGTTACCCAGCAGGGTGCCTTTCCTGACCGTTTGGGCAAAGGCATCAAGACTTTCGGCCAGCTCTGGACTGTGGTTGCGGATCGCCCAGCCGACGTGGTTGCCCTCGGCGACTTTCAGACCCTCGTGCACCCGGATGTCGGGCAGAACCTTTTGCCACAGGCGAGCCTGATAGTCATCGATAACGGTTATTTTTACAGCGCCGGCGTTTACCAGCTCCAGGATATCCTCGCTCTGGAGATCGGAGTTGGCATTCTGGATGGTGATCGGCTTCATGTCGCGGGCTTCGAAAGATTTGTTCAGCGCACGGAGGTGCTGTACATAACTGCTGCCACTGAGTACGTATACTTCCTTCCCTGACAGGTCATCGATGCTTGTCAATCCCGTTACACTTTTGTGACTGACGACCAGCTCAGCCACTTCCAGTTTTCTACCGGTTGCAAAGGTTACAAGATTTTCCCGCTGCGGAGTAATGGTTAACAGGGCTGCGGCAATATCGCCCTGGCCACGCAAGAGGGCGGGGATCAGCTGGTTAAAAGGCAGTGGAATGTAGACGATATGCACCTTGTTTTCTTCACGCCGAACATTCCGGTTGACGAATTTCAGGTACTCGTCAAGCAGGGAGACCTGCAGCCCCCTGGGTGAGCCCTTGTCATAAAAGAAATCTGTCTGGCTGTAGGTGACCAGTGCGCGAATGAGCTTGCGCTTGCGCATATCGGGAAGATCGCCGGAGAAAGGCTCTGCATAGGCGAACGCTTCATGCTGCTCGTCTGCCAGCACGGTGTTGTTGATCGAGATGATGCACGCCGCTGTAAACGACGAACACAGGGCCACGAGGAGTAGTCTGAAAAATGACATGATAATGGTGTTCCGGGTCTGCCTGTCTGAAAATCAGGTGTCTTTTTTCAGCATGCTTTTCAGGTCGGCGAACGGATTGTGAGTGGAACCCGAGGCCTTTGCTTCCCCGGCTGTGCCCGGCCCCTGAGCGTGTGCCTCCAGCTGGCGCTGGTGCTCATTGTCGTGGCAGTAGACGCACAGGAGTTCCCAGTTGCTGCCGTCCAGGGGGTTGTTGTCGTGGTTGTGATCCCGGTGGTGAACCGTCAGCTGTGCCACATTTTCGCGCGTAAACTCCCGACTGCAGCGGCCACAGATCCAGGGATACATGCGCAACGAGCGTTCCCGGTAACCCTGCTCACGGCTTTCGCGATTTTTCCTGGATTCCGCGACGATTTTGTCCAGTTTACTGTTTGTACTTGATTTCTTTTCAGGTGACATGCCGGAAATTCCGCTCGGTTGCAGGTGATGATATGCCCTGTATTTTACTATCGCAATGCAGGGATGACCATGGGTACAGGCAACTGGTGTAGAATGGTACCGCTCCACTTTTCCAGGGAGGGTCTGGCAGACAGGACAGACGGGGGCGTAACAAGAGAGGCACCTGGATGAAATCCGGAAATTTGCAAGTTGGTTTTGCGCTCCTGGCCGTGTTCTGGTTGTCCGGCGGCACGGACTGCACCATGTCTGGTACGAGCGGCACAGGGTCAGATAATGACGCCGATCGCGGCGGCGGGCTGACCGTCGTGGTTGGTAGCGGTGGTCGACTGGTGGATGCGCCGGTGCAAGGAGTCTCCTATGAGTCCGGTTCCGTATCGGGTGTCACGGGGGCTGACGGTGAGTACGAGTACCAGGAGGGGCAGGGCGTTCGCTTCTCTATCGGTGATATCCAGCTTGGCGGCGTAACCACCGGAAAATCCCTTGTTACCTTGCCGGACCTCGTGGGTGGAGAAGGTCTCGATGCGCCGGGCGTGATCAATATGGCCCGCTTGCTGCAGACACTGGACTCGAATCGTGATGACGATGTAATCAGTATTCCGGAATCGGTGCGTGTGTCTGCGGTGCGTTCAAACGAACTGATCGCCGCTTCTCTTGACGCCCTGGATTTCGCTGATGACACGGTCTTCGTCAATGCGGCCAGCCAGCTGGTAGCGGTATTGACCGCTTCCTATCCCTTTGCGGCCGTGCTGGTCGATGCCGAAACCGCAAGGCGCCACCTGGTCGACTCGATGGAGCGTGAAGGGATCAGATTTTAATAAACTCTGGCCGGGTTTTACGCATCAGCGATGTAGCGCTAGTAGCAGGTCTCCAGCATTTTCTTCATTGCGTCAATTCCCTTGCGCCGCGCAACACGGATATTCCGCTGCGGAATTTCTTCCGGGTCACCGGTGTAGTGTTGCAATGCCCTGGCAATACTCGTTTCCCGCAACAGATGCAGCATGGGCCAGGGTGAACGGTTGGTATAGTTGGCCGGATCGTCTGCCGGCGCATCAGCGAAACAATACCGGGGATGGAAGCTGGCCAGTTGGTAGGTTCCTTCATAGCCCTGGTCAACCAGCAGGGCGTCGGCCAGCGCCAGCAGGTCAAGGAAATCATCAAAATCCTGGAACGCCCTGGGGAAAACCAGCAACGTGGTTTCGATTTCCCGATCGCGATCCAGGCGCAGGCACTCGAGCGCAAGTGCTTCCAGCGCCCCCTCCAGCTTCGTTTCCATACTTGCGCTGAAGAGCAGGCGTTGCTGCTCGAGAACCGCGCGGGCGAAAGGGCAAAAATCGCAGCCTACCACTACCGACTCAACCCAGGCCCGGGTCTGTCGGATGGCTTGTTCGTCATTGTTAACCCGCATTGCGGGACAACCTTGCTCAGTTCCGTTGTTTGCGGGTTTCGACACTGGCGATCATGCGTTCCGCGCGAATCCGGCTGCTACCGTGGCTGGGAGTGCTGCCGCCACCGGATGTAAAGAACCGGTAGGCCGCCTGCACGCAATGTACGGGCGCGTACTTTGCGGCCCAGCGATCGGCTTCACGTTCCTTGTCCTGGATGCTGAGACTGTCGCGATCATTATGATGCAACATGATGTGAGCGATCTCATGGTAACGGTAGAACTCGCACAACAAGACACCGGCCTGTTTGCATAGCGAGGGGTTGAAGGAGATAACCGGTGCCTTGCCGGGCCGGTAGGTAACGGCGGCAATATCCGGCAGTGAGGGGTCAGGAAAATAGCTGAACCCGGGAGTCGCTCTTGCCAGTGGTGCGGCCAGAAGCAATGTGGTGACGTACAGAAAAGTGCGCGAAGTTATTTTCATATGGTGTACCCGTTTCGCTACAGTTAGTGTTGGTATATAACCCGTCGCTAACTACTGTACTACCTTTTCCATAAAAATCCATAGGTTGATAAACATTTCTACCAAACCTGAATAACTGTTAATCCGAACATTATAATTTTATTAAATATTTAAAAAACAGGGGTGACGTTAAACTTCAGTCACATCCGTCCGCTAACCTGAGCAGGAACACGGCATGGAAGGATGGACAATGGCTGTCACCGACAATGTTTTTGCGCGCAGGATACTGGACGACATACTCGCCGTTGAACGCGAAATGATCTGCGTCTATGCCGAATCCTGCTTTCTCAATATCCAGATTCTGCAAGGGAATCTGTCCTGCATGGACCGACTCGATTACCTCATGGCAGAACTTTCGCGAGCGGAACAACAACGGGAGTTGTTGCGTGGCGCCCTGCGCCGTATTCGTGTGCCCTGTTCCAGCGGCTGCCATCTGGACGAAAACGAATGCCTGGATCTTTTTGAAGCACATTTCACTGCCAGCGATGTGGCACCACTACCGATCAAGGGAATATTCCGGCGTTCGGACTTCCGCAACATGCTCAGCGATATCTACGAATCCCCCGGCAGGCTACCTGCCAGCGGCTACTGAATCTCCAGGATTTTCGTTTACCATAGCAATTCCGGCTGCCCGGTGAAGGGCAGCGCTGAAGGAATCCTTGCGTGTGGCTATCCAGGAGTTTGTGTATCAACCACCTGCTGATTACGGGCTTGAGCTGTTGTACTGCGATGCGCAGATACTGGTGCTGAACAAGCCATCCGGACTGTTGTCGGTACCCGGGCGGGGCGCTACACGCTGCGATTCACTCAGTGTGCGGGTGCAGAACGAATACCCGGAAGCCCTGGTGGTCCATCGGCTGGATATGGATACCTCCGGTATTCTGATGATGGCCCGGAACAAGTTCGCGCAACGGCAGCTGAGCCTGCTGTTCCAGGAACGCCGGGTTACCAAACGTTATATGGCCGTAGTCGATGGCTGTATACCGGCTGACGGTGGTGAAGTCGATTTGCCCCTGATCACCGACTGGCCGAACCGGCCGCGGCAAGTGGTCGATTCTGTTCGCGGCAAACCATCACTGACTCGTTATCAAGTTCTTTGCCGCGATGTTGCCATGCATACTACCCGTCTAGAACTGGCTCCGGAAACCGGGCGAAGCCACCAGTTGAGGGTACACATGTACGCGTTCGGACACGCGATTCTCGGGGACAATCTGTACGCCAGTGCTGCGGTTCGAAAAAAGTCGCAGCGTCTTCTGTTACATGCCACTGCACTGGCATTTTCTCACCCGGCTACCGGCGAGCCGATGCAGTTCACCAGTGAAGCTCCGTTCTGAGCCGGAGTATCCATGGTTTCTCATGCAGGCTATTATCAGGCAGTCGATATTTACCAAAGGGGATTTCCGGTGCGTCTGCCAGCTTTGTTGCACTGCCTGGTGTGTTGCCTGTTGCTGCTGTCTGTGGCGGGTTGCAGTCTGTTCCGGTCGGTACAAGAGGCAGATGATGTTCGTGTGGTACATACGGCTGATGTTCAGGATTGTACCGAGATTGCGACTACCGAGGTGTCGTTGACGCCGGGTACGATGGAGAGCCATCGCAGTGACGAGGACGTTGCCGGCGCTCTTGAAACGCTGGCGCGCGAAGCTGCGGCACAGATCGGCGGCAACACGGCTGTTGCGCGGAGCGAGATCGATAATCGCTCGCAACTGTTTACCGTATACCGTTGTACGGAGTCGGCACGCCGGTGATCATTGTGTACACCGCCGCGGGTATTATGGATGCGCACCTGATACGCGGGCTGCTTGAAAGCGAAGGCGTGCACGCCGAGGTTTTCGGTGCAGATCTGCAGGGCGCTATTGGTGAGCTACCGGTTGCGGGACTGATTACCGTCCGGGTGTCGGAAGATTGCGTCGAGCGTGCGCGCGCGATTATTGACGACTACGACGCTGCGGTTTTCTCGATGGATCTGTAGCGTCACTCGCCCGCGCCTCTACTGTTGCTGCGCTCTTTTTTGATCTCGTGCGCCTTGCTGGCCAGGCAGCGCTCATAATCCTGTTTTGCCGATTTTTCTCTTTCCTTGAACAGTGCAGCGCGCGAGCCGGAGGCGTTACCGTGTCGGCGTGGCGGCTTATAGGTGCATTCCTTCTTTGCTTCCTCGATATACGGATTATTGCGTTCTACTGCCTCGGACAGGGCAGATGAACTTGCGGCGGCATCCCGGACAGGGTCAATTTCGACGCAGAAATAGGTGCCGTCTCCGTTATCCTGGCAGTCCAGCTGGATCGCCGTTACCTGTAATGGGATGACTGCAAGTGCCCAGATTCCCGGCCAGCATAGTTTTCTTGGCATAATATTTTCCTGAAGTGACTCTTGATATGCTGTCAGTATCCGAGATTGGGAGACAGCCAGCGCTCGGCCTGTTCCAGCGTCATGCCCTTGCGGGCGGCATAGTCTTCGACCTGGTCACGATTAATCTTGCCCAGCCCGAAATAGCCGGATTGCGGGTGGCTGAAGTACCAGCCCGATACACTCGCGGTTGGCAGCATGGCAAAGTGATCGGTGATTTCCATGCCGGCACGGTTTACGGGATCGATTAACCGCCACAGCAAGGCCTTTTCAGTGTGATCGGGACAGGCCGGATAACCGGGGGCAGGGCGGATGCCCCGGTACTGCTCCTTGATTAATGCCTTGTTGTCGAGCACTTCGTCCGCAGCGTAACCCCAGAATTCCTTACGCACACGTTCGTGCATACGTTCCGCAAAAGCCTCGGCCAGGCGATCGGCCAGGGCCTTGAGTAAAATGGCCTGGTAGTCGTCGTGAGCAGCCTCGAAGCGTTTTACATGCTCGTCGATGCCGATGCCGGTGGTGACAGCGAAAGCACCGATGTAATCAGTCAGTCCGCTGTCGGCCGGGGCAATGAAGTCGCTCAGGCACTGGTTCGGCCTGCCCGCGGGTTTACGGTTCTGCTGGCGCAACTGGTGCAGCACCAGTTCACCGTTATCCAGTTGTACGCGGATGTCGTCATCATTAATCCGGTTGGCGGGGAACAGTCCGACCACCGCACGGGCACCCAGCCATTTTTCATCGATGATGGTTTGTAACATTTCCTGTGCATCTGCGAACAGCTGGCGTGCCTGTTCGCCTACCACTGCATCATCGAGAATTTTCGGATAGCTGCCGGCGAGCTCCCAGCTTTTGAAGAAAGGTGTCCAGTCGATGTATTCAAGCAGCTCCGTTAACGGATAATCATCGAACTGCAGGATGTGTTTATCCTTGCCTTCGGCGTCTAGAATCCGCGGACGGGGCGGGGTGTAGTGGCTCCAGTCGATGTTAATCCTGTTGGCCCGTGCCTCATCCAGGGTCAGCCAGTCGATTTTGCGTTGTTTGTTACGATGTTGTTCGCGAACTTTTTCATATTCTTCCTGGAGTTGCTCTATATAGTTGCTCCTGTGCTCGGTACTGACGAGATTCTGTGCCACACCGACTGCGCGGGATGCATCCTTGACATACACGGTGGTGCCTTCGTAACCGGGCTGGATTTTTACAGCGGTATGTACGCGGGAGGTTGTGGCGCCGCCGATGAGCAGGGGGATGGTGAATCCCTGTCGCTGCATTTCCTTTGCCACGTGCGACATCTCGTCGAGTGACGGTGTGATCAGGCCGGACAGGCCAATAATGTCCACATCGTGGTAACGCGCCTTGTCGAGAATTTCGCTGGCTGACACCATGACGCCCAGGTCGACGATCTCGAAATTGTTGCATTGCAGGACCACACCAACGATGTTCTTGCCAATGTCATGCACGTCACCCTTGACAGTGGCCATGAGAATTCTGCCCTTGGCACGAGCACCTTCGCCTTTCTCCGACTCAATGAATGGCAGCAGCCAGGCAACGGCCTTTTTCATTACCCGTGCACTCTTGACCACCTGCGGCAGAAACATCTTGCCGGCACCGAACAGGTCACCGACCACGTTCATGCCTTGCATGAGAGGACCCTCGATGACCTCAATGGGTCGTGCAAACTGCTGCCGGCATTCTTCGGTGTCTTCTTCAACAAAGGCATCAATACCCTTGACCAGGGCATGCTCGAGCCGCTTGATGACCGGCAGCTTGCGCCACTCCTGGTCTTCTTTTTTCTCCGTACTACTGCCGTCACCCCGGTACTTGTCGGCGATGTCCAGCAGGCGCTCGGTGGCGTCGTCACGCCGGTTAAGCACCACGTCCTCGACGCGCTCACGCAGTTCTTGCGGCAATTCATCGTAGACGGTGAGCTGGCCGGCATTGACAATGCCCATGTCCATGCCTGCCTGGACGGCGTGGTAGAGGAATACGGCATGGATGGCTTCGCGTACCGGGTTGTTGCCACGGAAAGAGAATGACACATTGGAGACACCGCCACTGATGCTGGTGTGTGGCAGCAGCTGCTTGATCTCGCGTGTGGCCTCGATGAAGTCCACGCCGTAGTTGTTGTGTTGCTCGATGCCGGTGGCGACGGCGAAGATGTTGGGATCGAAGATGATATCTTCCGCCGGAAAGCCGGCTTTTTCGGTGAGTACCCGGTAGGCACGACTGCAGATCTCGACCTTGCGTGCCCGGGTATCGGCCTGGCCTTTTTCATCGAAGGCCATGACGATGATGGCAGCGCCATATTTTCTGCACAGCCTGGCCTGCTCGATCAGTTTTCCCTCGCCTTCTTTCATGCTGACGGAATTGACAATGCCCTTGCCCTGCACGCGCTTGAGCCCGGCTTCGAGGATGGGCCATTTCGATGAGTCGATCATCACCGGCACGCGTGCGATGTCCGGTTCGGAAGCGATCAGGTTAAGAAAGGTAACCATGGCCTGCTGGCCATCCAGCATGCCTTCATCCATGTTGATATCGATGACCTGGGCACCGTTTTCCACCTGTTCGCGCGCTACCTCCAGTGCGGTGTCGTAGTCACCTTCGAGTACCAGTCGCTTGAAGCGGGCCGAGCCGGTGACGTTGGTGCGTTCGCCGATGTTCACGAACAGCGAGTCCTGGTCTATATTCAGTGGTTCCAGGCCGGCCAGTCGCAGGGTGAAATCGTGCTTGATCTTCTTGCGTGGCGGGAATTTCGCTACGGCATCGGCAATGGCGCGGATATGTTGCGGAGTCGTGCCACAGCAGCCGCCGACAATATTCAGAAAGCCCGACCCGGCCCATTCACCGAGTTCAGTAGCCATGGCTTCGGGGGATTCATCGTATTCACCGAATTCGTTGGGCAGGCCGGCATTGGGGTGGGCATTGATGTAGCAGTCGGCTGTACCCGCCAGTTCCTCGATGTATTCGCGTAACTGCTGCGCACCGAGTGCACAGTTGAAGCCCAGTGAAACGGGTTCGATATGACGCATGGAATTAAAAAACGCCTCGGCAGTCTGGCCGGACAGGGTGCGTCCGGAAGCGTCGGTAATGGTGCCGGAGATCATGACCGGACGCTGGTTGCCAGAGTCCTCGAAATAGTCCGCCACGGCAAAGGCGGCGGCCTTGGCGTTCAGGGTATCGAAAATGGTTTCGATCAGAATAATGTCTGTGCCGCCCTCAATTAGTGCTTTGGTGGCGTCGTAGTAGGTTTCCCGGAGTTCATCAAAGGTGATATTACGAAACCCCGGATCGTTGACATCCGGACTGAGGGAACAGGTGCGACTGGTTGGCCCCAGTACGCCGGCGACAAAGCGTGGTTTGTCGTCGGTAGAAAATTCGTCGGCTGCTTCGCGGGCCAGCTGAGCGGCCTTGTAATTGAGTTCCTGCACCAGCTCCTGTTGCTGGTAATCCGCCATCGATACGGAGGTCGAATTGAAGGTATTGGTCTCGATGATGTCCGCACCGGCCTCAAGGTATGCCTTGTGAATGCTGCGGATAATGTCCGGTTGGGTCAGTGTCAGCAGGTCGTTATTTCCCTTGAGATCGATGTGCCAGTCGGCGAATCGTTCACCGCGGTAGTCGGCCTCTTCCAGCTTGTACTGCTGGATCATGGTCCCCATGGCGCCGTCCAGGATCAGGATGCGCTCTTCGAGTAGTTGCCAGAGTTCTTTCATGTCGAATAAAGGAGTGGTAAAAGATTGTGCAGTCTAGCATGGAAAGGCAGAGAAACTGGTGACAGCCAACGTCGAGCTTCGCTTGACGAAGCCCGACAGTATCGGTGTTGCTCTGGAGTCAGAGCTGTATTTTCAGGAACCGCCCATGCCCATACCGGGACCGCCGCGACCCTGTGGAGCAGGTCCGTAACCACGCCGGTTGGGATCCATGCCACGGGATCCGCTGCGCGGTCCGTCCATGCCCATGCCGGAGCGATCGCTTTCCCGCGGGCCCGGTCCGTAACCACGCCGGTTGGGATCCATGCCACGGGATTCACTGCGCGGCCCGCCCATGCCCATGCCGGAGCGATTGCTTTCCCGCGGGCCCGGTCCGTAACCACGCCGGTTGGGATCCATGCCACGGGATCCGCTGCGCGGCCCGTCCATGCCCATGCCTGAGCGACTGTGTTCCTGCGGACCCGGTCCGTAACCACGCCGGTTGAGATCCATGTCACGGGATCCGCTGCGTGGTCCGTCCATGCCCGTGCCGGGACCACTGCGCCCCTGGTAACCTGATCCGTAGCCGCGCCGGTCGTTGGGATCCATGTCCCGGCCGCGGGCGCCCGGACCATAATTCTGATCAGGAGCCCGGTTGCCACCCATACCCATTCCACCTGCCTGAACACTGCCAGACGTGACCGACCCCGCGAGTGCTGCCAGCATAACGATGCTGCTCATGGTCGTTCTTTTCATGGTTATTCTCCCCGGTTTTAGTCTGCAATGACCTTGATTCAGGGACATGATGCGCCTGTTGTACCGGCATGTACAACCGACGGATTTTCTGACAGGGTCTGATCAGGGCTGTACTTCAGCCTTGATCCAGATGCTGGTGTTGTCGCGACTCTGCGTAGACACGCGACTGCCGGTGGAGGAACTGGATGTCTGGATACTTTCGCTGGTGCCGCCGATTTGCAGCCAGTCACCCAGACGGCCGGTAATCTGCGTAGAGGCGCGCTGGGTATTGATAGCGTCGGCGCGGGTTTTGCTGAGCGACTGTTTGTACGGGCTGATGCGGAGAGTCACCTGGTTGCCGTGAATATGTGGTAACACATAGAAGCCGGTAGGGACGTCTCTGTATTCAACGCCAGGGCTTACGCCACGGCTACGGCTACGACCACGGCTGCCGCTACGGCTCCCAAACGAGACGTCGCCGGAAAAATAGGGAATCGATTTTCCGGTTTCAATATAACCTTCTGTACCGTCGGTAACACGCAGTTGCTGAATCGGGTTATCGGTGAGCCGCCCGTGTGTAGCACCGATGCTGCGGCCACCCGTCGAGACTCCGCGAGTGCTGGAGCTGGTGCTGCTGCCCCGGTCCAGTGTGTCGCGATTACTGGTGCCGGCATTCAGATTGTTGTTTTCATAGTCCAGTCCGCCGGTCATGGAGAGCGCCCGCAGATCCCGGTCGTTGCCCTGGAATACCGAGACCACCAACTGTTGTGCCGCCGTGTCCAGCTTGCGCACCAGATGTTGGATCTGTTGCAGATTCTCCGGAGATGTGCGCACGAACAGCTGGAAATCCTTGCCGGTCAGAGAGCCGGATTCATCCAGCATAGGTTTGATGATGGGGATGAGTTCGGTGGCCGGACGATTCTGCAAGTTGATGATTTCGATGTCGTCAGCCTGTCCGGGAGCCGTAAAAATGAGGACGAGAAGAATTAACAGGCAGAGTTTTCTCAATATCACAGGTATCACAGGTACAGCCTCCTGACTTCGGGGTGTTGCTCGCTACGTTCCCAAACCTCGGTGAAAAAGTCCAGCAGGCGTCTGGACCGGGTAGGATCGTGAAAGTTTGCAGTGCCTTCGCTGCGGTCGGAAAATTTTCGATGTACGAAACCACAGCCGTCTGCGACCAGAAAGGCTTCGTTCCAGCTGCGGTAATCTGCGTGCGGCTGACGTATCTCGATTTTACTGCTGAGTCGTCGCGACAGATCAATCAATCGATGTCCTTCTCTCGCCGGTCGGGTCGGTTCCTGGACCAGGATACGAACATTGACCACGGTGTTTTGCTTGCAGAAACGGGCAATTTCGTCCAGAAATGCCTGCCGGTCGTAGAGTGCGGGATCAAGCTCACGGCTGAAAATATCCAGAGAGAGACTCGCCTGGCTGGCCAGTAAGTCGCAGGCGTGACCGGTTTCGTCACAGGTTTGCAGCTCGATCACATTGTTCGACAGGCCCAGTCGAAGCGCAAACAGTCTTTCCGGAACAGGTGGGGTACTCATGCCCGATGGTATCGGCCAGTCCGGTATTTTATTCAGAATGGCGGGTAGTTACGGGAATTATTCCGGTTCTCGCTGAGGTTTTTCCCCTGAAAGAACTGCCGTTTTGCCCCGGTGTTCAGTTTATCTCACTGAAATATCGATTATATCTCTTGAAAAATTGGTGGAATTCGCCTATATACTATCCCCAGCTACAGATTTTGTTATTGGCAGTCCTGGTTTCCTCCGTGTTACCCGCGTGACATTCTTGTTTCATTACCTGTATGCAACACTACTATTTGTTTAATTTTCAAGGTGAAAAGTAATATGGCTACAGGTACTGTGAAGTGGTTTAACGAGTCCAAGGGTTTTGGTTTTATTTCTCAGGATGCCGGCGGCGATGACGTCTTCGTGCATTTTAACGCGATTCAGGGCTCGGGTTTCAAAACCCTGTCCGAAGGTCAGGCGGTTACCTATGAAGTGGAAAAAGGCCCGAAGGGTCTCCAGGCGGCTAACGTTACCGCTGCCTAGGCGAAACCTCGTCGGATAAACCGAAGAAAACCCCGCTCAGGCGGGGTTTTTTTTGAACGGCAGATTAATCGGGAATTGTGCTTCGGAGCAGAACCCGCCGGGCATCAAACTATGAAAAAGAAAAATATACTCACAAACGCCCTCGTTTTTTTGATCGCTATCCTGGTTTCCCTGGTTGGTGCAGAACTACTACTTCGTCTGGCACCAGAGCAAGAGGGTGCAGAAAAATTACCTGATTATCGTGATGCATGGCGGCGAGGAGGTCTTGGACCCGGTGGGTATTTGAAAGAAGACTTCGCCGCAAACATGCAGGATGGCTTTGGCGGCGCAATCCGTTGGCAAAATAACTCCCAGGGGTTCCGGAACGCTAAAGATTTCGCGGTGCCGCCGCCTGCCAATACATTTCGGATCCTGTCCATGGGAGATTCGTTCACCGGAGGGTACCGCGTAGGGCAGGATGAAACTTTTTCATTTCTGGTGGAGCAACAACTGGCAGAAAAGTATGTTGATGTGAATCCGGAGGTGATGGTCTCTGTAATCGAAGACCCACTGACCGGGCTTTACTATCTCACAAGTCAGGGTGCCTCCTATTCTCCGGATCTGGTTATACTCGGAATTACGCTAGGCAACGATTTTGCGCAAACACACTGGAACATGGGGCCAATATACCGCCTGATTGACGGTGAGCCATTTGTCGAAGAAATAAATGACTGGGATGCAAGCAAGGAAAGGCGGGCAAAGTTCGAGGCCGAGCAGATTCCGTCGAACTGTCTGACTCCACGCGACCCGGTTCGTAGCTTCAATGAATCAGGACCTCGATGGAGCGATGCATCCAGGCGAGAAGATGAATTCAGAATACTCTCGCTTCTTTCCAGCATAAGACAACGACTTGATAAAGATGAACCACAAACAGTAGTAAGCAACTGGGAGGAATACGATGCTCCACGATTGTTCGACAGCAACGGGTTGGGCATATTCCTCCGGTCACCGCCAGCCGAGGTTAGCGAGGCATACGATGACCTGTTCATGACCCTGGCGGCATACAGTACATTTTCCCGCTCCGGAAATATGGAGTTTCTCGCAGTAATTTTCCCCCAGCGTTTTCAGGTCCAGGAGCAGGACTGGCCTGTGACTCTGGACGTGTATGGACTGCGTGAAGCGTGCTTTGATCGAGAACTCCCCAATCGTCGCATCATGGATTTCTGCAAGACAAACAAAATCAACTGTTTTGATCCAACGCAACAGATGAAAGAAAACTATGAAGCCGGCGGTGAAGGCTTGTACCTGCCAAGACACGATATGCACTGGAACGCACGTGGACACCGCGCGTTGGCCGATGCGCTGTTTCCTGTAATTGACCGCATGGTGAAGCAGTAGGGTTCGGGATTCGTAACCAATCCGTCTACAGGCGGAAGACGGACAGCCTGGCCGGGCACCTGTGCAGGCCGGCCTGTTCAGCTGATTCAAAAAACCACTACCCATGACGTGGTGGTCTATAATTTAGTGACCGTGCTGACAAAGGAAGGGAGGCACTCGATGTTCAGGTCGATCCGGTCTATTCCTCTTGCGCTGGCTGCGCTTCTGGCCGCCATACCAGCGGCCGCAGATCATTTCTTTTCGCTACAGGACAACTGGAGCAAGGACGGGTACAGCGTCCTCTACACGAACGACAACCCTTACAACTGCATGCCCGGTACTCCCGCCCCGGGTGGTGCTGATAATAATTTTCTGCCTGATTTTCAGGCGCTTAATATGCTACGTGCCATTGCCGGCCCGGTATCGACCGGGTTCAGCGATCCGAATGGGTTTCTTGATGGTTTTTCCGACCTGGGCTTTGCAGCGCCGGACTTCGATGACGAAGATCCCCTGGTGCTGGTTTACGACTGTGCGCCGGGCGGGGTTCATGATGATGATAACTGTGATAACGGCAGTGCATCAGAAGATCTGATCACGATGCCGGCCACCGGTTACTGTGCATCAACCGAAGAAAGCATCCGCCTTGTCATCGGTCACGAATTATTTCACCACGTTCAGTATGCCTACATCGACTTCGATAACTGGGTGGAGTGGGGCCGGATGGCAGTGGAGGGCTCTGCGCGCATGATGGAGGATCAGGTGTTCAGCGATCTCGATGACGGCAGCGGGGCTACCAATTACATTTCTGAAGTCGGCAACTATCTCAATAACCCTGGCCAGACGTTCTGGGGATCCTCTTACAAATCGGCACTGGGCTGGAAATACGCCGCTGAACAGTTCGGTAATATTACCACCGAGCCCGAACGCGGTGCAGACTTCGTGCGCCAGTTCTGGGCCAATGCTGCTGCCAACCAGGATAACCCGAACACACCGGGTACATTCAGGCAGACGCTGCAGGATTTTAAACCCGGTACCACGCTGGAAAACTGGTTCCAGGATTTTTCCATCGCCAACATCCTGCGCAGTTACGATGTATCAGTGTTGCCCGATGCCAGCAGGTATCAGTATTTCGACGAGAACGACGGCACCAACGTGACCTACGCGAATGTTAGCCTCAATGGCATCTTCCTGGTCCCTCAGGGCCTGAGTACGGGCACGGTCGATATGCTGCACTGGGCATCGGCCTATTATATTGCCGTCGCGGGCGATTGCGCGCGCGGCAATATCTTTGGTTTTCGTGGTATCGATCAGGGGCCGTTCCTGACACTGTTCGATCATGGCGATCCGGTGCGTTTCGCGGTCTTTGGTATCGATGATGATGCAACAAACCCCAGGGTCGTCAATCTGTTGCGTGGCGCCGGCAAGGACTTTGGCGCGGCATTTGTCATCGGGACCACGGGTTACTCGCAGCTCGGCGCGGTGATTACCACCACGAGTGCCTCGCGCCGTGTTGAATACATTTTTGACTGCGGGCCGGGCGCGCTGGATATCGAGTTGCCGACCGCGGGTTACAAGGCCTATGTCGGGCCGCCGGGCCCTGATCGCCAGATGCTGATCGTTGCGGTGCGCGTGACCGGGCCAAACTCTCTCGCCGCACCGACCATCAAGGGCCTGGATATTGATGATTTCACCGTTTACATCGGCAACAACAACGACCCCAATGACCAGGGCGTGATACTTGCCAGCAGCGAGGTTGGTCAAACTTACTGGTTGACGATCTATCCACCCGACAAACCGAACTCCAGTACATATAATTTATACGTCAATCTTGCTGACACCCTCACTGCGACCGAACTCAATTCTGTGAGTTACGAAGAACACATCGTCGATGAAGTCATTACCCTGGATATTTCCGGCAGTATGCTGGGTACGACCCAACCCGGCGGCGCGGTCAAGATCGCGGCCGCCAGGAGCGCGGCATCCATGTTGGTCGATCGCGCCCACCTGCGCGGCAACATGGGCGTCGTGGTGTTCGATGGTGATGCCATGACTGTTGAACCGTTAGTGGAGGTTCAGGCCTTCCGTGATGTGCTCAAGACCGCTATCAGAAACATCAATGCCAACCCGGCTGGTCTTACATCTATTGGCGACGGTCTGGATCGTGCCGGGGATGAACTCCTCGGTAATGGCAGCCCCATTCAGGAGGACTGGGTACTGCTGTTAAGCGACGGCAGGGAAACTGCATCTCTCAACTGGCCGGATGTCAGGACCAGTATCAAGAACGCCGGTATCCACGTCGCGGCCTTTGCGCTCGGTGTCGATGCCGACCACCGGCTTATGCAGGAGATTGCCGATGAGACCAATGGCTTCTTTTTTCCTATCGATACCGCATCCACGTCATCGGCGAAGGCAATAGCACCGGCGGCCGCAGTCGGTTCGGACCCGCTGCCTAACCTCCTGGCTGACGCCTATCTGCTGGCCAACGAAAGCGCCGAGCGCCGCGAGCGTTTGTGGGATGACAGTGGTGCGTTGGATAATGCAGAAAGCGTTGTTCATTCTCTGAATATCGAGGAAGGCGGCATTACCGAGGCGGTCTTCGCATTTCACTGGAACGATCCCGGCGATGTGCTTGATGTACAGATCACACGCCCTGATCACACCATTGTCCAGAACGGGGTTGGAGGTGTGGAGGTTTTTTCGGGCGATGCCCACATTGTCGTACATGCAGGGATCCTGTCCATGGGTACGTGGGAAATTCAGTTGACTGCCGCGACGGGTGATGTCGATTATGTCGGTGTCCTCACCGGGCGTGACCAGCAGGCCGCGAACTTGCGCTTTTATTTCGGCCAGACCCACGACGAGCAGAATGCCCTGAGTGAAGGCATTCCTTACCTCTGGGGCCTGCCGCAGCCCATCGTGGCTACTCTGGTCGACAAGACGGGCCCGATTACAGGCGCAGCGGTGACGGCGCTGGTTCTCCATCCGGACGGTGCGACCAACGAACTACCATTGCTCGATGACGGTCTGCACGGTGATGGCAACCCGAACGATGGTGCCTATGCCAATGAATACACCCGCACCACGTCCACCAATTTCTTTCCACAGGCCAACGGTGAGGGCAGTTACCAGATTCGGGTGGTCGCGAATGGAAGCAATAATCTGGCGCAGGCATTTGTCCGCATCCGCAAGCGTGGCTTCTCGGTCTCTGAATTGAATGATCCCGTGGCCGACACGGATGAGGACGGCATGCCGGATCGTTATGAACTGCCGAAACCGTGTCTCGACCCGTTTGCCGATGAAACCGCCGAAGATTTCGACCTTGATGGGCTGAGCACGGCTGCGGAATGGCGCCTGGGTACCGATCCCTGTCATCCCGATACCGATCACGGGGGCGAGTCCGATGGTTCCGAGGCGCTGCGCGGGGCCAATCCGTTCGATGCCGACGACGATATGCTTGAGTTGCCCATCGACCCGGAGGTCATCGACTGGGTAGACGAGCATCTGCCGTTCCCACCGGGTATTGCCCTGTTACCGGAAACGAACCTGATCCGCTATCCCATGAGCCCGACCTATACCCGGATGCGCCTGTGGCGGGCGGCCAGTTCCTTCGGTCCGTGGTCCGTGGTGACGGTGCTTTCCGGCCTTGAGATGACCGGCCTCTACGCCGATACCGGACTCGAGAACAACAAGACCTATTACTACATGGTGCAGCCGCTGGATCTGAACGGCAACGCGGGGGCGCACAGCCGTGTCTTTTCCGGCACACCAAAGGCCGAACCGGTTCCGCCGATCGGATCGGTGATTATCAACAACGGTGCCGAGTTGGCGAGTTCGACGTCGGTGACCCTGTCACTGGTCGCCTCCGTGGATGTTACTGAGATGAAAATTGCCACCAATCCGGCCGACTTCCCCCTGCTCAACTGGCAGCCTTATTCCGTGATTGTGAATACCGTCGTTGTACCGGATCCGGTGACGGACATCGCTACCGTCTACGTGCGCTTCCGTGACGCCGACAAGAATGAATCGCCCAGTGATTACAGTGATTCCATCCAGGTGGTATTACCCCGTGTCGTGGGTGCAATTCTCGGCGAGATTTCCCTGATGTCAAGTGCTGATCCGTCCGGGGTCGCGGTATACCTGGCTGAGGCCGCCACAGTACCGCCGTTTTTCCTTAGTCGGGAGGGCAGGCTGAAGATGCGGGATCTGCCTCCGGGTAACTATACACTCGTTATCTCCCGCGACGGTTACGAGGACATCATGCTCGACAACGTACGTGTCTTGGCGGGACGATTTTCAGATATCGGCAAGCAGATTATGGTGCCGCTCGACAGCGATGGCGATGGTGTGTCGGACCTTGAAGACAATTGTACACTCGCTACCAACCCGGATCAGCAGGACACCAACGGTGATGGCTTCGGCAACCACTGTGATCCGGATTTGAATAACGACCTGCGAGTCGACTTCGCGGATCTCGCGATTCTGAAGTCGATGTTCTTCACCGTCGGCCAAAATAAGGATGCCGACCTCAATGTCGATGGCCGGGTGGACTTTGCCGACCTGGCCATCCTGAAATCCAGGTTTTTCAGCCCACCGGGGCCGAGCGGACTGGCGCCATAGCTCGGCTGCTGCATTATTTGTTGTCCATATATTTCGTCTGAAGTACCTCGCTACCGGCATTACGGATGGGGTTCAGCAACCTCACATCAACTGCGTTCCGCGCAATGACAAGGCTTTTGAGCCTAAATATGACCCTGTTGACGTGCTTGCAAACGTTAGATTTTCTACTATGGTTAAAGGATCATGAGTGGTGTCTCCGGTCGGAGATCGGGCGGACACACATGACACACGGATCGGGAATCCGGGGTGTGTTTTCAGGGCCGTGTGCATGTCACGTATGGAGGCAGACATGTCATTGCATCAGGGATTTGCACTTTTGTGGATTGGCCTGCTTAACGCGACAAGCGTGGCCTGGGCGGCCGATCAGGACCTCGACGGGGTAGACGACGATTTCGATAATTGCATCGAGATCAGAAATCGCGGGCAGCTCGATAGCGACGATGACGGTTATGGCAATGCCTGTGACCCCGACCTGAATGGTGATCTCAAGGTCGACTTCGCCGACCTGAGCCAGCTGAAAGCCGCATTTTTCACCGCACCCGGTACATCAGGATGGGATGCCACTGCCGATTTAAACGGCGATCTGAAGATCGACTTTGCCGACCTTAGTATTCTCCGCGGGTTCTTCTTCGGTGCGCCGGGTCCATCGGCAGACGTGTGTACACCACAACCAGCGGGTATCGTGCGTGAGGACGGGCGTTTTCTCGAACCGATGCCACGAGTCGCCCTGCGCAAAGCCATTACAAAATTCCAGAGAACCGATCCCGATGCCGCATTCAGTTTCTTCAATTGCGAAATTGACAGTTTTGCCACCACGCCGAAGGAGACGATCCCGGACTACGCGCGCGACGTCCTGACCAGTATGGGGGGTTCCACCGATCCCGTACCACCCGCGCTCATGGCGGCACCCACCGATCTGGCCAGGGCCGGACAGGACCTGGATGCACCGAAGAACCAGGCCTCGCGGTTCCCTTTGCTGTTCGAGCCGGAGAACCCCAAACCGCCACCAGAGAATGAGCGGTTCGATGCCGTGGAGAACGACCCCTCGCCGACAAAACCGGCCGAGATCGTTCGCACGAGGCCGGCCAGGTTCCTCGACGGTGTTCCCGAGGATTACCGTCCGCCGAGAGACGAGGCACAAAAGCGCAACGCGCCTGTGGCGATGGCAATTGCAAGCGCATTTATGGCCCGTTTTGGTGAGCTGTTCAAAATGCCGCGAAATGCGGCTGGTGGTGCCGATCTCTCGTCACTGACCGGCATGCAGTACAGCGAAGGCAAGTATTACCGACGTCTAAGGTTTGACGGCCAGATGCTGGGCAAGCTGCCTGTCCTGTACGGGCAAACCGTTATTCAGCTCGATCACAACTGGAATGTGATCAATATTTCCCGGCAGCTGATGACGCCCGGGAAGTTGTCAGTACCCCCCGACACGACCGTGGATCAAGCTGCGGCCGAAAAAGCCGCGCTGGCGGCCGCCGGGAAAACCAGCGGTGAACCGATAACGCGATGGAGCATCGTTGCCAGCAAGATCCATGTCGATGTGATTCGTCGCCTGAATGTCTGGCGTGTCGATCTGGTAATCCCGGAGGATCCGGAATTCGATCTGACCGTACTCGTCGATGCGGATACGGCCAGGGTGCTGAACGTCAGTGACAATGTCACTGCCTACACCGACGCCAGGACACGTCGCTGGGCATACAGTAACGGTGACCTGGGCAGTGGTGCATTCCAGGTCACCTCCAACGGCATTTATACGCGTGATGACAACTCGCTCGAACACGATTTCTTCTACCTGATGACCGATGAGCGCGGAGGCGGTAATTTCGGCCAGTTCACCTGTACGTCGACACCGAGGAATAGCCTGTGGCGGCCACTGGCGTATAACACCACCAACGGCACGAACTCCTTCATCCGTCACACGCATCGTTCGGCGCGTGATTTCAACATCTGGAGCCCGGCGGCCTCGTCAGGCAGTTTCGCCGAGAGTCATACCTACTTCTGGGCACGCAAGTTCATACTGTGGTTAAGACCCACTCTGAGTCATCTCGGCGTGTTGTCGTCCAACGTGTCGAACTACAAGCGCTTCGCGTTCATCATCAACTCCTGCAGCGACGACTATTACGCCTCCTCGAGCCTGCCGGTAGCTACGCAACACAACCTCGGTGAGAGCCTCTACAAGATCCGTATACGCGAGGAATGCAAGAGCACGAACGCGAACTGTTTCGCCTCGGATTACGACGATGGCGGCAGTAGCTTCGTGACCTGCGAGGGAAATGGCTGCGTGGGTACGCCGAGCGTGATTCATCATGAGATGAATCACTTCGTCATGGGGCAGTATTTCGGCATCAGCAGCGGACTCGATTGCGGTGGCGGCAACCAGGGTAAATTCCTGCACGAGGGCATGCTTGGCTCGGTCGCTCCACAGGCGTTCTGGCATTACTACTACGGAGTCGGATTCAACCCATCCAACAGCCGCCTGTTTACCAAGAGTGCGGTGCGGGGACGCGTGCATGCCAATACTTCGACCCGACTGGATCTTAGCGACTACTGGTGTGTCGACAATACCTCGGGACAGGGTCCGTACGAGGCCGGCCGCGTGCCGGGACAACCGATGTGGGAAATCTATCACGGCAAGCGCGCCGACGGAAACTCGCTGACCAATATCCTGCGTCCCGCCGACGATCTTACCTTCCTGAACCTGTCGTACTGGGCGGCCGATCTGGTACAGGCATCGACGTACAAGGATCGTTACGAGATGGCCAACCGCTGGATGCAGCTGTCGATCAATAACCTGGGTTTTTCGAGCAACGCCCAAAAGGAACAACTCAGGGATCAGTGGTGCGACACGTGGGAGCATCACGAGCTGGGCGGTTTCATCAATGCGGCCTACTGTCCCTGAGCAGTTCCGGTCATAGAGTGATCGCGCCGTCTACGAGGTAACAAGTCGGGTGGCAGGGGGTTATTCCGGTTTATGTTTCCTGTCTTTCATTAAGCTTTCGATCAGTACCAGTGAGACATGTACGGCTTCTTCTGTACCGAAGGTCTGGGTGTTCGTGCCCTCACCGTACATGGAGAAATCCATATGGAACAGTGCGTCCTGGTCAGGAAAGTACCGCTGCCTGATGGTTTCAAAACCTGACTTGTAGTTGGCGACAATGGGCTCCGGATTATGTTACCAGCCGGTTGACCCATCAATTCCAGCCATCGAAAATTACATGGACAGGGAATCAGTGGCCTGCCCACCGGGGGGAACGACCTTTTCAGCAACGTCCTCAGCCTTATCACCTGTTTTATACCCGGCAGGAAGTTGTGCCCGGGCTGCCTCCAGGATGATTACCCGCTCCAGTGGCGGTGTCTTGCGGATAAGCAATTTCACATTTTTCTGTGAAGCACGATCCTTTCCGGCTCGCTTCCAGAATTGCAACAGCCCGTCCGGGGAATAGCTGGATTGATCAAGAATAAGCAGGGCAATTTCCGCCATATCCTCAACTTGCTCGTCGCTGTATGCGCGATCGACAGGATCCAGGTCGGTTGCCTCCACGTATGCCCAGCGAGTCACGCTGATGCCGCTGAGGTTCACTGCTCCTTGCGTCAGAACGACAAGACCAATGCTGGTGGCGACATCGGTAAAACCAAACAGCAACTCTGACGCCATGTTGAATTCAACCGGATCAGTATGCCGCGCCAGACCGTGTGCCATTTCACAGGCCAGAAGGCCGGCCAGTTCATCCTCGTCTTCGACAACATCGAATATACCCGACCAGACAAAAAGATAGTTGCCCTGTATAGCTCGAATATCTGCAACATCCGGCGCGTTCAGCAGGAAAACCTGCCAGTCGCCAGGGTTGACCGTCGCTGCTACCGCCAGACGATTGAATACGCGATCCAGCTGGTCGTGACGGGCGCTGCTGGTGTCAACCGGGTAATCTGCGCTCAGGTCCGTGAATATTTCCTTCCCGCCGGCCTCTTCCTCTGCGGTTGGCGGAACTGACTCCGGGATCACGCCGTGTGGAATACGTGTTTGCTGCGCGGTACACGCAATCAGCTGCATGCAAACAAGAATCGCATACAACACATTGTATTTATTAATCGTACTCATGCTTACACGGTACTGCATGGGGCATATAAATCCGGATATGGTTATTCTTGATCCAGCACAATTGTCCATACAGTATAGCGGACCGATGAGTTACACAGTGCATCGATCCTGTCGAGCATACATATTCCACCCGGTATCAGCACCGTTTTATGCTGTAACCGGTTGATTACTGGCATTGAGGCGGGTGAAAATCCACCGTCGATTTGTTGATCGGATCGATCAGGAAGGAGTTAGATATCTTCAGCCTGCCTGGCGGCGTTGCCCGTATAGGTTGCGGGGGTTAGCTCTGCCAGCTGGCGACGGGCGGCTTCGGGGATATCCAGGCTATCGATGAAGGTTTTCAGGGAGGCTGCATCGATACCTTTGCCACGGGTTAGTTCTTTCAGTTTCTCATAGGGCTGTTCGATGCCGTAACGCCGCATCACCGTTTGTACCGCTTCGGCCAGTACTTCCCAGGTGGCATCGAGGTCTTCCTGCATACGTTGCGGGTTGGGCTCCAGCTTGCCGATTCCGCGTAGCAGGGAGTCATAGGCGATTGCCGAGTGTGCGATGCCGACACCAAGGTTACGCAATACGGTCGAATCACTCAGGTCACGTTGCCAGCGTGACACTGGCAGTTTCAGGGCCAGGTGATCGAAAAGCGCATTGGCGATACCGAAGTTACCCTCGGCGTTTTCGAAATCGATGGGATTGACCTTGTGCGGCATGGTGGAGGAACCGACTTCGCCGGCGACGGTTTTCTGTTTGAAATAGCCCAGCGAGATGTAGCCCCACACGTCGCGTGCAAGATCGATCAGGATAACGTTGAAACGTGCCACGGCATCGAACAGTTCGGCGATATAGTCGTGTGGTTCAATCTGGGTCGTGTAGGGGTTCCAGTCCAGCCCCAGCCCGGTGACAAAACGTTCGGCGCAAGCCGGCCAGTCGATTTCGGGGTAGGCGATCATATGAGCATTATAGTTGCCAACTGCACCGTTGATCTTGCCGCGCAGGGAAACGGCCGCAATCTGTTCACGCTGGTGCCGTAGCCGCGCTACGACGTTGGCCATTTCCTTGCCCAGTGTCGTTGGCGTTGCAGGCTGCCCGTGGGTATGTGACAGCATCGGCATCCCGGCGGTGGTGTGGGCAAGATCGACCAGTGCCTGGATCACTGCATCGAGCTGCGGCAGCAGCACCTGGCCACGTGCTGCACGTAACATCAGGCCGTGGGCCAGGTTGTTGATGTCTTCCGATGTGCAGGCAAAGTGGAAAAACTCACTGATGGCCTCGAGTTCGTTATTGCCGACAACCTTTTCCTTGAGGAAGTACTCGACTGCCTTGACGTCATGGTTGGTGGTGCGCTCGATATTCTTGACTCGCTGCGCGTCTTCTTCATTGAAGTTTTCGTAAATTCCATCCAGTACTTTGCCGGCATGGCTGCTCAGCGCCGGCACCTCCGCCAGGTCCGGGTTTTCCGCCAGCGCCTGCAACCAGCGAATCTCGACCAGTACGCGGTGTCGTATCAGGCCGAATTCGCTGAACACCGGGCGCAGTTCTTCAGTCTTGCGACCGTAGCGGCCATCGACCGGAGAGATGGCGGTAAGTTGAGTCAGTTCCATGCGGATCAGGTTTCCTGTCAGGCGGCCAGCTGGCGTAGCACGTAGTGGAGGATGCCGCCATGCCGATAGTATTCAATTTCCTGCGGTGTATCGATGCGCACCCTGGCGGTAAAGCTTTTTTCGTTGCCATCATTGCTGATAGCGCGGACCGTGACTTGCTTCGCCGAGCCATCGCCCAGGCCGTCGATGTGATAGGTCTCATGGCCGTCGAGACCCAGGGAGGTGGCGTTTTCACCCTCCGGGAACTGCAGGGGGAGAATACCCATGCACACCAGGTTGGTGCGATGGATGCGTTCATAGCTTTCCGCGATGACGGCGCGTATACCCAGCAGCCGGGGCCCCTTGGCGGCCCAGTCGCGGGAGGAACCGGAACCGTATTCCTTGCCGGCAATGATGATCAGCGGCACGCTCTCGTCGCGGTATTGCATGGCCGCGTCGAAGATGCTCATGGGTTTGTCGTCCGGCTGGTGTCTGGTCACACCGCCCTCGGTGCCGGGTGCCAGCAGGTTGCGCAGGCGGATGTTGGCAAAGGTGCCGCGCATCATGACCTCATGATTACCGCGCCGTGAGCCAAGGGAGTTGAAGTCGGCAGCTTGCACACCTTTTGAAAGCAGGTATTCACCAGCCGGGCTGTCGGGCTTGATAGCGCCTGCAGGCGATATGTGATCGGTAGTCACCGAGTCGCCGAGCAGCGCCAGTACACGGGCGCCCTGGATATCGCTCACCGCTTCCGGTTGCAGCGTCATGCCCTCGAAATAGGGCGGGTTGCGGATGTAGGTCGAGTCATCTGACCAGTCAAACCGTTGCCCCTCCGGGGAGTCGAGTTCGACCCAGCGTTCGGCACCCTTGAATACGTCCTGGTAGACCGAGGTAAATTCGTCGCGACGAACACTCTGGCTGACCAGTTCATTGACTTCTTTCTGACTGGGCCAGATGTCCTTGAGGAAGACATCATTGCCGTCGGCATCCTGGCCAAGCGGTTGCTGGTAGAGGTCGATGTCCATGGTGCCGGTGATGGCATAGGCGACGACCAGTGGTGGTGATGCCAGGTAGTTCATGCGTACCTCGGCGTGCACCCGGCCTTCGAAGTTGCGGTTGCCCGACAGTACCGAACACACGGACAGGTTGCCTTCGGCGATCGCTACGGAAACCGGCCCGGGCAGTGGTCCCGAGTTGCCGATGCAGGTGGCGCAACCATAACCGACCAGGTAGAAGCCCAGCTTTTCCAGGTCAGTCAGCAGGCCGGCATCGTTCAGGTATTCGGTAACCACCTGTGAGCCCGGCGCCAGCGACGTCTTCACCCAGGGTTTGACCTGCAGGCCTCTTGCGGCAGCTTTCTTCGCCACCAGGCCGGCGCCAATCATGACATCCGGGTTGGAAGTATTGGTGCAGGAGGTGATGGAAGCGATCACTACCGAACCATCATCCAGTTCAAAATCGTGGCCATCGATGCAGCCGGAAGCGGGTTTGCTGTCGAGCTTGCGTTCGCTTTTCAGGGCTTCCAGCGCCTCGCGGAACATCGGTTTCGATTCGCTCAGGGCAATGCGATCCTGGGGCCGTTTCGGGCCTGCCAGACTGGGAACCACGGTGGCCATGTCGAGTTCGATGATGCTGGTGTATTCGGCATCAGGCTGGTCGGCGGTACGGAACATGCCCTGTTCTCTTGCATAGGCTTCCACCAGTGCAACCTGTTCCGCATCGCGACCCGACAGCCGCAGGTAGTTCAGGGTTTCATCATCGACCGGGAAAATACCGCAGGTGGCGCCGTATTCGGGTGCCATGTTGGCGAGGGTTGCACGGTCAGCCAGTGACAGGTGGTCCAGTCCATCGCCAAAGAACTCGACGAATTTCCCGACCACGCCGTGTTTGCGTAGCATTTCCACCACCAGCAGCACCAGGTCGGTGGCGGTTGCTCCCTCGGGTAGTTGTCCGGCCAGCCGGAAGCCGACCACCTGCGGAATGAGCATGGAGATCGGCTGGCCGAGCATGGCGGCCTCGGCCTCGATGCCGCCCACACCCCAGCCCAGCACACCCAGGCCGTTAATCATGGTGGTGTGGGAGTCGGTGCCGACCAGGGTGTCCGGGTAGGCTTGCAGTACGCCGTTATTCTGCTGACCGAAGACCGTGCGGCCGAGGTATTCCAGGTTTACCTGGTGGACAATTCCGGTGTCTGGCGGTACTACCTTGAAGTTTGAAAAGGCTTTTTGTCCCCACTTGAGAAAGCTGTAGCGTTCCTGGTTACGCTGGTACTCGATTTTCGCATTCAGATCGATGGAATCTTTCTGGCCGAAGGAATCAATCTGTACCGAATGGTCGATGACCAGTTCGGCCGGCTGCAGCGGGTTGATTTTTTCAGGATCGCCACCGAGTGTTTTCACCGCGTCGCGCATGGCTGCCAGATCGACAATTGCCGGCACACCGGTAAAGTCCTGCATCAGCACCCGCGCCGGGCGGAAGGCGATTTCCTGGTCTGGCTCGGCGTCCGGTTTCCAGCGGATCAGTGCCTCGATGTTACTGCGGCTTACAGTAACGCCGTCTTCGTAACGCAGCAGGTTTTCCAGCAATACTTTCAGGGAATAGGGCAGGCGTGCTACATCATCGGCAAGGGAAGGCAGCCGGTAGATTTCATAGCTCTTGCCGTTGACGTCCAGCGTGCTACGGGTTGAGAAACTGTTGCTCATGCATGGCTCCTGTAGCCGGAATTCTGACAGGCGCGCAATTATGGGCTATTTGAAAACGGCTGAACAGGGGCGCAGGGTCAATTCGCGGCGAGGGCGTTGCTGGCCGCTCGCACCAGTTTTCCGCGTCCGAACAGCAAGCCAATGCGGGTGCCACCACACTGACGCCATAACACGGCGGCGCGCATGGCGGCCAACAGCAGGGCGCGAACCCGGTTGGCGACCACGGCATCGGCCAGTCGCTGTGGATTGCCATTGACCATGATGCGTGGCCGCAGGGTGCTGACGGTCTGTGAATAGGTCTCCGCCAGGCTGGCGACGATATTCGGGTGATCGATATCGAAGTGTTCCAGCTGCTGCTGTGCTCGTTCGACGCCGGCGCGAATCCGGTCCAGCAGGTCGGAACGCTTGCTCAGCTTGCGTTCCAGGTGGAGCAGGGTAATCAGGTAACGACTGAGTTCGATATCCGGGTTCTGACGTTTCTTCGTCAGTTGCGATACCAGCAGCTGCAGGCCGGGTCGGAGGCCTTCGAGTTCACCGAAAACCTCCCGCACCGATGGCGCATCAATAGCCAGGATGCTGTTGAGGCTGGCGTGCAGGGCAGCAGTATCACCGGATCGGCCATGCGCGCTGTCCTGCACCAGACGCAGGGCCTGCAGTATGCCGGCAAATGCCAGTGCGCGATCGGTGTCAGTGTGTTCCGTCATTATTGAATCGTACCACCTCCAAGGCACTCATCGCCCTGGTAGAAGACAATTGCCTGTCCCGGTGCTATCGCTCGTTGGGCCGTGGCGAACTGCACGCGGCAGCGGTGCTCGTCCAGTTCCACTATTTCGCACGCCTGGTCGGTCTGGCGATAGCGAATACGGGCGCTGCAGGTGAGGGGGGCGGTCGGCGCACTGCCGGAGATCCAGTGCAGATCGTTTGCCTCCAGCGAAAGCTGGAACAGGGCGGGATGATTCTTGCCCTGGGCCACGCTCAGGCGATTGGTCTGCAGGTCCTTGTCCGCCACATACCAGGCCTCGCCACTGTGTTTCCTGAGGCCGCCGATGCCCAGCCCCTGGCGCTGGCCAATGGTATGGAACATCAGCCCCTGGTGCCGGCCCAGCAGTTCCCCCTCCGTTGAAACGATATCACCCGGGCTGGCGGGCAGGTAGCGCGCCAGGAAATCGCGGAACTTGCGCTCGCCGATAAAGCAGATGCCGGTACTGTCTTTCTTGGAAGAATTCAGAAAACCGCGTTTTTCCGCCATGCCGCGTACCTCGCTCTTGGCCAGTTCGCCCAGCGGAAACCGGCTGTGAGCCAGGGCCCGCTGACCAAGGCGGTAGAGAAAATAACTCTGGTCCTTGTTCGGGTCCCTGCCTTTCAGCAGGCGCCGCCGGCCGGTTTGACCCACGATGCGCGCATAGTGACCGGTGGCGATGCCGTCGTTCCCCTGCGCGAGTGCGTGATCGAGAAAGGCCCGGAACTTGATCTCCTGGTTGCACAGGATATCGGGGTTGGGTGTTCTGGCGGCGCGGTACTCGTCAAGAAAATAGCGGAATACGCGATTCCAGTATTCGCTGGAGAAACTGATGGTATGTAATGGAATATCCAGACATTCTGCGACTGCCCTGGCATCGGCTAGATCCTGCTCTGCCGGGCAATAGCCGTCCTCGTCATCTTCATCCCAGTTCTTCATGAACAGGGCTTCGACCGTATAACCCTGTTCCAGTAACAGGCTGGCTGCCACGGCGGAGTCCACGCCACCCGACAGACCGACCAGAATTTTCTGTTTCACATCCGGGACCATAACGGGGAACGATACCGGTGTCAGCTGACGTCGATCAACAGGTCAAGGGAATAGCGCCGACCGGCCAGGTAGTCGTCGATAGAACGCAGTATCAGCGGGCTGCGCAGCTGCCCCCGCCCGTCGAGTGTCCGGATAGCCTCTGTACTCAGCCAGTGTGTGGCGACGATATCCGCGTCCAGTGCCTGCCCGGTTTTACGCTTGCCACAGTCGCCGCAGAAGGTTGCGCGCAGAAAAGTTTCGCCCTGGTCATTGTTGCGCCAGCGATACAGGCCGACCAGGGCTTGCGGGTCGAATTGGCAGGCGGTTTCTTCCATGCATTCACGCATCGCGGCATCGATCAGCGATTCCTGGTCCTCCAGGTGCCCGGCCGGCTGGTTGAAGCGCGTTTCTCCGTGGATACATTCTTCAACCATGAGAAAGCGCTTGTTTCTCTCGCAGATTATGCCGACCGTGACACGTGGTTTCCAGACCATGATTTTGTAACAACTCCAACAAACCAAGAATGAATTTTACTATAAACAGTGAGTTATTTTAAATATTTCAGGATTATTTCAGGAAATTAACATAAAATGGGCGTCATAGACTTGACATTGATCCCGTGCTTGATGAAAGCTACGCCTATGACCTACGCCGCTTTGCGCGGGTTCATTTCCGTTTTTCCGGGGTAGATCCGGGCGGGGGGGCTGACAAAGTGTCAGGGCCATAATAATAATACTGGAATTGCTCCGCGTAGATTCTGGTTAAACGATAGATAGTTAGACATAACGACTACACCTGAGGAGGAGTTGACATGCTCAAAGTCGTAAAACAGTTGTTCCTGTCCGGAGCCTTGCTGGCCCTGGTATCTGGAAATGCATTCGCTGATGAAATCCTGAAACCATTTGTACTCGCTTACAAGACCAGTGGCGACATACAGGCCGTCACCGGGGAAGTAAAAGGCAAGGTGGAAGGTGCCGGTTTTGAAGTGGTTGGTTCATACTCCCCCTACGATGGCGCTGTCATTCTGGCGATCACTGATGAGGGTCTGAAAAAGGCGGCTGCCAGTTCCGAGTTTGGTGGTTATGTTGCCGGACAACGTGTTTCGATCACCAGGGTGGATGACGAAATTCAGGTTTCCTACAGCAACCCGGTGTACTACGCCAACGCCTATCGGATCGATGATACTGCTGATGCCCAGGCCGCGCTTGACAAGCTGGAAGGTGCGCTCGGTAATGTCGAAACCTACGGTACCGGTGACAAGGAACTGACCGCCAAGAACCTGCGCAAGTATCACTACATGTTTGGTATGGAATACTTCGACGATCCCAGCGAGCTGGCCGAATACGACAGCTACGACGAAGCGATCGCCGCGGTTGAAGAGGGTCTGAAAGAAGGTCGTGGTGGTGCACAGAAGGTTTACCGCATCGATATCCCCGGCAAGGACGAAACCGTTTTCGGAGTTGCCCTGACCAAGGATGACTGCAGTGCTGACAAGTTTGTCATGGGCAACGTTGACAAGAATCCGATCCGTTCCACGGCGCATCTGCCATATGAAATTCTGGTATCCGACGGTGACGTGTACGCCCTCTATGCGCGCTTCCGTATCGCTATCAGCTATCCGAACCTGCCCATGGTTCAGAGCGACACCGGTGGTACTTTCTTCAAGATCATGTGTTCCCCGAACGCCATTGAAGAAGCCTTGATCGAAACTGCAGGTGGTGACATCTAACAGGGATCGATCGCTACGAAGCTTGAGCCCCGCAACCGGTTACGGTCGCGGGGCTTTTTTTGTGCGGATAAACAGCCGCGCCTCTGGTACAATTCCGCGACATTTTTAGCAAGTCAGGATGTTCCATGGGATACCAGAAAATTGTCGTGCCCGATCAGGGCGAGAAGATTTCCGTCAACGATGACGCGTCACTGAATGTACCGGATCAACCCCTGATCCCCTTTATCGAAGGGGATGGTATCGGTGTCGATATTACCCCGGTAATGCTCAAGGTCGTGGATGCCGCGGTGGAAAAGGCTTTCGACGGCAGGCGTCGCATATCCTGGATGGAGATCTTTGCCGGCGAAAAAGCCAACCAGGTGTATGGCGAGAATGCCTGGTTGCCGGCCGAGACGCTGGACGCGATCAAGGAATTTTCGGTAGCCATCAAGGGGCCGCTGACGACGCCCGTCGGAGGTGGCATCCGTTCCCTCAATGTCAGCCTGCGTCAGGACCTGGATCTCTATCTTTGCCTGCGCCCGGTGCGCTACTACCAGGGCACACCCAGCCCCCTCAAGGAACCGGAAAAAACCGATATGGTCATTTTTCGGGAGAACTCTGAAGATATCTACGCCGGTATCGAATGGGAGAAGGGCAGTCCCGAGGTTCGCAAGGTAATTGATTTCCTGCGTAACGAAATGGGTGTTACCAAAATTCGTTTCCCCGATACCTCGGGCATCGGCGTCAAACCGGTATCCGAGGAGGGCACCCGACGACTGGTGCGTCGTGCACTTCAATACGCCATCGACCAGGACCGCAGTTCGGTGACACTCGTGCACAAGGGCAATATCATGAAGTTCACCGAAGGTGCTTTCAAGACCTGGGGCTATGAACTGGCGAAGGAAGAGTTTGGTGCGGTGGAAATCGATGGCGGGCCCTGGTGCTCGTTCAGGAACCCGGTTAACGGTCACGAGATCGTGGTCAAGGACGTGATTGCCGATGCGTTCCTGCAGCAGATCCTGCTTCGTCCGACCGAATACAGCGTAATCGCTACCCTGAATCTCAACGGAGACTACATCTCCGACGCCCTGGCGGCCCAGGTGGGCGGTATCGGCATGGCGCCCGGCGCCAACCTGTCCGACAATGTGGCGCTGTTCGAGGCGACTCACGGCACTGCGCCGAAGTACGCGGGCAAGGATCAGGTCAATCCCAGTTCGCTGATCCTGTCGGCGGAGATGATGTTACGTCACCTCGGCTGGAACGAAGCTGCGGACCTGATCGTCAAGGGACTTTCGGGCGCGATTGCCGCCAGGACGGTAACCTATGATCTGGATCGCCTGATGGATGGCTCTACCAAGCTGAGCTGTTCGCAATTCGGGGATGCGATCATCGACAACATGTGATTGCCTGTGAGCCCTGGGCTAGTGTTCCCGGGAGTGATTTATTTTGCTGGCCTGCAGGCCCTTGGGTCCGGTCGCGACATCGAACTCGACGCGCTGTCCTTCCTTCAGGCTCTTGTAGCCATCCATCTCGATTGCTGAAAAGTGGGCGAAAATATCCTCACTACCCTCATCCGGTGATATGAAGCCGTAGCCCTTTGCATTGCTGAACCATTTGACAATTCCTGTTGGCATGGATGTACCCTCACTGACATCGTTCGGCGGATGAACCGCCTGAATCATTGTTATTAATGCGCCGTCCTTTGCTCTGCGGCAATGAAACGACCCTCCTCTGGAACGGTTTATTCTTGGTCCGGAAATCGAATAAGTCAAGCCCTTGTTCAGCTGGAAAAGGGCAGTCCCGGTTGCCGGTCGGAGCATACAGTTTGCATCTACTCAAAGCAGGTGTATGCTGGTCTTCAAGCGCCGGAGTTTCAAGGTTATTTGCTTGAATAATCGGTTACAATCAGAACTATGGAAAAGGGGAGCAAAGAAAATTCCGACGATCACGGCTTGTCGTTGCTGGAGGCGAAACCGAGGGTAAAGCCCCCACGCATGTACCAGGTGGTGGTGTACAACGACGATTATACGCCTATGGAATTTGTGGTTACGCTGCTGGAACAGCTTTTCGGGATGTCCAGGGAGAAGGCTACTCAGGTGATGCTGCACGTACACACGCGAGGGAAGGGTGTATGTGGGTCGTTCACCCGTGAAGTAGCAGAAACAAAAGTGGCGCAAGCCAATGACTTTTCGCGAAAACATCAACATCCGCTTCTGTGCGCCATGGAGGAGGCCTAGGAAAGCAGTGAGGTAGTCGACATGCTGAATAAAGAACTGGAATTTACCCTCAACCTCGCCTTTAAAGAGGCAAGGGAAAAGCGTCATGAATTCATGACGGTCGAGCATCTGTTGCTCGCGCTACTGGATAACACGACCGCCGCAGACGTGTTGAAGGCCTGCGGTGCCGATACGGAGAAGCTGAAACGCGAGCTCTCCGGTTTTCTCGAAGAAACTACCCCGCTTCTTCCTCCCGACGATAGCCGGGAAACGCAACCTACCCTTGGTTTCCAGCGTGTGCTGCAGCGCGCCGTGTTTCACGTGCAGTCCTCCGGCAAGAAGGAAGTAACCGGTGCTAACGTGCTGGTGGCGATTTTCAGCGAGCAGGAGTCACAGGCAGCCTATTTTCTGAACAAGCAGGACATCACTCGTCTGGATATCGTGAATTATATCTCCCACGGTATTTCCAAGATCTCGGGCGACCAGTCAGACGACGAACCTGCTGCGGAAAACGGCGTCGATGTGGCCGCCGAGGCGCCCGCCAGGAAACCGCTGGAGAATTTCGCCTCCAATCTGAATGAGATGGCGATGAGGGGCAAGATCGATCCGCTCATCGGTCGACGTGCCGAGGTTGAGCGCACCATCCAGATTTTGTGCCGTCGTCGCAAGAATAACCCGTTGTATGTGGGTGAAGCGGGCGTGGGAAAAACCGCCCTCGCAGAGGGCCTGGCAAAACTGATTGTGGATGGTGATGTGCCGGAAGTGTTGCTCAATGCCACCATATATTCCCTCGATCTGGGCGCACTGGTAGCCGGTACCAAGTACCGTGGTGATTTCGAGAAGCGCCTGAAAGGTGTACTTGCCCAGTTGCGCAAGGAAGATGGTGCGGTCCTGTTTATCGACGAGATCCACACCATTATCGGTGCTGGCGCGGCATCGGGTGGTGTCATGGATGCATCCAACCTCATCAAGCCGATGCTGGCATCGGGCGAGCTGAAGTGTATTGGCTCAACCACCTACCATGAGTACCGTGGCATCTTTGAAAAAGACCGGGCTCTGGCGCGCCGTTTTCAGAAGATCGACGTGGTTGAACCAACGATCGATGAAACCTTCAGCATCCTGAAGGGGCTGAAGTCCCGTTTCGAGGAACACCACGAAGTGAAGTATTCACCCAAGGCGCTGCGTGCGGCAGTCGAGCTTTCATCGCGATTCATCAACGATCGGTTCCTGCCGGACAAGGCTATCGACGTTATCGACGAGGCGGGTGCCAGTCAGCGGTTGTTACCGCCTTCGCGGCGACGCAAAATCATCAGCGTTTCGGATATCGAGTCCATCGTTTCCAAAATTGCACGCATCCCGCCCAAAACGGTTTCTTCTACGGATAAGGATTCCCTGCGCACTCTGGACCGTGACCTGAAACTGGTTGTATACGGCCAGGACGAGGCCATCGAAACACTGGGAAGCGCCATCAAGATGTCGAGATCCGGTCTGGGTAACGAGTTGAAGCCTATCGGTTCCTTCCTGTTCTCCGGCCCCACCGGTGTAGGCAAGACCGAGGTTACCCGGCAACTGGCGATGATTATGGGTATCGAACTGATTCGTTTCGATATGTCCGAATATATGGAGCGGCATACGGTCTCGCGCCTGATCGGTGCGCCTCCGGGGTACGTCGGCTTCGACCAGGGCGGGCTGCTGACCGAGGCGGTAACCAAGAATCCGCATGCGGTACTGTTGCTGGACGAGATCGAGAAGTCACACCCGGATGTATTCAATCTGCTGCTGCAGATCATGGACCATGGCACGCTGACTGACAACAATGGTCGCAAAGCGGATTTCCGCAACGTGATCATCGTGATGACGACCAATGCCGGCGCTTCGGAAATGAGCCGTCCGTCGATCGGTTTTACGCACCAGGATCACTCCACGGACGGGATAGAGTCCATCAAAAAATTGTTCAGCCCGGAATTCCGTAATCGCCTGGACAGTATTATCCAGTTCAAGGCGCTGGATCCTGCTGTCATGATACGGGTTGTCGACAAGTTTATCTACGAACTGGAAGCCCAGTTGCAGGATAAGGGTGTGACCCTGGATGTGGAAGATTCAGCGCGCGAGTGGCTGGCCGAGCATGGCTTCGACCCGAAGATGGGCGCACGACCGATGGCGCGCCTGATCCAGGAGCACATCAAAAAGCCGCTGGCGGAGGAGCTGTTGTTTGGCGAACTGGCCGGTGGCGGCCATCTGGTGATTCGTGCCGAAGCCGGCAAGCTGTTGCACGAAATCAGTGAGGCAGAAGAGGTTTTATAATCAACGCGCCCGGTAGGTGATCCGGCCTTTGCTCAGGTCATAAGGCGTCAGCTGCACAGTAACCTTGTCTCCCGTCAGGATACGGATGTAATGTTTGCGCATCTTCCCGGAGATGTGCGCGGTAACCACGTGGCCGTTTTCCAGCTCGACGCGGAACATGGTGTTGGGCAGGGTTTCGACAACCGTGCCTTCCATTTCAATGTGATCTTCTTTTGCCATACCTTCCCAGAGTCTGAATGTTATCGGCGGCGCATTATACCTGATAAAACGCTAACAGGGGCGAATATCCCATTGTGGATAGTCACGGCGTCATGGATGCGGGAAAATCAGTCGCTTGTTTCCAGAAATGACCAGTGGCCCTTGCGGTAAGCCTGTAATGGCTGAAAGCGGTTCTTGTACTCCATCTTGCGACAGCCTGGCACCCAGAATCCCAGATAGTGCCAGCTCAATCCAAGTCTTCGGGCGACATCGACCTGGTACAGGACAGCGGCGGTTCCCAGGCTGCGTTTGTCAAGATCCGGATCAAAACAGGTATAGACCGCTGACAGGCCATCGTCAAGATAGTCCGTGACTGCCAGGGCGATTGGCCTGCCTTCCAGGCTCAGCTCAAGAAAACGCGTGCTGGCCCAGTCGGCGGTAACGAAACGCATATATTCATCCGGGTCCGGGTCGCACATCCCGCCGTCGGCATGCCGGCTGGCAAGATAGCGGCTGTAGAGCTCGAAATGCTCCTGCCGGTACTCTGCCGGAAGTATTCTGAAATCCAGATCCTGGTTGCGCTTCCATACCCGGGCCTGACTGCGCGTAGGGGTGAAATCCTGCACGGCGATACGTACCGGTATGCAACTGGAGCAATCCGGGCAGTCGGGGATATACAGATCACTGCCGCTGCGGCGAAAGCCGTACCGGGCCAACTGGTCATAGATGCTCTGCGACAATTGTGCTTCGGGATCGGCAACTACCGAAACGGCGCTCCGGTCCTCCAGGTAGGCGCACGCGCGCGGCGCTGTGACATAGAAGCGCAGGGTCCTGTTTTCCCGTCTGGAGTCATCCAGCGACATTCGTGCGGTCTCCCGAAATTTAAAGTCTATGCTGATCAGGCACCTGCCACCACTGGCTCGTAACGGTGTCTGTATCGAAGGCCCAGTTTCCGGGATGGCCTTCCATCGCACACAGCGGCTGCAGCTGGCGAAGGAATGCGGTCCGGTTGATTTCCTCGGCACCCAGACTGGCGAGGTGCTGCGAATATACCTGGCAGTCCAGCAGTGGAAAACCCCAGCTTTCGAGCTGGTGTACCAGGTGGACAAAGGCGACCTTGGAAGCGTCCGGTTTGCGACTGAACATGGATTCACCGAAAAATACCCGGCCGATCGAAATTCCGTACAGGCCTCCTGCCAGTTCATCGTCGAGCCAGGCTTCTACAGAATGCGCCCGGCCTGCGCGGTGCAGCCGGGTATAGGCCTGTGACATCCCGGTCGTGATCCAGGTTCCCGAACTACCGGGCCGTGGCTGGGCGCAGGCCGCTATAACCTCATCGAACGCCTGGTCCAGGGTGACCCTGAAGTTCCGTTTGCGCAGTGTCTTGCGCAGGCTGCGGGAAATTTTCAGGTGCGCAGGAAACAGCACCGTGCGTGGATCGGGTGACCACCAGAGGATCGGTTGCCCGTCACTGTACCAGGGGAATATGCCCTGTCGATAGGCGCTGAGGATTCGTTCTGGCGAGAGGTCGCCGCCAATGGCCAGCAGACCATCGGGATCGCGCAAGGCCAGACCCGGATCGGGGAAGTGCAGGCTGGTGTCCCCCGGGGGTATCCACCAGGGTCCTGGCTGGTGACCGTTCACGCAGTTTCCGCCTGCTTGTAGGGAGAGCGCGTGGAGAGTTCCGTCATGTACTCGCGCATGGCAGCCGTTTCCTGTTCCAGGTGGCGCCGGATGATTTCCCGGAATCCGGTGTGTGCGATCCAGTGTGCCGACCAGGTAGGGGCAGGCAGAAAGCCGCGACTGATTTTATGCTCTCCCTGCGCGCCCGGTTCAAAATATTCCAGTCCGTGCTTTATGCAGTAGTCGATTCCCTGGTAATAGCAGGCTTCAAAATGCAGACTGTGGTAGTTCTCCCGGCAGCCCCAGTGGCGACCATACAATGTGTCATGATTGCGCAGGCAGATAGAGCCGGCGACGATCCGCTGCTCCAGTGAGGCTATGAAAAATACCAGTTGATCTCCCATGCTCGAGGCGATTTCGCGGAAGAATTCCAGTGTAAATGTCGGGTAGCCGGATTTCTTTTCGAAGGTGCTGCAATAGAACTCGTACATGGTGCGCAGTTGCAGTTCGTTTGCTTCGGACCCGTGTATACAGTCGATACGGATACCCGCGTCCCGCACCTGCCGCCGCTCACGCAGCACTTTCTTGCGCTTGCGCGAGGTGAAGCCGTCGAGCAGGTCGGCAAAATCCCGGTAGCCATTGTTTTTCCAGTGGAACTGGCAGCCAAGGCGTAATATCAGATCGTGTTCCGCCAGCCGGCGGGTGTCCTGTTCGTTAGTAAATAACCAGTGCAGCGAAGACAGGTTTTCGTCTTCGCACCAGGCCAGTGCCAGTTCGATGAGTTGCGTGGCGATATTCTCCCGGTCGGCGCGGTCTGCAATCAGGATACGGGGGCCGGTTACCGGTGTGTAGGGTATCGCTACCACTGCCTTGGGGTAGTACTGCAGTCCGTGTCGTTGCCAGGCATCTGCCCATGCCCAGTCGAAGACGAACTCGCCGTACGAGTTATTCTTGATGTACAGGGGGACGGCGCCAGCCAGTTGTCCATCTGCGTCGAAAGCTGTCAGATAGCGTGGCAGCCACCCGTGCTGCGCACCCACACATGCGTTGCGCTCCAGCGCAGCGAGAAATTCATACCGCAGGAACGGATGTCCGTGCGCGGCAATTCGGTTCCAGTCACTGCGTTCGACTTCATCGATGGCGGAAAGTATTTTCAGTTCCATGCCGCCATAGTACTCAATGTACCGATAGATCAAAATCCCCTGATGCTTCAGCGTCGAAGGTCGTTGCCTCTATCGTGTAGGTACCGGCCGACAGAAACTGGATGATTTCTGAATTCGTGCCCTGGCCACCGTCATCGTCTTCAGCAATTACACTGCCATTCTCACCTGGACCATCGAGCAGGAACAGGTACGTATCAATCGAGGATTGCAGGCCAATGGTCATCTCCTGACTGCCTGACAGGATAAATGTGTAGTATCTGGCATACGAGCCGTCAATGTGCGTTGCGACACAAGATGATGTCCAACTGCCTGAGACGTTCTGGTTTACATTTATTATGCTTACACAACGACTGGTGGGTACCACCAGTCCGCTCGGCCCGGGCGGATTGAAAAACATGGATTTCAGAGCGGCCAGATCGGCAAAATCAACTCTGCCATCGCCGTTGAGATCTGCGTCCGGATCCGATGTAAAAAACTTCGATTTCAGAAAGGCCAGGTCGGCAAAATCCACTTTATCGTTGTTGTCCAGGTCCGCGTCACAGAGGTTGCCGTAGCCGTCACCATTGGTATCCAGCTGACTGTTACCGCCGGTATCGGGTTTCAGCGGTCCATTCGGTATCAGTACACAGTTGTCGTCAAGGTCCGCAATACCATCAGCGTCGCTGTCGGTATCCGATTTGCGGGGATCGGTTTCGCCGGCATCGACACGCCCGTTGTGGTTCGCATCCTCCACCCCGTCATTGATGCCATCGCCGTCCGAATCCGCTTTGCAGGCATCCGTTTCATTGCTGTCGTGGATACCATCGAAGTTGCTGTCCTCGATGCCATCGTCCAGTCCGTCCTTGTCGGTGTCGCGCAGGTTCGGGTCGGTGCAGGCAGATTCCTCGATGAGGTCGGAAATAGTGTCCCCATCGGAATCGGTGAAGGTTGTACGGAAATTGACCCGGCCGCAGGAGTGAGACCCCACTGAACAGGTGCTGAATATCTTTCCGTCAGACTGCAGTGGGTCACAAGATACAACAGGTGGTGGAGGGACCGGCAAAGGACCGCAGGGCACCAGCTGTTCGGAGAGGGCCGCCTCGGCCGCCTCGGATTCCTGCGGGAAGACGCCAGCCGAGAATTTTCTCGCAAAGGTGACTTCATCGGGACACCTGTTTTGATAGGTTGTTCCAGTACAGGAACCCGGTAGCGGGCTGCAGAATTCTACCGGTGTTGAGGAAACGTTGTTAATGATTCCTCCAAAAACGTTTTTCCGGACTACTGTCAGCTTGTTGTCACAGGAAATCTCGAACTCGCTGTACACGCCATCGATGGCGTCTCCAGAGCCTTTTGCGGCGGCGACATTGTATACCGGGATTTTATCCTCGAAGGGAAACGGTCGGGACAGGGCGCCGGCAGGCTGGGTCCAGGACGATTCCCACGAGCCGCGAGTACTGTCCTGGCTCAAATGCCAGTGACCGACGATGATGGCGATCACATTGTGATCGCGAATGGCATTCCAGTATTCCTGCCGGGCAGAAGCAGACCAGCCATTCCCGAGGTTACCAAAGTTCAGGTTAAAATCCGGAGGGTAGATGTTTGGCGGGTAGTGGTGCAGCAGTACTACCGGTTTACCCTGCCCATCGATCACAGGTGCACGGTTATCCAGGTCCGTCTCCAGGAACGACAGGCTGTTCATCGGGTCGATCCACAAGTCGTCCGGTGTGCCGGGGTCAATCCCGTCTCCGGGGAATACATTCAGTTGTACGAAATGGATGTCATGCCAGTCCCAGGAATAGTGTGGTGGGGCCAGCTCGGACTTCGGTATGTTCCGCGGGAAGAACGCCTGCCTGCTTATACCCAGACAAGGTTTGTCGGAAGGCATATCGATCACCGCAAGGGTGTGGTCGAAAACGAAGTGAAAAATTTCAGGGATCGCCGTTCCGGGAACGTGGATGGGGCCGAGGCATACGGGTGGACCAAGTGGACCCAGAGCGCCTGTTGTCGCTGCCCCCCAGCCACCGCCGCCGGTAGTGCATCCGGACCCCACGCAGGGCCGGTCATGGTTGCCCAGGCCCTCGTAGAAATAACTGGAAAATGGCCCACGGATGAACTCCCGGTAGCGCTGAAATTCACGGCTTTCGCCATTCTGGGTCAGGTCGCCCAGGATCAGGACGCCACGCAGTTGCGGCTCCAGTAGCAAATCAAGCTTCATTTGAGCGAGTGTCAGGTCCGCGCTGCTGTTGCCGATCGTGTTATCGCCGCGGATGTATTGCGGGTCGCCGGTGGCAAGGAACTTCACGTTGCGTGGCTGTTGCGGCGCCGTGTAGGGTCGGTACTGGATCAGGTCATAGGGGAAGCTGGCGTTGGGGTCCGTACTGCTGTCGCGGTTGGGCCACAGCGAGGGATTGGGCGCGCCGACACAACCATCGCGTCCGAAGAGAATAGGGGGGATCCCGAACGGACAGTTAGCCGGGCTGACGTTGGCGAAGGATTCGCAGATGAAGCTATCCGGCTGCGGCGCGGCGCCCGGGTTTCCATTCAACGTCGAGCGATCTTTTTCCACCAGTTCCACCCAGCCATCACCCAGCACCTCGAGGCTACAGGAAAAAGCACTGCCAACGCGGATGGTAATGCTAACGCTGGCGTTGGCCGCGGAAATGTCGTTAGCTTCGCCCGTGCAACTATCCACAACAGACGGGCATGGATACGCCCCCAGAGGAAAAATCGGAATGCCAGCTGTCGGGAGACCGGTAAAAATGCTGGCTTCAAGATAACTGCCCTTGTGGAAGCTGACGTCGGTACGGTCCGTGCGGTTGTAGATCGTGAAGGCTTCTGCGGCGGTCCAGGTGCCCGACAACAGGAGGAGCAGCAGTATCCGGGTAGTCAGGCCGCGTGCCATCCACCCCACGAATGGTTTCATGCTCGATAAGTGCATGATTTATATTCCTTGTAGATTCGCGCCGGACACGTTTACGCCATAGGCCTTGATTCCGGACAGGTTGGCACCACCTAGATCCGCTTTTGATAAATTAGCGCCCGACAGATCGGCATCGGACATATTTGCACCGAACAGTTCCGCTTCGGAAAGGTCCACCAGAATAAGATATATTCCTGACAAGTCGATACCCTGGAGATCCGCACCGCAGAGCCTGGCCATTCGTGGCTCAGCCTCCGCAAGTTGACGATCTCCTGCGCCAATTGCCTTCACCGCCTTCGTCGCCTTGTGAGCTTGCGTGGCGGTACCCAGCATTGATTTGTAGTATTGTGTCCATACCGGAGACCAGAAGAACCGAAACCAGGATATACACGAACGCATTGAAACTTGTTTCGCGATTCAGAACGGATTCCGCGGATAGCAGTAATAATCTAGGACCTGATCTCATGAAAATACCTTGCATGCATACCGGTGCTTTCCTACATAGACAGTTTAGCCCAGGATCGCGCACCGGGGCCGGCCGTCAACAAACCAACAGGTATCGGGGATGATATAGTTACAATTCACCAGCACCGGCAGCCACCCGTATGTTTTTCACAACCAGAGACTCTTTTGCTGACCGATCCACTACCGCTAATCCAGCCACCCCGTGTATTCGGTGACCCACATGAGATACGCAGCTTTTTGTTTATACATGGTCGTGGCGTTTCTGTCCCCCACGTCCCCGACATTCGGCAGTGAGATCGTCACCTTTCCATCGGAAGACGGTTTGCTGGTCACTGCAGTTGTCGATGCGCCCTATAAAAACGGTATGACCTCTGTGATCGTACTGTTTCACCAGGCCGGCAGCAGCCGGGGGGAATATACCGACATTGCTCCCTGGCTGAACACGCTGGGCTACAACTGCATGGCCGTCGATCAGCGCTCTGGGAACTCATCCCGCGGTATCGATAACGAAACCGCGCTGAGAGCCCGGCAAGAAAACCGGCTGACAGGCTATGTCGAGGCATTGCCCGACATCCGCGCCGCCCTCGTCTATGCGCGCCGGCATTATGGCAAAGCCGGCGTTATCGCATGGGGAAGCTCCTATTCCGCGGCGCTGGTACTGAAGATCGCGGGCCATGACCCTGCGCTGATGGACGGCGTGCTTGCCTTCTCGCCGGGTGAGTATTTCGGGCGTGCCGGCAAGAGCGCCACCTGGATAAAGGACGCGGTACGCAACATCAAAATGCCGGTCTTTATAAGTTCGGCCCGCAGCGAAGTGGGACAATGGAGCGACATCTTTGCCGCGATCGAGCCCGCCCGCAAAAGAAAATTCATACCCGAGACCGATGGCCGGCACGGCTCACGCGCACTGTGGGAACGGTACCCGGACAGCGTCGCCTACCGCGTAGCGGTAAAAAACTTCCTCGAGCGGAATTTTCCGACTACCAGGCAGCACAACGATTGAATTGAACCACGCTGACTTTTAGCGTCGGTCCTACTAATGACTGCTTATGCCGCAGATTCCCGGCGTACATCCCAACCCGACACGACGAGAACTGCGGGATGGCACTTAAGCGCCCTGGCAAGAAACTTTGCCCTCTCCACTTCCGGTTCTACAATCATGAACGCAGGCATCAGGGCCTGGACCGGCAGACGCCGGATCAGGTCTACGGAAGACCTGACCAAGCAGGGCATCGACACCTCGCTGGCCCGCCGGGTTTCCCAACTCGGGCCGATGGTCACCGCCATCGACATTGTCCAGATCGGCGCCGCCGTCACCCAGCTGGTGGACACCGTCTGCGGCGTCTACTTCGGCCTCGACCAATACCTGAGCATGCAATGGTTGCAAACCAAGACTACCGCATTGCCGATCACCGACCGCTGGCGGAAACTGGCCCGGAACGCGCTGCGGGAAGAGCTTTATCTGTCCCAGCGCAGCATTACCGCCGGAAGCCAGGGCCGAACGGGCGTTGATAACCTGGGATATTAGCGTGGCAGGCAGGTTGGTGCGCACGCCGGAGAGTTTATCCCGGTGGCGCTCGACGAAAATTTCTGCTTACAATAAACCTAATGGAATCCACAGAACTCAAACTCCAGGTAGGCGAGATACTGCAGTTGCAGCCGCGCAACGACGAGGCCGGTCGGAGGATGCAGGTGCGGGTGATTGGTTACCTGCCCGGGCAGAGCCTGATCGTAACCACCCCCAGGAGCAAGGGTAATGTCGTCATTATGCGCGAGGGGCAGCCGTTCGTGGGGCGCATGCTGGTGGGAAACCGGATAGTGGGCTTTGCCACCAGGGTGTTGCGCAGTTGTGCGCGGCCATATCCCTATCTGCACCTGGCATATCCGGAGAAGCTGGAGCAGATTGTGGTACGCCAGGCGCAACGGGTGCAGGTTCGGCAGTTCGTGTCGGTGGGTAACGAAAACCCGGCCTTTACACCACAGGAGCATCATCGTGCACATGCAGTCGATATCAGTACCTCCGGAGCACTGGTCGTAGCGAACGAAGCGTTGGGTGAAGTGGGCGATCGACTGTTACTGACCTGTGCGGTGAAGATTGGCGGTACCAAGAAGTTACTGCGGATCCCGTCGTGGCTTCGCAATGTACATGCTGACAACGCGGATAAGCTGGCCGGCGAGGACCGTTATTACCACGGTATCGAGTTCGATGTTCAGGATGAGCAGGATGTGCTGGCCCTGCACGGGTTTGTCTACGAGCAGATCGTCAAGGCCAGCACTGAGTAGCGTGCGGGTTATGCGCCGGCCATGTCGTCCAGGTAGCGCTCGGCATCCAGTGCCGCCATGCAACCCGATCCGGCCGAGGTAATGGCCTGGCGGTAGATGTGATCAGCAACGTCACCGGCGGCAAAGACACCGGCAATACTGGTCGCCGTGGCGTCACCCTCCGTACCCGCTTTGGTCCGGATGTAGCCGTGGTGCATTTCCAGCTGGTCCTCGAACAGTGTGGTGTTGGGTTTGTGACCTATGGCGATGAACACACCGTCCACTTTAAGCTCCTGACAATCACCTTCCTTGACATTCTTTATGCGAATGCCGGTAACGCCGCTGGTGTCGCCCAGGACTTCATCCAGAACCTGGTCCCAGGCGATCGTGACCTTGCCTTCGGCCTCGCGGGCGAACAGGCGGTCTTGCAGGATTTTCTCCGCGCGTAGCGCATCACGCCGATGGACCAGGGTGACGTGAGAGGCAATATTGGCCAGGTACAGGGCTTCCTCGACGGCGGTATTGCCGCCACCGATAACCGCTACCGGTTTTTCCCGGTAAAAGAATCCGTCACAGGTGGCACAGGCCGAAACACCGCGGCCCTTGAAGGCTTCTTCCGATGGCAGGCCCAGATACTGGGCGGAAGCGCCGGTGGCAATGACCAGCGCATCGCAGGTAAATACACCGGAGTCGCCGTCGAGGCGGAACGGGTGTCCGCTCAGCCGGGCGGTATGAATATGGTCGAAAACAATGTCGGTTTTAAAGCGTTCGGCGTGTTCGCGCATGCTTTCCATGAGTGCCGGACCCTGCAGGCCCTCGACGCCGCCAGGCCAGTTTTCCACGTCGGTCGTTGTGGTCAGTTGTCCACCCTGTTCCAGGCCGGTGATCAAAACCGGGTTCAGGTTGGCGCGCGCCCCGTAAATGGCAGCGGCATATCCGGCCGGGCCCGATCCCAGAATCAAAAGGCGACAGTGTCTTGTTTGGCTCATGTATAATGGCTCCTGGCACGAGGTGGTGGACGACAGCGGCGGTCATGGAACGGATTGCTTCCGGGTGACAAAATACTGCCCTGTCACCGATTGCCGCGCGGCGCTAATAGTACGGAATGTACAGGAGCCTGTCCAAGGATCACTATTCCCGGACAGGCGCGGGGCGCCAGGGGCCGCAGTGGCCGATGATCGAGCCAATTCCGGGGCGCAAATCCAGCTTGCAAACCGGATTCAAATTAACGTAAAATTACATATCTTTTAATATCTTAACCACGGTTTCTACATAAAACTCTCATCTTGGCTCAGGCACGTCCCAAAAAGGCGAAAGTAAAAGCTATTCATCCGCATATCCTCAGGGGGCTGCGCGAAGGCACGCTGTTCATACTGACTGCGCTGGCAGCCTACCTGCTGGCATCGCTGATGAGCTATAACCTCGATGATCCTGGCTGGTCTCACCGCGGCCCGACGCGGGTGATCGAGAACCTGGGCGGCGTCGTTGGCGCCTGGTTTGCGGACATATTCCTCTATCTGTTTGGCTATCTGGCCTATCTGTTTCCCCTGATGGTCGGCTTCAGCGGCTGGCTGGTATTCCGTGGCCGCACCCCCGGCGGCGGGATCGACCTGCATGTGCTGGCGATCCGCTGGGCGGGGTTTCTGCTGACGGTGGCCTCCGGCTGCGGTCTGGCGACACTTCATTTCGTGATTGAACCTGGCACTCTGCCGCTGGATGCCGGTGGTGTGTTCGGCAACCTGGTTGGCAAGGGGCTGGAATCCCTGTTCAGCCACATGGGAGCCACGCTGTTCCTGCTGGCGTTGTTCCTTGCCGGAGTAACCCTGTTCACCGGTCTTTCCTGGCTCAGCCTGATGGACTGGGTTGGCAAGATGACGCTGGATGGCGTGGCCTGGTGTTCCGTTCGTTTCACGCAGTTAGGACAATACATACAGACCCGCAAGCTCCGGCTGAAGCGCGAGGCAGAGGTTAGCAGCAAGCAGGAAAAACAGCGCGCCAGGCGCCGCAGTCCGCCACGTATCGAGCCGGTGGTCAAGAAGGTCGAGCCCAGTGAGCGGGTAGAGCGGGAACGCCAGGTCAAATTGTTCGCTGCTCCTCCGAATACCGAGTTACCGCCACTATCGCTGCTGGACATGCCGCGCGAACACCAGGACGGTTATTCCGAAGCGGCGCTGGAGGCGTTATCGCGCCTGGTGGAAATGAAGCTGGCAGATTTCGGCATCGAGGTCGATGTGGTCGCGGTCCAGCCGGGCCCGGTGATTACCCGTTTCGAGTTGCAGCCGGGCGTGGGTGTCAAGGTGAGCCAGATCAGCAACCTTGCCAAGGATCTGGCGCGTGGATTGTCGACTACCAGCGTGCGCGTAGTCGATGTCATTCCCGGCAAGTCGGTCATCGGGCTGGAGATTCCCAACGAATCCCGTGAGATCGTCGCGCTCAGCGAGATTCTGAGTTCCAGCGACTACGACGAGATGAACTCGCCGCTGGCGATGGCGCTGGGCAAGGATATCGGCGGCCATTCGATCGTCGTGGACCTGGCGCGCATGCCCCACCTGCTGGTGGCGGGCACTACCGGTTCCGGTAAATCGGTAGCCATCAATGCCATGATCATCAGCCTGCTGTACAAGGCGTTGCCGAAAGAAGTGCGCGTGATCATGATTGACCCCAAGATGCTGGAATTATCGGTTTATGAAGGTATTCCGCATCTGTTGACGCCGGTAGTAACCGACATGAAGGAAGCCGCCAACGCATTGCTCTGGTGTGTGGGAGAGATGGAGCAACGCTACCGCCTGATGGCGGCACTCGGTGTGCGTAACATTGGTGGTTACAACCGCAAGGTGCAGGAAGCCATCGACAAGGGAGAACCGATTCCGGACCCGCTGTTCAAGGCCGAGGAAGTGCTGGAAGAAAACCCCGTGGTGCCGACGCTGGAACCGCTGCCATTCATCGTGATTGTCATAGATGAACTGGCCGATATGATGATGGTGGTCGGCAAGAAGGTCGAGGAGCTGATCGCCAGGCTGGCACAGAAGGCTCGTGCGGCCGGGGTGCATCTGATTCTGGCCACGCAGCGTCCATCGGTGGATGTCATTACCGGGCTGATCAAGGCCAATATCCCGACCCGCATCGCGTTTCAGGTTTCGTCCAAGATCGACTCAAGAACCATTCTCGATCAGGCTGGTGCGGAAGCGCTGCTGGGGCACGGTGATATGCTCTATCTGCCACCGGGGACGGCGATACCGGTTCGAGTACATGGTGCCTTTGTTGACGACCCGGAAGTACACCGGGTGGTCTCGCACCTGAAAGGGCGTGGAGCGGCGGATTATATTGACGAGATTCTGCAGACCACCACGGACTTCCTGCCGGGCGGAGCCAGCCAGGGGAGTGGCGAGTCGGATAGCGAGGATGATCCGCTGTACGACGAGGCGGTACGCATTGTCACGGAAACCCGGCGCGCCTCGATCTCCGGTGTGCAACG
>JAUXGZ010000082.1 GCA_030621785.1 Gammaproteobacteria bacterium | reverse complement strand
TTATTCACGGGTATCTCGGAATTGACAACGATACGCTGTGGAGCATTGTCCAGGATGACACGCCGTCACTATTACCCTTGCTTCAGGAACTGCAGGCTAATACTGATATATAAGCTAGTGGATTTAGCCACCTTCAAGATAGCCTGTCATTATTCTAGCAAGACTGCTGGTTGTCGGCTACGCCAACCAGCCGCTTTGTGCCGGACATCTCGAAGTTCACTCATCACTCACCGGCACCATTCCTCTACCGAGCGATATCGGCTCTATGGCGAGTCTGGTTGTAAACTATTGAGGAATATAGAAGTGGACACCGACGATTTGCAGCTCATCGTTTTCAATGGCATACACGAGCATCCTCAGGCAGCTGATCGGCCAAAGCGTGTAGAGCTTGCTTGATGTCGCGAGCGTTCGTGCTCATCATGGTATCCTCATATCATCGTAGTTTAAGCCTATCATATTTCCTCCTTTGTCAGATGGGGATGGTCAGGACGTTAGAGGTCAATATGGAGAACGTAAATTGACAACAGATAGTGTCATCGCCTTAACGAGTGCGATTGTTTCGCTTCTTGGTATGGCCGGCACCCAGACTGAAACTTGACATATCATGACTCGTCAACTATTCTCTCGGGTATGGGTACTATCAAAATCAGCTCCAAAGTCGAGTCCGCAGTTTGGGAAGAGCTCAGAGAACTCGCAAAAGAGTCTCACCAGAATGTCTCGGGCCTGCTCACCGAGGCCATCAGCGACTACCTACGCCGACGACGGGTTCGGCCTGTCGTTCTGGATCATCTTGCCGATTCCGTGAGCGAAAACGACGAGCTGGGAAAACTGCTTGCCAGGTAACGCGGTCCAGTTCCTGAGCGTCGATGAGGTGCTGGAAATCCACACCGCCTTGATCGATCACTTTGGTGGTGCTGACGGGTTGCGCGACAAAGGACTATTAGAAAGCGCTCTCTATCGACCCCGATCCGGCTACTATGCCGACCTGGTCGAAATGGCCGCAGCCATGTTCGAGTCACTCATGAACAACCACCCTTTCATCGACGGCAACAAGCGCGTTGCTTTTTTCTCGACCGATGTTTTTTTGCGCTTGAACGGCTACAAAATAGTCGTCGCCCCCAAAACCGCGTACGATTTCCTCATGGAATTGTTTGCATCAAGTACGTGCGACCTTGAACACCTTGGACCCTGGATGAGATCGATCATCGTTAAAGTCTGAGCGAGCAGTGACAAACTCAGAGCGCACCACCGCAACTACTACCCTGACCCGCGGTGCAACCGTAACAATGATCAGCGACATGCACCGACAGGGAAGCCAGGCTATCTACATCCAGGTCGCGTAACCGGGTACCGGGTGCCTGGCTGTTCTGTAGCGGAAGATTCAGCATCTGGTTGAAATCACAGTCGTAGACATAACCCCGCCAATCCACGCTGATAAGTGTGCGGCACATCACCGTAGCCAGGTTGGCATCCTGGTGCGCCGTGCGCAGTAACTGCATATAGTCATCGAACCGGCCTCTGGATATCAGCGTGCTGCCGAAACGCTGGATCGGCATGTTGGCGAGCACGAGCAGGTGATTGAAGCGGATTCCGGCACGTTGCCATAACTCCCGCCGGTAATCGACTTCGAGTTGCTGCTGGGATGGCGGCAACACCGCTTCAATCGGGTTGTACATCAGGTCCAGCTCCAGACCAGTAGCGGTTTTTCCATAGCCCAGCGCATTGAGCATCTTCAATACCCTGATACTCGACGCATAGACTCCCTTGCCGCGCTGCGACTCGACATTCTCTTCCAGATAACAGGGCAGGGAGGCTACAATTTTCACCTGGTGATCAGCCAGGAATCCAGCCATGGATTCAAAGCCGGGCTCTTCGAGGATCGTCAGATTACAACGGTCGATGACCTGCACGCCCAGCTCACGCGCTGTGCTGACCAGGTGACGGAACTCCGGGTGTATTTCCGGCGCACCGCCCGTCAGGTCCAGCACCCGAACCCGCGAACGCTGCAAGAACGCGATAACATCGTCCAGCGTCCCGGCCGTCATCTGCTCCTTGCGCAATGGCCCGGCGTTAACGTGGCAATGCAGACAAGACTGATTGCAGCGATAACCCAGGTTGACTTGCAGCGTCTCCAGACGCCTGCGTCGGATGCCGGGAAAATCGGTTTCCTCGAGTAAGGGAAGCGTTGCGTGCATATAGCGCCTGTTCGGGATCAAAATCGATACGCCATTTTACCAGCCGACGCGTCCCGCTGCGAACTTGAATTTCCCGCATAAACAATGAGCTAAGTAAATAGTCGATGTTATTCCTCCAATTTAATGGGGTAACTACGATGATTTCCCGACTCTGATCCGCTAAAATGACGTTCGCTTTTGCCGGCACCGTTTGCGGCATTTGCGCTTGAAGTACCCATCAGGAGTAGTTATGGATTTTGCGCACGTTCTCGGCCTGAACACTGAGCCTGAAAGTCCGGAAGAAGAACGCCGAAAACTGCAGCTTTACATCAATCTGAAGCTGGCGTCTTCCGGTCAGCCTACCTGCGTAGCGGATGAAGATGCGGATTTTTTCGGTATCTCGTCCGATCTGCTCAAGAGCTACCGCGAGAAGAACCGCCTGCTGTCGGATTATCACTGCTGGGTAGACCAGCGCATCCAGGACTTCCTCATACTCTACCTTGAGGACCTGGGTCTCGAACGTATTCCAGCCTTGCCGAGCCAGACATTCATTCTCGACAAGCACGGTGTTGCACGCGAATTATCCATCCCTATGGATCGTGATGAATTCCACTCGGATATCGTATCCAGCTACCGCGTCAAGCAGGGCGTGCTGCACAACCCGGCCAGTGACCGCCGGACCACCCAGGGACTGTTTCACATTGCCGAGGGTGGCCTGCCGATACCGGGTGACAAAAAAGCTGTACCCAAAATAACCTTTGCGCACATGCTTGAGCGGGCGCTCAACCCACCCCGGGACCTGCTCACCCTCCCCTTCACTGCCAGTCTTCCGGAACCGGCGCACATGTTTGTATCGCTGTTGATGCGCCCCATCGTGTGCCCGGAAATCCCCGGCATGGAACCGGAAAAGTCCATGGAAATCCGTTTTTTCGCACCGGGCAACCTGGTCAGTAACCTGGATTTCGTGGAAAGCATTTTCGGGAATGGCGGCAACCCCTACCTGGCCGAATTCGATGCGGCCCTGGATGTCGAACACTGGACCGGGCATACCGGCTGCGTCATCCTCGCACCACACCTGGTCGGCATAACCAAACGCGAAGCCGGACTGCCGCACTGGGAGAATGCCACCGAAAGCCAGCGCGCTGCGGGCATTTGCTGGCAACAACCGGAGGAACTGTATAACGATGGACAGGCCTTCAAGATTACTGCACGTGACGAATCCGGGGTCATCGTCACCATTCTGGCTGATAACTATTTCGGCTACTGCAAAAAGGAAGTAAAGACCCAGATCAGCTACTCCGCCAACCTGTTCGGCCTGGCGGAAGAAGAACACTCCGGTGGTGCACTGGCCTTCCCGCGACGTAACCATGGCGAGGAATACGGTGTGGACAGCCGTACCCACCGCCCTGGATACTCCTTCGATGCCATGGTCGAACGCTATGGCGATGTCATGGACGTGCAGCCGGATGGTTACGCCATCGACCGCAACTACCCGGAAATCATCTATGTGCCACAGAAAGTGCGCATGGATCTGAATGCCCAGACCATTACCTGGGTACGGGATGCGGAGCTGAAGACCATCCGTCTGCAGCCGGAAAAAATCTATATGCAGCCCAGCGGCTACAAGATCGAGATGGAGAAACATCCTGGCGCACCGTCCTGGCGACTGGTCGGCATGAATCCGGAGGGTACTTTCTGCCACAAGCCATCGACGGTTTCCGGTGGTGGCAAATCGGAAATCTCCAAGTCATTGAGCGATGCCGTGATCTATCGCTCACTGTTTGTCGACGACCTGCAGAAAGATCTCGACCAGGTGCAGAAAATTTTCGATCACGACTACAGCGCACGTTTCAAACCCGGTAACGAGAACGAGGATCTGGATCCGAGCCGCAAGCCACTCAGCCCCAAACGTAGCCTGGGTTCCGTGATCAAGTTGCTGACACCCTCATCTACCTGTACCGACGAGTTTAATGAATGGCTGGCATCGATTCCCCCTCGCATTCTGGCACTGGCATTCCTTATCAAACGTTTCTATCGACCGGTATGGGGTGACCGCTGGCGGAGACGCCTGACGGTCGACGAAGTGGACGGCGCCCCGGCACACGAACTCAAACTGGACGACCGCAAGCTGGTCGCCTCCTACCTGCGTGTTGGTTTTGACAACGACGGCAAGTGGCGCACCTTTAAGCTGCGCCAGGACTACATCGCCACCGAAAAAATACAAATGGAGGATGACATCAGCGCCTCTGTGGTGGTGCCCGGGTCGTTCATCGCCGGCTGTGGCCCGGAGCAGGACTTCGATCGCAGCATCAAGCTGGTGAAAAACTGCGAGTACCGCCTGTTCCAGCGTCCGGACGAGGCCATTCATCCCGGTTTTGACAAACAGACCGAGCAAGACATGTCCGCACCGGGCAATTTCCTGGCCAACTTTGAACCAATCTCCGGGAAAAAGCTGGCCGCGCTGGTGGAAGACGTGCATACGTTTTACCGCTACACCCCACCAATGCAGAAGCTGCTGAAAGCCACCTATCTGGACGGCAAGGGTTACGTGGTCTCTTCCGCACATCCACGCATGGTCGATGGCAAGCCCTCGAAGAACCCGCGCTACCTGCAGAACCGCCCCGACCTGGTCAACCCGACGCGCAAGTACGTTGCTGAAATGAGCACCCGGTTTCACCGCAAGCTCGGCCTGCAGAGCACGGTATGCCACCCGGTGGATGCGGTACTCGGCGGTCGACGAAATAATCCGCCGGAACCCGGCATCCGTTCACTGGCGGTCTACAACCCGATTCACTACCAGGAACTGCCCGAGCTGTTCATGGACTTCGTCTGCAGCCTGACCGGCAAGTCGCCATCGACCACCGGCGCCGGTAGCGAGGGCGCCCTCACCAAGGGACCGTTCAATGCCCTGCGCACCACAGCCGACCTGAACAACGCACTGGTCTCCTTCATACTCACCGGTTATGCCGGCTTCTCCAGCTCGGCCGGCTACGTGGGTCCGAAGGTACGCGTGGATCACGATATCAGCTTGCTGATCCCGGAGATCTGGGCACGCATCGAACCGCAGGATCGCGACCCGGCACACCTGATCAAGCACGGTTACCTGGAACCGCTGGAAGACTTCGAACACGAGGGCAACACGGTTCTTGCCAGCCGCCTCGGCTACCGGATCACCGACCGTTTTGTGCACGGTTTCTTCGGCAAGATCTTCGATAACCCACGGGCTGTCTTCACGGAAGAGATCCTGAAGCCGGAAACCCAGGGGCTGGATCTCTTCATTGACGGCATCAACAACATCGTTGAGGCGCAGCAGCGCGTGGCGCAGCAACATATCGACGACGGCAGCATTGAAGATGCCTGCCCGCCACTGCAGGCGCTGCTATATATCATGGCCGCAGGCAAGTACAGGGACATGGATGCACATCACCCGGAATTCCGCGCCATGTTTACCCGGGAAAACCTGCTCGGATCGAGCTGGTACCGTGATCGCCTGAAGGTAAAGCAAATGCGCGACATCACGCTGTGGACGCTCCACGTAAGCAGTCTGAGACAGTTCCTGGGAGACGTTGACTATACGGACGAAGCAGAAAGCCTCGGCATAAAGGAGCGCCTGCACAAAGCACAGGCCAAACTTCGTGAAGTCCAGAGTGCCGAGTATCTGGAAGGTCTGACCGGAACGCTGGGCGCCGACCCGCTGGGACCGGCAAGTGCTGTGGAAGACAGCCTGATCGACTGGTCCAGCACCAAGATGCGCTTTGCCGACAACGATGATGCCGGTGACGACGGTGAGCAGCTTCCAATCGAGAAGATTCCGTCCTTGCTACAGCGCTTCAAGACCCGCTTCAGAAGGACGCACCTGCACTAAGGTGAACAGTTTATTCGTCAGTGCATAAAACCGCTGCCGGTGGCAGGTGAATGCTCGCCGAAAATCAGAGCGTCCAGTTCCATGCAATCCAGCGTAGTCGAAAAAGTATCCTGTATCTTATGACGACAGCGTGCCAGGCAGCGCGACAGGTGCCAGTCGACATCCACCTGCGCCTCCTGGAGAGGCTGCAGGCGTTTTCCGGAATCCGGCACATAATCCGGTGACTGCGGCAATCCAAGTAGCAAGGCAAACGCCACTTTCGCCTCGGTGCTGATACCGATTTCCGGTGTAGCGGCGGGCGCTCCCGGGGTGGTACGTGTGGCAACATCGATCAAATCGAGCGTGGCATCTACGGCAGTCCCTACACCTGCCAGCTCGTCGAAGAATTCCAGGAACTGCCTGCGGACCGCCTGCCGCATACTCACTCCGAATCTGGTGCCGACCAGATCGAGGTACGCGTGTAACTGGTAGCCCCAGAAACCCGCAACGAAAACATCACGATACGTCTCATCGAAGCGCCTCGATTCCGAGCACAGGCGGTCGAATTGCTCATCCTGCTGCATCAGGTAATTCACCGGCAACAGCGCCAGACGGCGCGCGCCCACAGGTAGTCCACTATCCATTTCTCGGTCCTCGCAACACCGGTGGTTATCTCACCGTGCAACCATCCGTGAGCCACCTTACCGATTCCAGGCCGCGCCGACCTGTCCCGATGCGCCAATCTGTTGTCCCGACGTGCCAGGTAAGGAACCTTTTGTGTTTAGCGTTGATTTATCGGAATGTAGTCTCGCTTCACCGGCCCCACGTACAGTTGGCGCGGCCGGCCGATGCGCTGGTTCTTCTCGCCAATCATCTCCATCCACTGGGAGACCCAGCCGACGGTGCGCGCAATGGCAAACATCACCGTAAACATATTGGAAGGAATACCCAGTGCCCGGTAGATCAGGCCGGAGTAGAAATCGACATTGGGGTAGAGTTTGCGCTGGATAAAATAGTCATCCTTCAGTGCAATCTCCTCCAGCTTCAGGGCCAGCTCGAACAGGGGGTCATTATTGTCACCGAGCCTGGCAAGCACCTCGTGGCACATTTTGCGAATAATGCGTGCCCGCGGATCATAGTTCTTGTACACCCGGTGCCCGAAACCCATCAGCCGGAACGGGTCATTCCTGTCCTTGGCACGTTCCAGGTACTTTGGCACATTCTGCACATCACCGATCTCAATCAGCATGTTCAGCACCGCTTCGTTAGCACCGCCGTGCGCCGGACCCCACAGAGCAGCAATTCCGGAGGCAATACAGGCAAAGGGATTGGCTCCCGAACTACCGGCCAGACGAACCGTTGAGGTGCTGGCATTCTGCTCATGATCGGCGTGCAGGATGAAGATCAGATCCAGCGCCTTTTCCGCTACCGGGTCGACCTCGTATTCCTCGCAGGGAACCGAAAACATCATCTTGAGCAGATTACCCGTATAGCTGAGCCGATTATCGGGATAGACCTGCGGTTCACCAATGGAATGCTTGTAACTGGCCGCTGCAATGGTCGGCATCTTGGCAATCATGCGGTGTGCGGCTATTTCCCGGTGCTCGGGGTTAGTTATGTCGCTGGAATCATGATAAAAGGCCGACAGTGATCCGACTACGCCAACCATAATCGCCATCGGATGTGCATCATGGTAGAAACCCCGGAAAAATCCCTTGAGCGCTTCGTTGAGCATGCTGTGATGCACAATGATCTTTCTGAAGTCAGCCAGCTCTTCGCGGTCCGGCAAATTACCGTATAGCATCAGCGAGGCAACCTCGAGAAAGGTGCTGCGTTCCGCCAGTTGCTCGATAGGATAACCGCGATACATCAGCATACCCTGCTGGCCGTCGAGGTAGGTCAGCGTACTGTGACAACTGGCAGTAGAAAGGAAGCCGGGATCGTAGGTGAAATAGCCGCTCTCACGGAAAAAACTGCCGATATCGACAACGTCCGGACCCTGCGTTGCCGTGTGTATCGGCAGTTCAATTTCCTTGCCGGTGCGGTTGTCGATAACGGTTACCGTGTCTTTAGCCATAACAACATCCTCAAAATTCAGGAACCCGGAACCCCGGCGCCTCGTCCGCATCTGCACCAGGTACAGTCGCAGCTCTCGCCCTGCAGGTTCAGCATGGGGGTCTGGCGGCGAGCCAGAACCAGGTCATACCAGAGCCGCTTCCACAGCCGCGGAGTATACGCATGCTGCATGCGTTTACGGATATCCGTCTTGTCCGGATAGTGCCTGAGCAGTCGATAGTAGCCACGATCACCCAGGCGATCATATACCCAGCGGTTACAGGCACCCGTCTTGTGATAGTTGCGCAAACGACGCTTCCAGAAGCGTTCATACCGAACGGCATTCCCGGCTGCAAGCGATTGCCCGGCTGCCGCACCGGAAAGCAGCGCCCAGCGGATCCCGAAACCAAACAGCGGATCCTGGAATCCGGCCGCTTCGCCGGCATACAGAATCGAACCCTTGCGTGGTGATTGCGGGATACTGAAGTTGCCGGTACCACCAAAGCGCCGTGCGCCCTGGATACGAACCCCGGTCTTGTCGACAAAGAAATCCACACAGCGCTGCAGGTACTTGCGCTCATTGTGAAAATCCGCAAACAGGCAGGTTGCCAGCGTAGCCCGTCCCCGGCAGATCAACAGATA
>JAUXGZ010000021.1 GCA_030621785.1 Gammaproteobacteria bacterium | reverse complement strand
CTGTTCGGATTCTTCATCTCCGGACTGTTCCTGCTCGGATTCCTCCTGCTCGGATTCCTCCTGCTCGGATTCCTCCTGCTCGGATTCCTCCTGCTCGGATTCCTCCTGCTCGGACTCCTGCTGTTGCTGCTTCTCTTTTTCCGATTCGGCTTCTTCCTCCTTGTCCTGTTTTTCCTTCTCGGATTCAGCCTCAGCCAGCAGAACGCTGGTAAGCCCCAGGTTGTAACGGGCATCGTCGTTGACCGGGTCACGCAACAACACTTCGCGATAGGCCTCGGCGGCAGCCTCCAGGTTTCCTTGCCTGAAACGACTATTCCCCAGGTTATAGATTGCGTCTGTCCTGACGCTGTCCCGTTCCACCTTTTCGAACGACTCCGCTGCCTGCTGATACTTGCCGGCCCGGTACAGGGCAACACCCTGTCGGTAGTCATCGTCGAACTCATCGGCCGCAGCGGCGTACTCTCCTTTTTCAAACAGACTGGCCGCGTGCTGCTCGCGGTTCTCGAACAGACCGGCCTCGACCGGAGCAAATACCGTAAACAGACCGAGCAAGGTGAATAGCAAGCGATTCATTCCGCGCCCCCTGCCCGGCCAAAACGTGAAAAATCGCCACCCGGACGAAGCAATCGCAACAGAATCAACATGGCCAGCAACAAGGGCCAGAAGAAGTATTCATTCCATACCAGCGTGTGCGCCTTTTCATTCTGGCGCGCCGTTGCCTGTGAGAGGATGGAATCCATGATGTCACCGGTATCATCATCCCTGTATTCCGCAACCCTGAACACACCACCACCCGCATTGGCAAGAGCCTGCAAATTGTCTTCGTCGACACGCGATATGACCGGAGCCCCGTTGACGGTAGTGAGACCCGGTACCGGACCGCCGTCGGCGGTACCCACAGCCAGCACATGTACATGGATCCCCTGGTTGTAAAGATCATGCACCTGCTCCAGCGGACTCGCATCGCCAAAATCACCATCCGTAATCAACAGGATATTGTGCGCTATGTCGTCGCCCTGCCCGGCCAGCAGCATTGCGGCGCGATCCAGTGCAAACCCGGGCCGGCTGCCCTGCAGTTGAATCAGCTCGGTGGAAATTCCCGGCAAGCGGTGTAGCAGGCTTTCTCCGTCCTCGGTAACGGGTGTCACTACATGTGCAATCGTGGCAAAGGCAATCAGGCCGACACGCAGCCCGTTTTTCGAGCGCACGAGATCCTGGATCTCCTGCCGCGCCCGGGCGAGCCGGGATGGTCTGACGTCCGACACGTTCATGGAACGCGACAGGTCGAGCAGAATAACCAGATCCGCTCCCGGCTCAAACGGGTTGATGTGATGGTAACCCCAGCGCGGTCCGGCCATAGCGATACACAGCAACGTCCACGCCAGCACCCAGCCCGCCAGCGGTCGCCGGCTACTGGCAACGCGGGTCCCCGCCTCTCCACTGAGCCAGGGTAACAGCGCAGCATCGGCATACTTTCCTTCCTGTCCGTGACGCCGAACAGGCGATGTGTACCACAGCCAGCCAATTATCAACGGCACCATAATCAGGGCCCACAACCATACCAGTTCGGCGAAATGGAAACTGCTTTCAGGCATTGCGGCGCCAGTCCGGCCGGCGCATACGCCCACCGGGGAACAATCCGAGCAGTAGCAGCACAGCCAGTGCAAAACCCAATGGCCAGCGGTACAGTGGGTAGGGAATCAGTACCGTTCTCGATTCTGCCTTGCTCTTCTCAAGCTCATCGATACGAACATAGATCGACTCAAGCGCGCTGGTATCAGTGGCCCGAAAGTAGGCTCCACCCGCAGCGCTGGCAATCCGGCGCATTACATCTTCGTCAAAGCCGAGATCATCGCGGCTGATCAGTCGTCCGTTTTCCATGATCGGGACTTCTTCCCGGTCGCTGCCTACCCCAATGGCATAGATGCGAATTCCTTCCCTTCCGGCCAGCCGGGCAGCCGCCAGTGGCGGGATACTGCCGGCGGTGGTTTCGCCATCTGCGATCAGCACCAGTACGCGCGAGCCGGCAGGACGCTCACGCAATTTCCTTACACCGAGCCCCAGCGCATCACCCATGGCGGTACCATCGCCGGCGATGCGCGGCACCAGGTCAGTCAACAGATGGCGAACCGCCTGGCGATCCAGTGTCAGTGGCGACAACACAAAGGCCTGGCTGCCGAAAATAATCAGCCCTACGCGGTCGTTCTCACGACCCTGGATAAAGCGGTCCATAACACCTTTTACAACCTGCATCCTGCTGACCTGTTTGCCGTCCACAGTAAAATCCAGTGCTTCCATGGAATGCGAAGCATCCACGGCCAGCATCAGGTCATAGCCTTCGGTGCGTTCTTCGGTGTGCGGCTCCAGCCACTGCGGGCGCATCAGGGAAAAAACCAGTCCGAGCCACAGCAGGGCCGACAGAAAATACCAGCTACGCGAACCCGCACTCCGGGATGGCCGGCCGGTGCTGAAGGCAGTTTCCAGGTGAACCAGTGCAGGATGCAGCAGCGTTACCCGTCGTTCCCGCATGTCCAGGGACTGCGTGGCACGGTTGCGCCCCGCCAGCCATAGCAACAGTGGCAGCACCAGCAAAAGGATCATCCAGGGCCACTGAAAGCTAAACATGCCCGAACCTTCTGCGGCGGTCGGTCCATGCCAGCGCCGCACTGATCAGTGGTCGCAGCTGATCGATCGATGCTGACTCTTCACCCGCGGGCGCATAAGGCAGAGTCAGCAGCAGCGATCCCTGTGTAGACCAGTCGAATCCCGCCGGGTCATGCGCTTTCAACCAGGCAAGCCAGTCCTCGCCGGTCAATGCGGCCGCTTCCTCGCGGCCAAAGCGCGCCACGGCAATGCGCCGGATTAATTCAGACAGTTCACCCGCCACTTGTCCTGCCGGTAGCCGGGATGACTGCTGTTTCAGCCTGCGCAATTGCCTCCAGGCATCGCGATGCCAGGAACCGGCCGGATAGTGCAACAGACTCCTTAGCAGTGAAAACAGCAGGTACAAGGCCAGTAGCAGCACGATTGCCAGCAACCACCAGCCGCTCGCCAGGGGCCACCAGGGAATGGCATCCAGACCGCTTATATCCCGCAACTGTGCCAGTAGTTCCGGATTCACAGGAAAGCTCTCATACGCACCCGGCGCTCCAGCCCCTGCATCAATGCATAGTGTACTTCCTGAGTGGTCTGCACCGGAATCAGCGCACAGCCCGCGCCATTGGCGATCCGGGTTACCTCATCACGTCTTTCCTGCCAGGCAGCTCGATAGGCCTCCCGACCCGCAGCGTCGGAGGTATCCACGCGCAGCAATTCGCCATCCGTGGCGCGAAACAGAACCTCGCCCATGTCCGGTAATTCGCGTTCGGCCGGATCATCCACCGGCACCAGCACTACCGAATGATGCTGGCGCAGCAAGCCCAGGCCCCGGCGCAAACCTTCGTGGGGACGATTAAAATCGGCAATGATGAACACCAGTCCACCGGTACCGATGCCGCGTGAGGCCTGTTGCAGGATATTTGACAACAGATCAGGCGGCGATTCAGGCTCTTCCCCGACCGGCCCGGTAAGTGCACTCAACAGGCGCCACAGCGCACGACGCCCCTTGGTCGGACGGAAATAGCAATCGTGCTGAAGGCTGCCGCCGAACAACATGCCGCCGACACGATCATGCAGGCTATTGGCCGCCCAGCCGATCAGCGCCGCAGCCCGGGCTGCCTGCATGGACTTGAAGGTATTGCGGGTTCCGAAATTCATGTGTGAGCCCTTGTCCACACATAACATGACGCTACGTTCTCTTTCTTCCCGAAATACCTTGAGGTGGGGATCACCGGTGCGAGCCGTGACCTTCCAGTCCATGTTGCGAATATCGTCCCCTTCCCGGTATTCTCGTACTTCTTCGAAATCGAGGCCCTGACCACGAAAGACCGATGCGTACAGTCCGCTGAATGAGGAATTGACCAGATGATGGGAAGCCAGACCAAGGGTATGCGCCTGGTGTCGTAGCTCGAGCAGATCGTCCAGGCGCGGCTGCATGCTCATAACAAATAACTCAGGGAATCGCCACCAGGGAGACAAGACGCCGGATCAGGTCGTCTGCGGTAATACCATCGGCCTCGGCCTCGAAGGTCAACAACAAACGATGGCGCAGTATGTCTGCGGCGACCTCCTGGATATGTTCGGGTGACACGAAGGGATCTCCGTTCAGCCAGGCCAGTGCGCGCGCGCAGCGTGCCAGGGCCAGGGTGGCGCGCGGTGAAGCGCCAAAGCGGCACCAGCGTGCCATTTCATTATCATAGGCCTGCGGATTACGGGTCGCCTGGACCAGATCGACCATATAGCGGTTCAGCCTGGGGTCTACAAACAGTTCCGCTACCGCAGCTCGCATGGCAAACAGCCCGGCCTCGGGCAGCGGGCTTGCCGGCGGCTTCGGATGCTGACGCTGGCGATCGTTGTCCAGATCGAGAATTTTCAGTTCTTCCTCGTGGGTAGGATAGTCCACTACCACCTGCATAAGAAACCGATCCAGCTGGGCTTCGGGAAGGTGATAGGTACCTTCCTGCTCAACCGGGTTCTGTGTGGCCAGCACCATGAAGAGCTTCGGCAGTGCGTAGGTTTTCTGCCCTACGGTAATCTGGCGTTCACCCATGGCTTCCAGCAGTGCCGCCTGCACTTTTGCCGGAGCCCGGTTAACCTCGTCCGCCAGCAAAATATTGTGGAACAATGGACCGGGTCGGAATTCGAACTCCGCCTTCTCGTGCCGGTAGATGTCCGTACCCACCAGATCAGAGGGCAACAGGTCGGGGGTAAACTGGATGCGGTGAAAATCACCCTCGATTGCTTCTGCAAGAGCATTGACTGCGGTGGTCTTGGCAAGGCCGGGCATGCCCTCTACCAACAGGTGGCCATCGCTCAGAAGACAAACCAGCATACCATCAACGAGATTGCGCTGGCCTATAACGTGCGACGCGATATGTTCGCGAACGGACTCAAGATCCCTGGGTGTCATACTTCTAACCGCTTACCAATAGGGGAAAGTAACCATCGAGTATTTTTATTTATCCTCAGTTATCGTGCGCCATTTTATCCGGGGGCGCAAGCATAATCAGTGTTCCCTGGGGTCGCAGATACCCGGACTCAGTAGCAGACTGTTACCGGTCATCGCCTCCTGCCGGGGCAAACCCATCAGATCCAGTATTGTAGGAGCCACGTCGGCAAGACCACGACCAATACCCAGTTTTGCCTGCGGCTCGCCAATCAGAAGGAAGGGCACCGGATAGGCCGTATGCTGGGTATGTGGTTCGCCGGTAATCGGATCGACCATCTCGTCACAGTTACCGTGATCGGCAGTCAATAACACACGTACACCCTTCTCCATTGCAGCCCGAATGACACGATGACTCTGCAGATCAACCGTTTCCACCGCCCGGATAATGGCCGGCTGTACCGCGGTATGCCCGACCATATCGGTATTGGCAAAATTCACCAGGATAAAATGGTATTCACCACTGTCGATAGCCTGCACGACCCGGTCGGCAACCGCAGGGGCACTCATTTCCGGTTTGAGGTCATAGGTCGCAACCGTTGGTGAGGGAATAATTTCACGATCCTCACCTGCATAGGGTTGTTCGCGGCCACCGTTGAAGAAATAGGTAACGTGCGGGTATTTCTCGGTTTCGGCGCAATGAAACTGTTTGAGTCCGGCCTCGCTGATTACCTGGGCCAGCACCTGATCCGGAGACCGCGGTGGAAAAAGAATCGGGAAAGGAAAATGCGCGTTATAGCGGGTCATGCACACCAGGCGGCGGACGCCCGCAGCGCCGCGATCAAAACCGGAAAAACTCTCAAGACCAATCGCGGCGGCAAGCTGGCGGGCCCGGTCGCTACGGAAGTTGAAAATCAATACCGGTTCATCGGGACCGACGACGGCGGACGCGGGATTCCCCACTACCGTGGGCTGGATAAACTCATCTCCCTCACCGCGAGCATAGGCCGATTCGACCGCTTCCTGCGCGCTGCCGGCGTGCAGGCCCTGTCCGGTCACAATAGTACGCCAGGCTTTTTCTGTGCGGTCCCAGTGCTTGGCCCGGTCCATGGCACAGTAACGACCACTGACCGTGGCAATATGTCCCCTGCCGATTTTTTGCAACGCCGCTTCGATCCGGGCTATGAACTTCAGCGCCGAGCGTGGCGGCGTATCACGACCATCACTAATGAAATGCACCACCGGCTCCATACCGGCTGCATCGACCAGTGGTAACAGGGTCAGCAGATGCTCGATATGCGAATGCACACCCCCGTCGGAAACCAGGCCGACCAGATGCAAGCGCCCGCCTTCCTCTGTTACGGTTCGCCAGGCCGGCGAATTACTCAGCTTGCCGCTGCGGATCACCTCACAGATACGCATCAGATCCTGATCCAGGATTCGCCCTGCCCCCAGTGTCAGGTGACCGACCTCGGAGTTTCCAAACTGACCGTCCGGCAAGCCGACAGCAGATCCGGACGCTTGCAGGGCGGTATGCGGGTGCGTTGCGAAATAGTGATCCAGGTAAGGCGTGCTGGCTTGTGCCCAGCCGTTGTGGCGCCGGTTTGGATTGAGGCCGAAGCCGTCCAGTATCATCAGCAATACCGGCTTGAGTGAAGAGTTGGTCACGTATCTGCTCCTGATAGTTCCTTGACGAACTATAGCGCACCGGGAATCCAGGCGTGAACCCGCCGGCGAGCTTATGATTCTGATCAAGGCCATAGTTTGCAATACCGGGTATACTGCGCGCTCTGAACTTTTGATGCGTACAGAGGTTGCCCGGACTGGAACACATGGAGAACAATGACGTGGCGGAAAACAGGAAAATCAGCAAGGCGGACTATGAAAAAGCGCTCTTCAAGCTCCAGTCTGAACTGGTCAAGCTTCAGGAATGGATCAAGCACGAGGGGTTGAAGGTAGTGGTGTTGTTCGAGGGACGCGATGCCGCCGGGAAAGGCGGCGTTATCAAGCGTATTACCCAGTTCCTGAACCCGCGCATCTGCCCCGTCATTGCCCTGCCGGCGCCAACCGAACGCGAGCAGAGCCAGTGGTATTTCCAGCGTTATGCCGCCCATTTACCGGCGGCCGGTGAAATGGTGCTGTTCGACCGTAGCTGGTACAACCGTGCCGGCGTGGAAAAAGTCATGGGTTTCTGTACCGAGGAAGATCACCAGGAATTCCTGCGTTCCTGCCCCGAATTTGAACGTATGCTGGTACGTTCGGGAATCATTCTCATCAAGTACTGGTTTTCCGTCTCGGACGAAGAGCAGGAACGACGTTTCCAGAACAGAATCGACGCCCCCCTGAAGCGCTGGAAACTCAGCCCGATGGATCTCGAATCCCGCTCTCGCTGGATGGAGTATTCACGGGCGAAGGACGAAATGTTTGCCTACACGGATATCAAGCAAGCACCCTGGTATGTGGTCAACTCGGACGTAAAAAAACACGCCCGCCTGAATTGCATCCGACATTTGCTCAGCCTGATTCCCTACGAGGATCTGACGCCGGACCCGGTAACCCTGCCGAAGCGGAAAGAGGGTGAAGGCTATATCCGGCCACCGATGTCGGATCAAACCTTCGTGCCGGAAATCTACCCGAAGTAAGGAATCCGGCCACGACCTGACCTCCGTCAAGTTCCTGCAAGGAAAGGCCTGATATACTTCCCCGATTGAGCAGTTTTCATGCAACCAGGTACACAGGTACTCGCCATGACAGATAAAGCGAACAACAGCACCGATCCGGTAAAGAAGCCACCGGCAAAGAAGCCACCAGTAAAGAAACCACCAGAAAAAGTCACCCCCTTGTCTACCGTGCCCGAAAAAACCACGAACACCGGGTCCGCGAGGACAAGCCCGGGCCTGAAATCGATAAAGAACAAGGCGCTGCGCCGCTACCTCCGTGAAGAAGAACTGAAACCCTACCAGGCCGAACTGATCCGGATGCAGCAGCATCTCGAAAAAACCGGCACCCGCATGATCATCCTGTTCGAGGGGCGTGATGCGGCCGGCAAGGGCGGAACCATTCGACGCGTGACCCGCTACATGAATGAAAAGCACTACCGCGTGGTCGCACTCGGCAAACCGACAGAAGCTGAAAAGAGCCAGTGGTTTTTCCAGAAGTACATACGCCAGTTCCCTGCCGGTGGCGAAGTCGTCCTGTTTGACCGCAGCTGGTACAACCGCGCCATGGTCGAACCGGTATTCGGATTCTGCACGGAAAAAGAGTACAAGAATTTCATGCGCGGCGTGGTCGGGTTCGAAAAGGATGTGGTGCGCCAGGGCACAATCCTGGTCAAGCTGTATTTCAGTGTCACCAATGAAGAGCAGGCACGGCGCTTCGATCGTCGCAAAACCGACCCCTTGCGCCAGTGGAAACTGAGCGAAGTTGACGTACAGGCGCAGGAGCGTTGGGATGATTTCACCAACGTCAAGTACGAAATGCTGAAGAAGACGCATACCAGTCATGCACCGTGGAAAATCATACGTTCCAACGACAAACACATGGCGCGCCTGAACGCCATGAAAGTAATCCTGAACTCGGTTCCCTACGAGCGACTGAACAATGAACTCGATTTTGTACCGGATCCGGCAATCGTAATATCGGGGTCCCGGGAACTTGAGAAGATGGAGGCGCAACGCCTGAAAGCCGGCAAATTCCTGTCCTGAGGAAACGATTCAACGCCTGGCGGAACCAATGGCTGGAATCGTTACGGCTGCATCTTTCCCGTCCGGATGCATTGCTGCAACTGTCCGTGTTGGGACTTCTGTCCGGGGTGCTCGCCGGTAGTGTGATCGTGCTGTTCCGCTATCTGGTGGAAGGCTTTCAGGATTTCATGCTGCCCGGCACGGGAGCGGAAAACTACGAGGCACTGCCGGCGTGGGCACGTGTCGCCCTGCCGGTTGGTGGCGGACTGCTGCTGGGCATTATTTTCCGCCTGTGGTCCGGCGGCCAATATGTACTCGGCATTGCCAGCGTCATGGAACGGCTCGCCTATCACCAGGGCTACCTCACCGTACGCGGCTTTTTTCTCCAGTTCGGGGGCGCCGCGGTGGCTATTATTTCCGGGCAATCAGTCGGCCGCGAGGGCCCCCATGTTTACCTGGGAGCAGCGGCAGCCAGCCTGTTCGGTCAACGCCTGGCACTACCCAACAATACCATCCGCAGCATGGTCGGCTGTGGTGCTGCCGCGGGCATTGCCGCCTCCTTCAATACACCACTGGCAGGCGTGATTTTTGCCCTGGAAGTGCTGATGCTGGAATACACGCTGGCGAGCTTCATGCCCATCATACTGGCGACCGTGAGCGCGACCGCCATCTCCAATGCGGCCCTGGGCACCGAGCCGGCCTTCAGTGTTCACACCATGCATATTGGCTCACTGACGGAGCTGCCCGTGGTAATCATGGTTGGCCTGGTGGCCGGCACGGCTTCGGCAGTCTTCGTGCGTCTGCTGCGGCTGTTCGCCAGTCACAGTCAGCGCATACCCATCTGGTGGCGTACCTCACTGGCCGGTCTGATCGTCGGCCTGTGCGGCTGGCTGGTACCCGAGGTACTCGGCATCGGCTACGACACAGTCCAGGATTCCCTGCACGGTGAGATCGCACTTGGCCTGCTACTGATTCTCGCCGCTACAAAAATAGTAGCCACATCGGCCAGTGTGGGCCTTGGCATACCCGGCGGCATGATCGGACCGGCCTTCTTCATCGGTGCAACACTGGGCAGCCTGACGGGCATTGCCGCCGATCAGCTGATACCTGGAGGGCTCGGCTCGGAAACCGGCTTCTACGCCCTGCTCGGCATGGGCGGCATGATGGCGGCTGCCATGCACGCACCGCTGGCAGGACTCACCGCCATGGTCGAACTCACCTACAACCCGGGCATCATCATGCCCGGCATGCTGGTCGTGACCGTAGCCAGCCTGACTGCAAGTGAACTGTTCCGGACCGAGTCGCTGTTTATTACCATGCTCAAGACATCCGGACTGGACTACAAAACCGACCCGGTATTGCAGGCCCTGCGACGCGTCAGCGTAGGCAGCGTCATGAGCCGCAGCTTTGAACGCCTGAACCATCATATCGAACCGGGCAAGGCGCAGGAACTGCTGGCCAGGCAACCGGAGTGGCTGATCCTGACCCGCGACAGCCAGCCCGTATCACTGATGAAGGCTATCGAGCTCGCCCGCTACCTGCAGGAAACCCGGGGACCCGATGCAACCGGCAAAGAAGAAATCGACCTGCTGTCGATCCCCGCCACGCACCGGTTCGATATTGCCGGGATACACCTCGCAGCCACCTTGCAGGAAGCCCTGGACCGGCTGCGGGAAACCGGTAGCGAGGCGCTGTTCGTGGAGCGAATGGCAGCCCCCGCGATCACACGCATCTACGGTGTGCTGACCCGTGAAATGCTCGAATCAGCCTATCGTTACTGAATGAGCAGTGAAGTCCGCCGGGCCAGGCGGCCCCGACAGAGCTGAATCCTGTAACTGGCAGCATGAATTTGATAAAGTCCCTGCCCCGGTTCGAATAATTCTGGCCGAAGGAGAACAAATAGAATGCCCGGATTTATCGCCACCAGTTTACTGACGCTGTTCCTGCCCTCCATCGCCTGGGCTGGAGAAAACCAGCTGGATCTGACCACCCACTGGGTCGGGTATGCAGCCCTGGCCATCTTTCTTGTGGCCTATCTGCTGGTCATGGCGGAAGAATTTACCCATTTACGCAAATCAAAACCGGTTATTATCGCCGCGGGCCTGATCTGGGCATTGATCGCCTGGGTCTACCAGAACCACGGTTTCCCCCATGAAGTGGAACACGCCATCCGCCATAACCTGCTGGAATACGCAGAGTTGATGCTGTTCCTGCTGGTTGCCATGACCTACATCAATGCCATGGATGAACGCCTGGTATTTGAGCACCTGCGCATCTGGCTGGTGCGCAAGGGGCTGGGGTTTCGCGCACTATTCTGGATAACCGGGTTGCTGGCCTTTTTTATCTCGCCGGTTGCGGACAACCTGACCACTGCCCTGCTCATGTGCGCAGTGGTCCTGGCGGTCGGCGGGGACAACTCCCGCTTCGTACTGCTGGCCAGTATCAACATCGTGATTGCCGCCAATGCCGGCGGAGCCTTCAGTCCCTTTGGCGATATCACCACACTCATGGTATGGCAGAAGGATATCCAGACGCCCCAGGGAGCAGTCGATTTCTGGACCTTCTTCAAACTGTTCATTCCGTCACTGGTGAACTGGCTGATACCGGCGGCCATTATGGTTCTGGCAGTACCGGCGGAAAAACCCGACCCGGTAGCAGAAAATGGTGCCATGCGCCGGGGCGCGAAACGCATCATGGGCCTGTTCCTGCTAACCATCACGACTGCCGTCAGTTTCCATAATTTCCTGCACATTCCCCCGGTTATCGGCATGCTCACCGGCCTGGGCTATTTGCAATTTTTCGGCTACTACCTGAAAAAAACCCGCGTAAAGACAGAAACAAGCGAACTGGCAGAAGAAGCAGGGCAAATTGGCGACCCCATCGCTTTTGATATATTCAGCAGTGTGGCGCGGGCAGAGTGGGATACCCTGTTATTCTTTTATGGCGTGGTGATGTGTGTCGGCGGACTGGGCTTCATTGGTTACCTGGCGATCGCTTCGGAAGTTATGTATTTGCAGTGGGGCGCCACCTATGCCAACGTGGCGGTCGGCGTCCTGTCTGCTATCGTGGACAATATCCCCGTCATGTTCGCGGTACTCACCATGACGCCCGACATGTCACTGGGGCAGTGGCTTCTGGTGACGCTGACTGCCGGCGTCGGTGGATCGATGCTATCCATTGGATCGGCTGCCGGTGTAGCACTCATGGGACAGGCCCGCGGCAAATATACCTTCTTCGGCCACCTCAAATGGACGCCGGTGATCGCTCTGGGCTATGTCGCCAGTATCCAGACACACCTGTGGCTGAATTCCGCCCTGTTTTCAGGCTAGTAAATCTTTGGAGAGAAATATGCGGGCGGCTAAGGCACTCAATACAACCATGAACTTTATCGCAAGCTGGAAGGACAACTTTCTTCCCTTCCTGAAGTGGCTGCCGGAGCTCAAGGATTCCAAAGTCCTCAAGGCCGATATCATCGCCGGTATTACGGTCGCCCTGGTACTGGTCCCCCAGTCCATGGCCTACGCCCAACTAGCCGGCCTGCCGCCTTACCACGGCCTGTATGCCGCCTTCCTGCCCGGCATTATCGCCGCCTTTTTCGGTTCGTCGCGTCAACTCGCGACCGGCCCGGTTGCCGTGGTTTCCCTGATGACGGCATCGGCGCTGGAACCGATTGCCGGACACAGCCCGGAACTCTACATCGCCTATGCTGTAATGCTCGCCCTCATGGTAGGGATTTTCCAGCTGGCACTCGGCCTGCTACGCCTCGGCGTCATGGTTAACTTCCTCTCGCACCCGGTGGTAGTCGGCTTTACCAACGCCGCGGCCATCATTATCGGAACATCGCAAATCGGCAAGTTATTCGGCGTGAGTGTGCCCAAGGCGGAGCACCACTACGAAACGGTCTGGAACACCCTGGGAGCGGCCGTCGATGACACTCATATGGCGACTCTCGGTATGGCCGTGCTGGCGTTGGGCATTATGATCATTCTGAAGCGTATCGCCCCCAAATGGCCCAATGTGCTGGTGGCTGTGGTCGTTACCTCGGTGGTCGCCTGGGCAACCGGGTTTGAAAAAATCGGTGGCAGTGTGGTCGGCAAAATCCCGGACGGCCTACCGCCGATGAGCCTGCCCACCATCGACTGGGCAGCGGCCCAGGAACTCATGACCGTGGCCATTGCCATTTCGCTGATCGGTTTTATGGAGGCGATTTCCATTGCCAAAGCCATGGCCGCACAAACCCGACAGCGGCTGGATGCCAACCAGGAACTGGTCGGACAGGGACTGAGCAATCTGACCGCCAGCTTTTTTCAGGGCTATGCGGTATCCGGTTCCTTTTCCCGCTCGGCCGTGAATATCAGCGCCGGGGCGGTTACCGGCTTCTCCTCCATTGTTACCGGCCTGGTCGTGGGCATCACCCTGCTCTGGCTGACGCCGCTGCTGTATAACCTGCCGGTCGCCACCCTGGCCGCAGTCATCATTATGGCCGTAATCAACCTGATCAAGGTAGCGCCCATCACGCATGCCTGGAAGGTGCAAAAACACGATGGTGTCGTGGCCGTTATTACCTTCGTGCTGACCCTGCTAATGGCGCCGCATGTGGAGAACGGCATCATTATCGGCCTGCTGCTGTCGCTGGGGCTCTACCTGTACCGCACCATGAAACCGCGCATCGTGGTGTTGGCACGCCATCCCGACGGCACCCTGCGCGATGCCGAAGTCAACCTGCTGCGCACCTGCAGCAAGATATCCCTGATCCGTTTTGACGGTTCGCTGTATTTCGCCAACACCGGTTACTTTGAGGACAAGGTGCTGGAACGAGCCGCCGTAAAAAAAGGGCTGCAGTACGTTATCATCGATGCGGAAGCCATCAACTCCATCGACGCGACCGGTGAAGAGATGCTGTACAACCTCGCAGAGCGGCTAAAGACCAACAATATAGAACTATTATTCGCGCGCACCAAGAAACAGATTATGGATGTATTCTGTCGCACCGGCTTTGCCGATGCGATCGGCGAGGATCATTTTTTCCGCCTGCGTACCCACGCCATGCAATACGCCTTCAAGAACATGGGCCACTGTGATGCGGTGCATTGCTGCCCGCTGCAAATGCACGTGCCGGCAGACGAGGAAACGCGTGAAGAAAAATATCTGGAAGAAGGCGGGAAGACAGGAAAAACAGGGAAAGCGATAGGGGAAACCTTCGAATAGGCAGAACTGAATTATTTCCGGTGCTCATGCCACATCGAGCCGTTATTCCCCGGTCATCCGGGCGTCAGTATCACCTTGTAAAAAGAATTGTCGGGAACTCTGGCCGGCCAGACTTGTCCCCAATATCAGTCTATTTCCGGACAGACTACCTGACCCGGATGCCCCGATAACACTGCCGGGATTCCGGGTTTTCGTAAAACCCGGATCGAAATAGATCATCCGACTGAAACACAGAAGTAGCCACCGAGGTACACGAATGAGCGCACCATCCACACTGCCACAGGAAAACGCAGCGTCAAACCCGGCCCAGGCCGCCTTCAGTCGGCTCCGCAAGGAGCTGGAAGCCTGCATAATCGGGCAACCGACCCTGGTCGAACACCTGCTGGTTGCGTTGCTGGCGGACGGGCATCTGCTGGTCGAAGGTGCGCCGGGTCTGGCCAAAACCACGGCCATAAAGGAGCTCGCGCGGCGCATTGAAGGCGATTTCCATCGCCTGCAGTTTACCCCGGACCTGCTGCCGGGCGACCTCACCGGCACCGAAGTCTTCCGTCCGCAAACCGGCGCCTTCGAGTTCCAGCGTGGACCAATTTTTCATAACCTGGTGCTGGCCGATGAAATCAACCGGGCACCGGCCAAAGTGCAGTCCGCATTGCTGGAAGCCATGGGGGAACGACAAATCACGGTCGGCCAGGTCAGCTACACCCTGCCACGTCTGTTTCTGGTCATGGCAACCCAGAACCCCATCGAACACGAAGGCACCTATCCGTTACCCGAAGCGCAGCTGGACCGCTTTCTCATGCACGTGCGTGTTGTATATCCGGACGCCGGCGCCGAGAAGCAGATACTGGAACTGGCGCGCAGGCAGGCGCGGGCAGCGGGCACGCAGAATGCCACCGGGCAGGTACTGCTGACCCAGGAACAGATTTTCCAGGCACAACAGCAGGTGCTGGATATGCATATGTCTGCCGCTGTGGAGGAATACCTGATTCAACTGCTGCTCGCCTCGCGTGACCCCTCCCCCTACGGCGAGGACCTGATGCGCTGGATCAGTTATGGCGCCAGCCCGCGCGGCACCATTGCACTGGACCGCTGCGCCCGCGCCAACGCCTGGCTCAATGGGCGCGATTATGTGTCGCCGGATGACATACAGACCGTTGCCTTCGATACCCTGCGACACCGCATCCTGTTGTCCTTCGAAGCAGAAGCTGAAGGCGTTACCGCTGATGACATTATCCACGAACTGATCCAGCGCGTACCGGTATCCTGATCCATGACGCTGCACAGACTGCTACGCTGGCGCAAGCGGCTGCCGGCCGGCCAGGAAGCAACGCAACACTATCCGTCCGTGGTCCAGGTGGAACACCAGGAACTGATACAGCTGCGACAGAAGGCGCGCGACCTGCGACTGGACAGCCGCCAGCCGGCACGCAGCAGTATCGCCGGCAACCATGGATCGCGCTTTCGGGGCCGTGGCATGGACTACCTGGAGTCGCGCGGCTATCAGCCCGGCGATGATATCCGCAGCATGGACTGGCGGGTTACCGCCCGTTCCGGGCGCGCGCATGTGAAGGTCTACCAGGAAGAACGTGAGCGTCCGGTAGTCACCATGATCGACCTTGGGCCGGGCATGTTCTTCGCCACTCGCGGCGCCTTCAAGTCGGTCGTGGCGGCGCGTGCAGCCGCACTCATTGGCTGGGCCGCCGTGCGCAACGGGGACCGTATCGGTGCCCTGCTGTTCAACGGCGGCCACCGTGAAATCCGTCCACTGGGCGGCCAGCGCGGCGTACTTCGACTGATCCGGGAGCTGGTGCCGGCCAGCGACCCACGCGCCGGCATGACGGCCAAAGCCGGCGACAATCATCTGGATGAAGCTCTCGGGCGGTTACGCCGGGTAGCCCGGCCGGGCAGCCTGGTATTCATACTCAGTGATTTCTACGCCATCGGCGAAGACACACACCGGCACCTGCAACAGTTACGCAAGCACAACGATGTCATTGCCTGCCAGATCGTCGATGCACTCGAGCTGGAAGTACCGCCACCCGGGCAGTACGCGGTCACGGACGGATCACATAATGGAATTCTGGACACCCGCTCCGGGAAACACCGGCAAGCCTGTCAGGATTATTTTGCCGCCCATCACCAGGCCGTACGAACCCTGATGAGCCAGTGCGCGGTGCCGCTGCTGCAGCTATCCACCAGCGATGACGTTGCCGAGCGCCTGCGTATTGCCCTGCAGAATCCGGCTGCTGCCCAGGCTATGCTGCATGAGGCCGTAGCATGAACCCGCCAGCGCTCAACCTTCATGATATACACGCACCCCCGCCGCCGGAGTTCTGGCCTCCCGCACCGGGCTGGTGGATCGCAGCCCTGTTGCTGCTCGCACTGGCGGCCCTGCTTACCACCCGCCTGTACCGGTACTACCGCCGGCTGCAGCGGAAAAGAATGATTCTTGCCGAGCTGGAACGACTGGAGCACAACCCGGAAAAACGGTCCGCTGCCGAACGGGTAACCGGGATCTCCATGTTGCTGCGCCGGGTCGCCCTGGCGAAGTACAACCGCCGGCGGGTTGCACCGCTAACCGGTCGGGACTGGCTGCAATTTCTGGATTCAACCGGTGGTGCAGGAAGATTCTCGCAAGGCGCCGGCAGGGTATTGGAAACCGGCCCCTACCAGCCGAAGGTGGAAGAAACAGAAATCAGCGGACTGCTGGCACTGGCACGGGACTGGCTAAAGATCAATACGGGAAAGACCCATGAACATTGAACTGGCCTGGCCGTGGGCGCTTGCAGCGCTGCCGCTGCCATTTCTCAGCGCCCTGCTGTTGCCGCGTGCACCACAGGCGGCATCGGCCGCACTGCGCCTGCCGTTCTATGCTGTAGTCACCGCAGTAGCCGGTGAATCGGCAACGCGCAACTCACGTCTGCGCCTGTTACTGGCCGCACTGACCTGGCTGCTACTGGTGATTGCTGCGACACGTCCCCAGTTTCTCGGTGAACCACTGGAACTACCGGTAAGCGGCCGTGACCTGCTGCTGGCAGTCGATATTTCGGGCAGCATGGAAACGGAGGACATGATGATCGGCAACCGTACCACCTCACGTCTCACCGCGGTGAAAGTGGTCGCCGGCGATTTTATCGAACAACGCAAGGGGGATCGCCTTGGCCTGATCCTGTTCGGCGACCAGGCTTACCTGCAAACACCACTCAGCTTCGACCGCGCTACGGTTCATACCCAGCTCGACGAAGCTGCCATCGGTCTGGCCGGCAAGCGCACCGCCATCGGCGACGCTATTGGCCTGGCGGTGAAGCGCCTGCGAGACCAGCCGCAGGAAAACCGGGTGCTGATCCTGTTGACGGACGGCGCCAACACCGCCGGCAGCATCGACCCACAAAAAGCCGCCGACATTGCCGCCAGCGAAGGGGTACGTATCTACACCATCGGTGTGGGTGCGGATGAACGCGTGGTGCGAGGGCTGTTCGGTTCCCGTCGGGTCGCCAACACCGAAATCGATGAACCCGCGCTGGAGGCCATTGCGCAGAAAACCGGCGGACGTTACTTTCGTGCCCGCGATACCGCCGGCCTGGCCAGGATCTACCAGCTACTCGACCAGCTGGAACCGGTCAGCCAGGACGAACAAACTTTTCGACCAACCCACGAACTGTATAGGTGGCCGCTGGCGGCTGCCTTGCTGATCAGCATGCTGATAGTGCTTGCGGCCAGCGGCCGGCTGCGACGCTTCCGCCCGCGGAGTATGCACCATGCCTGAACAGTTCCATTTTCTTCAGCCCGCGTGGTTTCTGACACTGTTGCCACTGGCGCTACTACTATGGCTGGTACGTAATCCCGGCAATATCGACAATCCGTGGCGCAAGGTTGTCGATGCCCGCCTGTTGCCCTGGCTGCTGGTACCTTCGGATGGGCATAACGGCCGCTGGCCGGTAGTATTGCTGGCAGCCGGTTGGTTGCTTGCCGTGCTGGCGCTGGCGGACCCGGTGTGGAACCAGCAGCCGCAACCGGTATTTCGCAACCAGGCCGCACGTGTCATTGTGCTCGACCTGTCGCGCTCCATGCTGACCCCGGACCTGAAACCCTCGCGTCTGATACGCGCCCGCTACAAGGTCGCTGACCTGCTACAGCAGAGCCGTGAAGGACAGACGGCGCTGGTGGTATTTGCCGGCGACGCCTTCGCAGTATCACCGCTGACCAGTGATACGGATACCATACAGTCACTGCTGGCACCGCTGGAACCCGCGCTCATGCCGGCACAGGGCAGCCGCGTCGACCTCGGTCTGCGGAAGGCTGGCGAACTGCTGCAACAGGCCGGTGCCCGCCAGGGTGACATCCTGCTGATCACGGACGGATTTGATTCCGGCCGGACCCTGAACGTCGCCGGCAAACTGCATGCGCAGGGTTACCGCGTATCCGTGCTGGGCACAGGTACTGCCGAGGGTGCTCCCCTCCCGGATGGCAGCGGCAGCTATGTGCGTGATCGCAACGGCAACATCGTGGTGCCGGAACTGGACATAAGCGCGCTGCAGAAACTGGCCGCGGCAGGCGGTGGCCGCTACGTCACGATCCGCAGTAACAACAGCGATATCGAACAGCTGGTACCTGCTACCAACAGCATGCGGACGCAAGCCGAGCCAACCGAACTCAATGCAGATATCTGGCAATCGCGCGGCCCCTGGCTGGTACTGCTACTGCTGCCACTGGCAGCACTGGTGTTCCGGCGTGGCTGGTTACTGGTCGCCGTGGTCCTGTTGGGCAACGGTCTGATTACGCCGCAACCGGTCATGGCGTCTACCTGGGATGATCTCTGGCTGCGGCGTGACCAGCAGGCCGAGCGGGCCTTGCAGAAAGGCGAACTTGAACAGGCACAGCAGTTGGCGGAACAACCACAACGACGCGGCACCGCAGCCTACCGTGCCGGTAAATACGAGCAAGCGGTGGAAGACTTTGCCGCGGCGCCAGGGCCAGACGCCGCGTACAACCGCGGTAACGCGCTGGCAAAGCTGGGACGTTACCAGGAAGCCATTGAGGCCTATGATCGCGCGCTGGCAACCCATCCTGGTCTGACCGATGCCACACACAACCGCGCTGAAGTGGAGAAGCTGTTACAGCAACAGCAGGACCAGCAGAACCAGGATAACGACGGCCAACAGTCACAGGAACAGCAAGACGAAAATAATACTCAGGAAAACCAGGATCAGCAGGCACAATCCGAAGATGGTCAGGATGAGCGGCAGGACGAATCAGGACAGCCTGATCAATCGCAACAAAGCACCGCCGGGGACAGCGACCCACAGGAGCAGGAAACCGGCAACGAACGGGATGACACTAATGACCAGGCTGCCGGCGAACCCGGAGACCAGGACTCGCAAGCTGCGAACGCTGAAGCGGAAGCCCGTCCACTGGACACCGAAGAACAACTGGCAGCGGAACAGTGGCTACGGCGTATTCCGGATGATCCCGGAGGGCTGTTACGGCGCAAATTCCTGTACCAGTACCGCCAACGTGCAGCACCCGCGGATACGACACAACAGACATGGTGAATCCTTCATCAGGAACAGGACTATGACGAACCGCAAGAAACCTTTCCCTGTGCGTTACCGGCTCGGGCCGATTATCACCATTTGCATAACGATGCTGATTACACCGGCAAGTCAGGCTGGAGTGCGCGCCATGCTGGATCGCAACACCATCTATGAGGGTGACACGGTCACCCTGACGATCGAGGCCGATGGTAGCGACCAGGATGCCAGCCCGGACCTGTCGGTACTGGAAAAAGACTTTAAAATCCTCGGCACCGGCAGCAGCCGACAGATCCGGATTGTCAATGGGCAGCGCTCGGACAAACACCAGTGGCAGGTAGAACTGGATCCGAAGCACAGTGGCGAAATCGGCATACCGGCGATCCCGGTTGGCAAGGCAAGTACCAACGCCTTGACGCTCGCCGTCACGGAACCACCAACGACAGGTGCCGACCTGGGCGGACAGCCGGTATTCCTGCAGATGGAAATCAGCGACTCCGGCAGCAAACCCTTCGTGCAGCAACAGGTCCGTCTCGGCATGCGGCTGTTCTACCGCGTATCCCTGGTAGACGGCAGCTTCGACGACCCGCAACCGGAAAATGCAGTTGTCGAACGTCTCGGTAGCGACCGGCAGTACCAAACTGATCTGGACGGGCAGTCCTATCAGGTAATCGAACGCCGCTATGCGATCTTCCCGGAGAAAAGTGGACCACTGACCATTCCAGCGGTCAATTTCACCGGGCGCGTCGCTGCCGGCGCCGCACAACGCCGGTCATCAAACCAGATAGACTCGATGCTGGATCGTTTCTTCACCCACAATCCGTTTGGCGATCCGGGAAAACGTATCCGGGTTCGCAGCAAGCCGCTGACCCTGGATGTCGAGGCACGGCCGAAAGCTTACCGGGGCCGGTACTGGCTGCCGAGCGATATACTGGTCCTGGAAGACAGCTGGGTGGAAAACCCTCCCGAGTTCCGGGCGGGCGAACCGGTAACCCGCACCATCAGTCTGAGAGCCAAAGGCCTGGAATCCTCCCAGCTACCGGATATCGAGGTACCGACGGTCGAACACATGCGCATTTATCCGGAGCAGGCCGTTGTTGAAAATCGTACAGACGGAGACTGGATATTCGGGACGCGACAACAGGAGTTCGCCTATGTCCCCTCCCGGGCCGGTCACTTCACCCTGCCGGAAATCCGGGTCGACTGGTGGGACACTGCGAACGGCAAGGCACAGACCGCCATCATCCCGGCCTGGGAGATCAATGTGTTACCCGGAGCAGGCGGCAGCACTGCGCCTGTAACGCCGGTGCCGGGGACAGCGGACACAAAGGAAGACGACGCAAAACAGCCCGGTGGAACGGTTGCTAAAACAGTGCACGGCACCGGGACCGAAGTAAAAACCTGGCTGCAAACCTGGTGGCCCTCGCTGATCATCGGTGCGGTCGTGATCGGACTGCTCAGGGTAACCAGCCGACGAAACCGGCGATCATCTCCCGCAGAGCATGTACACCCTTCACCCGCAACACACACCAGGGTAGCTCGGCGGGCCCTGCAACAGGCTTGCGAACAGAACGATCCGCAGGCTGCAGCACACGCCCTGCTCGACTGGGCTAGCGGCCAGTGGCCAGACGATCAACCACGCAGCCTGGGGCTGCTGGCACAACGTATCGACCGGGGAGTTGAACAGGTACAGGCACTCGATCGAGTGCTATATGCCGCGGACCAGCACTACTGGCAAGGCAAGGCACTGTGGGACGTATTCAGTGGCGGCCTGGTAAAGAAAGTCGGTCGTCGGTCAACCGGTGACGACCATCTTGCCCCGCTATACCCGCATCGGCAACACGCACAGACCTGAACCGCTCAGCGAGGACGCAACAGACTCGCCAGTGCGCTGACCAGCACCATGGACAACTGGTCGGTTGAGCGTCGCGAACCACCGGCGACCAGTCCAGCCGTCAGGGCCAGCAAGGTTGCATTATACGGATGTCTGCGTGTCCAGCCGGTGACACCGGCGTGACTGGCTACCTCACGCAAGCGCTGTTTGGCCTCTTCCGGCGTCAGCGGGCGAGTCGTGTCGCGATCCATAGCAGGACTCCGGTAAGAACCAGCACTGCTCCACCTGTCAGGGCGGACGCTTCCGGTTGTGTATACTGTCCGGCAAGCCACCCGTACAGTGCCCATATCAGAAAGCCGAAACCGGTCAGCGCCAGCAGACCGACAACGGTCAACAGGGTGAGGCCGATTCCAGTACGAATCGCGCCGCGTTGCAGGGCCTTGCCTTCGGCCTCGAGCAGATCAAAAAAGGCAATCACCAGTTCAGACATGCGGTTCAGCGACGGCCACCGAAATTCAATAACCGGGCAATAATGATGCCGACACCGAAAGCTCCCAGCAGGCTGCCCAGCGGATACTTCCTGACGGTATCTGCAAAATCCGCGGACACTTCCTTGCCCTTTGCACGCGCTGCCTCCACGCGCCTGAGCAACTCTTCACTGGCGCCGTCGAGGCCATCGCTCACCGAATCCTTGAGGTCTTCCGCTGCGTCTCCACCCAGACCCCGAATAACCCGGGTGAGCTCGCTAATGTCCTGGCCAAGCCGGGCCACGTCGGCCCTGATGGAATCGATTTCCTGCTGCAGCTGTTCATCCGCCATGGTCGTGTACCTCGCTTTCCTGGAAGCATGTAGTAGAGAATAGTGTAAAATTACCACCTAAGCACTGGGGACGAAAGCAATTTCTTTGCTCAACCCGGCATTAATCAAGCACACCGATAGCAGACGAGGAAACGACATGAACCAGCTGTCAACCGATCCTGACATGAATCAACAAATCCGCAAGAGCTTCAACACCACTGGAATGCTCCTGCTACTGATTGGCGTCATCGCCATCCTGCTACCACAGGCGGTATCCATCGTACTGTCGATTTTTATTGGTTCACTGCTGATCCTGTCCGGCCTGGCGGTAGGCTACGGCAGCTGGACCGGTTATCGCCACAAGGGCCTGGCGTGGCTCAAACCCTTCGTATTGATCGTTATCGGACTGCTGGTCACGTTCAATCCAGCTGCAATTGCCGCAGCCCTGGGACTATTACTGGTGATCTACTTCGCACTGACCGGTTTCGCCAGTCTCGGTTTTGCCTTTGACCACCGGCCACTCGGAGGCTGGGTCTGGATGCTGATGAACGGCATACTTTCAATCACACTGGCCTTTATCTTCCTGCTCGGCTGGCCCTTCAGCTCGGTCGCCCTGATCGGCATACTGGTAGGCATCAGCTTTCTGTTCGACGGCATCAGCCTGCTGGCAATCAGCCGGGCAATGAAAAGCAACTAGCCATTAAGTAACGGCAGCAGGCCCAGCAGCCCGAACAGGATGAGGTAGAAAGCCACGATATAATTCAGCAACCGGGGCCAGATCAGGATGGCAACACCCGACAACAAGGCGACCAGCGGCGGACCTGCAATATAAAAGTCCATATTCTTCAGTTCTCCTGTAAAAGACGTTCGAGCTACAATTCTAACAGAAGCACCTTATGCCTTCATTCCTGCACATCGGCTTCATTGCCCGCCTCCCTGGGCGCTCGTCCCAGTCTCTGCTCGACTTCCAGGATGTGGCGAGTCGTCTTGAGGACTGCATCCGGGTTGAGACTGATGGAGTCGATCCCGAGTTCGACCAGAAACTCGGCCATTTCGGGGTAATCGGAAGGCGCCTGTCCACACAGACCTGAATGCCGCTGGTTACGCCGGCAACCCTCGACCGCCAGCCGGATCATTTCCCTGACCCCGGAGTCACGTTCATCAAATTCGAAAGAAACCACCTCTGAATCACGATCCACACCCAGGGTAAGCTGGGTCAGGTCATTGGAACCGATAGAAAAACCATCGAATATTTTTGCAAAGGCATCGAGCTGGATCACGTTATTGGGGATCTCGCACATGACATAGATTTCCAGTCCGTTCTCGCCGCGCTTCAGGCCGTATTTTTCCATCGTCCGAATAACCCGTTCACCCTCCTCCACCCGGCGACAGAAGGGAATCATGAGTTTTACATTGGTCAGCCCCATGTCATCCCGCACCCGTTTCATGGCTGCGCACTCCATGGCAAAGCCCTCTTCGTATGCCGGGTGACTGTAACGGGCCGCGCCACGAAAACCGATCATGGGGTTTTCCTCCTGCGGCTCGAACCAGCGGCCGCCGAGCAGAGATGCATATTCATTGCTTTTAAAATCGGACATCCGCACCACCACCGGCCGAGGATAAAAAGCAGCGGCAATGGTTCCGACGCCTTCAGACAGGCGTTGTACAAAAAACTCGCTGGCACTGTCGTAATTTTCCGTCAATCGCAGAATCGCCTCATGTTCCTTATCGTCCTGAACCCGCTCCGGGTGCAGCAAGGCCATGGGATGCGCCTTGATGTATTCATTGATGATGAACTCCATGCGCGCCAGCCCCACTCCATCACTGGGCAGGAAACTGGTCTTGAACGCAATCTCCGGATTGCCCAGATTGACCATGATTTCGGTCGCGGGATGCTTGAGGTCTGACAGGTCGGTTTCCTCGATGCTGAAATCCAGCTGGCCAGGATAAACCCTCCCTACATCACCTTCTGCACAGGAAACCGTAACCAGGTCTCCGTCTTTCACCCGGAGTGAAGCATCCCCGCTTCCTACCACTGCAGGAATACCCAGTTCGCGGGAAATAATCGCCGCGTGACAAGTGCGACCGCCACGATTCGTCACGATTGCAGCCGCCGTCTTCATGACCGGTTCCCAGTCCGGTGTGGTCGTATCGGACACCAGCACCTCGCCCGGCCTGAAGTCACCCAGATGTTCCAGGTCACAGATAACCCGCACCTTTCCCACGGCGATCTTCGCCCCCACCGCACGCCCGATCACCACGGGCTCCGCGGTGTGTGGTCCGAGGTGGTACTCCCGGAGGACCGAACCAACACGCTGTGATGCTACGGTTTCGGGTCGGGCCTGAACCATATACAGCTGGCCGTCGACACCGTCTTTCGCCCATTCCATATCCATGGGTTTATCATAACCGGCCTGCCGGCTATAGTGTTTCTCTACCTTGATAGCATAGTCAGCCAGCACCAGAACCTCTGCATCCGTGATACAGAATCGTGCCCGTTCCTGTTGCGAGGTTGGAATATTGCGCACGGCATATTTTGTGCCGCCGCGACCATAGATCATCTTGATTTTCTTGCTGCCCGGCGTACGCCGTAAAACTGCACGGAAGCCCTGTTCGAAGGTTGGCTTGTGAACGTAGAATTCATCGGGATCCACGGCCCCCTGTACCACGTTCTCGCCCAGTCCGTAGGCACCGGTAATAAATACCGCGTCCCTGAAACCGGTTTCCGTGTCAATGGAAAACATGACGCCGGACGATGCCAGGTCGGAGCGCACCATTTTCATCACGCCGATGGACAGCGCCACCTCGAAATGATCGAAGCCCTGGTCGATGCGATAGTGAATAGCCCGGTCGGTGAACAGACTGGCAAAACAGCGTTTACAGGAATCCAGGAACTCGGCTTCGCCCTTTATATTCAGATAGGTATCCTGCTGACCGGCAAAGCTCGCCGTAGGCAGATCCTCCGCAGTCGCCGAACTGCGGATCGCAAGGCTTAACTCCTCGCCATACTCTGCACGCAGCTGACGGTAGCCATCCAGCAGTTGCTGCCTGAAATCGTCGGGCAGCGGCGCGCCGTACACGATGGAGCGGGCCCTGGCGCCACGCACCGCCAGATCCTTTATATCATCGGGGTCCAGATCATCCAGTGCCGCGTGCAACTCACTCCAGGCATCGACCTCGTCCAGCAGATAGCGATAGGCAGACGCCGTGGTCGCGAATCCGTTCGGGACCCGCACCCCCTGCGACGTGAGTCGCTGATACATTTCACCCAATGATGCATTCTTTCCCCCGACCAGGGAGACATCTTCAATACCGATTTCATTGAAGAAGCGAATATAGCTGTTTTCCTGATTCAGGGCACACCCTCCTGGAGGTACTAACAAGTACGCAAGTTATTTGCCCTCATTCCTCCTGGACATATCCTCCAGCATCCGGTTTTTGCTTGCGCTGCCCTGTGAAGAACCAAAGTAATAACTGAATATCTGCGTGGTAATGGCGCTCAGGGCGCCAAGAATAAAGATCGCAATCTCTTTTTTATCCCCCGCCATTTGATCACCGCCCCTGAGAACCCAGTAAAACAGGAAAAAGGCCAGCAGGGTCGTACCCAGCGCCAGCATGGGACCGACATTCTTTGCCAGCCAGGACGCGTGTTCACTGGTCTGGATAGTCGCCTGCGCCTCGCGCGCACTGGAGGTATCCTTCAGATAGATTTCCTGTTCCTGAATACCCAGCCGTTTTTGCTCCAGGTCAAACTCCATCCGGGTCCGGGCCATCTCGTTTTCGAGTTCCATGCGTTCTTCGCCGGTGGTAACAAACTCATCCACCACGTCGCCAACGGCCTTGACCAGGTTACCGGCGCCACCACCAAGCAGTTTTGTCCATATGCCCATTATGCATCTCCCAGGGTGCGTTTAACCCAGCCGAGGAAAAACTTGCGGTTCTTCGGGTATTTATCCACGAGTTGAACGTAGCGAACGATCTTCATCAGGCCAAAGGAGGCGAGAAAGTGATCTTCATCCATGCTGTTCAATGCCGCCAGGGTCTTGGGACCAATGGCGCCATCAATAGTCACCTCGAGCAGTTTCTGTACCAGTCTTGAGCAGGTGGACGGCCCGGCATTGACACCATAATCGAACATGGATTCGGCCACCACCTGGCTCTGGATGTCATCGCCCTTCACCTTGTCCCAGTACAGGGATTCATAGAACTCCTTGATCATATCCTGCAATACCTGGTCCGTATCCAGACTCTTGGGAAAGTCAGGCGCGGACTTGTGCTCGTCTATACGGCTCCACCCTTCCCATTTTGAATTGAACCTGCGCGCGACACCCTTGTACGTCTCTCCGCCGCGGTCGTCCGGATCGTTAACATAGCCGCCTTCATGCTCAAGCATTATCCGGTAGGCTTGTTCAAAATCTGCCATGACTTTCCTCCTTGATGGTCGAAATTACCGATGAGCTGCGTTCAGCTACCGAAATAATTATGGGTGATTTCTTCACCCGGCAATATATCGGTCAACGCGCAGACTTCCAGGCTATCGTAATAGGCTGCGTTGGGTTCTTCGCTATGATTAATAAAGCGCAGGTTGCAGCAAACCCGTACACCCTGTTCCTCGTCCAGCCACAGAACATAATCACCATCAGCTGTAGCCGGCTTGCCTTCGATAACACCAATAAGCTCACCGGCTCCGATATGCTTTTTTGCAAAAAGCCCTTTTCCATGAATGGAACTTTTTGCTACATAGGTCAGTTTCTTTTTCATGCATCCTCATCTGGTTTTCGTACAGGAACAACAGGCAGGCATTAGTATAGACCATTCCGTATTAACCAGGTCAGAGATACCCGGCTACGATGCCCTGGTAGATCCCTGAATCCAGGCAGGCATACGCTTACAACTGTTTCCAGTCCTCCCTGTGATGCCATATACGCAAGATCAAAATGCGGCTATTGGTAATTGCATAGCGCACAACATAGTCGCGTAACACGAGATCCCGGATACTTTCCGGGTCTGGTGCCAAAGCAACCGGGTGTCCGAGTCGAGGTTGATCCAGAAGCGAAGCGATTCCCTGCACCAGCCGGGTCGCTATTCTGTTCGCTACCTGTGGGTCGTGTTCCTCGATGAATTGCCGAAGCCGAAGCAGATCACCGACCGCTTTGTCAGTGTACTCAAGCCTCATGACCCGGGTGGTAGTTGCTCGTCGTCAGTTCCCCAGCTTTGCAGCCATTGATGAACACCATCCCCATCGATCACCCTTCCCTGGTTTGCGGAATCCAATGCTTCCAGGGTCTCCTGCCAACGCTGCAGATCCTGTGCCTCGCGCTCAAGATACTCTTTAATCGCTTGATTTATGATCCAGTTTTTACTTCTGCTCAAGCGTTTAACAGCATTTTGCAGATGCTTTTCAATATCAGATTGCAGCCGAACACTGGTAACAGCCATTGAGTTAGCCTCAGATAATTACAATGTACTACATTGTAGCATATCGGCCAAACCTTACAGGACTGCAGCTAATGCACGAGCCGGACCTTCATCCTCGGCAAACACCCCGGCTGCGGATTCCGGGTTCAAAATCCTGATGACCGGTGTCATGAGAGTCAGGTATAAACGATTCCGGACTCACCACACGTCCGGCTTTTCAGCTGCCGGCAGCACCCCGGTCGCGGTGGCAAAATAACCATGGCCAGCGATGCATTCTTTGCGCATAATACGGCGCTTTTCGGGGGGTCCTATGTGGTTCAAAAATCTTCAGCTATATCGTCTTGGCCAGCACTTCGAACTATCACCGGAGGCACTTGACAAACTTCTCTGCAAACAGGTATCCCGGGAATGCAACCCGGGCGAGACTGCCACCGATGGATGGACACCACCACTGGGGCGTCATGGCCAACAGCTGGTTCATGCAGGCAATGGTCGCATCATGATTTGTGCACGCAGAGCCGAAAAAATTATTCCTGCAAGTGTGGTGCGACAGTTGCTGGACGACCGAGTTGCGGAAATAGAGGCCACCGAATCAAGAGAAGTTCCGCGCCGCGAAAAAATGAGTATGAAAGACGACATCGTAGTCGACCTTCTGCCCCGCGCATTGACCCGCATCACCAACCAGTATGCCTATATAGACACTACCAGCGATTTACTGATCATTGACAGCGCCTCCGCCACCAGGGCAGAGGCCTTGATCAGCCTGCTGCGCGACACCCTGGGCAGCCTGGCGGTCACACCGGTGCAGGTCAAACAGTCCAGCAAGAACATTATGACCCAGTGGCTGAATGGCAAGACAATGCCGGCAGGATTTGAACTGGGAGAAGACTGTGAACTGATGCATCCCGACCCCGATGGTGGAGTGATCAGCTGCAAGCGCCAGGATCTTTCCGCCGACGAAATCCGCAATCACATAAAGAACGG
>JAUXGZ010000028.1 GCA_030621785.1 Gammaproteobacteria bacterium | reverse complement strand
GCGAGCGCGGGTCATGCATCTTCCCTCAAGTGACCGCTATTCACCTTGAAATAGACCGGCTTTTCAGCGCCTGCCTAAACTCGCTACGCTCAAACAAAGGCAGGCTTGCTTCTGAAAAGCCGGCCCATTTCAAGGCGCGGTCAATTCGGTCAGAAGCATGACCCGCGCTCGCTGAGCTGAATGGTTACTTCGAAGCTAATGATTTCTGTAGAACTGCCGATGCAGGCAATGCGGACAGAACCCCCCGGCACCTTCAGTCGATCCAGGAGATTTCAATATGGTAAAAGCATCAGCCTGGCTGTTGAGTGGAGTTACATTGCTGGTATCCAGTGTGCTGGCCGACGGAGTAATAACCTCTGCCTGGATACGTGAAGTCATCGAGGTGACCGACGCGGCATCCGTACACCAGGATACCGGGGGGATCGAGCCGTACCTGGCTACTGATTTCTATAAATACATTGATGTCCCCACGAACGACATTCCCGCCACGGTGCGCATAGACAAGACGCAGTATCTTGAGATGATTGACAAGGGCTGGCAATCGATCGACCAGTATGACTACCAGCGGACGAATACTGTGGTCCATGTCGCCAAAGACGGGAGAAGTGCCGAGTCTTTTTCGACCGTGGTGGAAAACGTGGTGACCAGTGACGGACAGGAGATGGTGAGCAAGGTCAGGGAGTATGCCAGCTATGCGCTGGAAGATGGCCAGCCGGTCATTATCAGTATCGAAAGCCTGACGCTGGTTGGCGATACCACCCCCGAGTAACTCTGTTTCCGCGATAACTTTCCTCTGTTTGGATTCCCGGCGTCCGAAGCGGTATCATTAACGGTTTTCGGCACCACAGCCGCCGCAGACGGGATGCAATCTTGGAAATTAATCCGCTTCTTACTCAAATCAAGGATCTGCAAGGGCGTACAGAGTCCCTGAGGGGGTATCTTTGACTACGATAGCAGACGTGAACAGCTCGACGAGGTGCTCCGGGAACTGGAAAATCCGGATGTCTGGAACGACCCCGAACGCGCCCAGACGCTGGGCAAGGAACGTGCACGGCTTGAAGAAGTCGTAGAAACCATCAGTGAGCTGGAAATCGGGCTGCAGGATGCGCGGGACCTGCTGGATCTGGCGGCCGAGGAACAGGATCAGGATACCTTCGAGGCCGTCGCCAACGATGTTGGCGGTATGGAGAGCCAGGTTTCCGGGCTGGAATTCCGGCGCATGTTTTCCGGCGAAATGGATGAAGCCAATGCCTTTGTGGACATCCAGGCGGGATCAGGGGGAACCGAAGCCCAGGACTGGGCCAACATGCTGCTGCGCATGTACCTGCGCTGGGCGGAACGGCGTGACTTCAGCACTGAAATTATCGAGGTCTCTGCCGGCGAAGTGGCCGGCATCAAGAGCGCCACAATAAAGGTCAACGGACCCTGGGCGTTTGGCTGGTTGCGTACTGAAATCGGTGTGCACCGGCTGGTGCGAAAATCGCCGTTCGATTCCGGGAACCGCCGTCATACTTCGTTTGCCGCCGTATTTGTATCACCGGAGGTTGATGATGATTTCGAGATCGACATCAACCCGGCTGATTTGCGTATCGATGTCTATCGGGCCAGCGGCGCCGGTGGGCAGCACGTGAACCGGACCGAATCCGCCGTGCGTATTACCCATGAACCCAGCGGTGTCGTGGTGCAGTGCCAGAATGACCGCTCCCAGCACAAGAACCGGGCCACGGCCATGAAACAGCTGAAGGCCAAGCTGTACGAGCTGGAAATACAGAAACGCAACGCAGACCAGCAAGTTGTCGAGGCCGGCAAGTCGGATATCGGCTGGGGCAGCCAGATCCGTTCCTACGTACTGGACCAGTCACGCATCAAGGATCTGCGCACCGGTGTCGAGACCGGCAACACCCAGGCCGTGCTGGATGGCGACCTGGATGATTTCATCGAAGCCAGTCTCAAAAGTGGACTCTGAATAATCGGGAAATGAAGGTACAGCCATGACGGAACAACAGGACGAACACAAGCTCATCGCCCAGCGACGGCAGAAGCTGGCCGCATTGCGCAACGAAGGCACCGCGTTTCCGAACGATTTCCGGCGCGACTCGCTGGCCGCCGAAATCCTCGCGCAGTTTGATAACAAGGACGGGGAGTTTCTGGACGAGGCCGGTATCCGGGTCAAGATGGCCGGTCGCATGATGGGAAAACGCGTCATGGGCAAGGCCAGTTTCGTACACATCCAGGATATGTCCGGTCGTATCCAGCTGTTCCTGCAGCGGGATGCGTTACCGGAAGGCCGCTACCAGGAATTCAAAGGCTGGGACATCGGTGACATTATCAGCGTAGAGGGTGTGCTGTTCCGCACTAAAACGAACGAGCTTTCCGTCCGGGCAGACGACGTGCGTCTCCTGACCAAGTCGCTGCGTCCGCTGCCGGAAAAATTCCACGGGCTTACTGACCAGGAGATCCGTTACCGGCAGCGTTACCTGGATCTCATCATGAACCAGGAATCACGCAATGTGTTCATTATGCGTTCGCGCATCGTGCAGTTCCTGCGCGAGTTCCTGAACCGGCGTGATTTCCTCGAGGTCGAAACTCCCATGATGCAGCCGGTTCCGGGCGGAGCCACCGCCAGACCATTCACCACTCACCACAATGCGCTGGACATGCAGTTGTACCTGCGTATTGCACCGGAGCTGTACCTGAAACGGCTGGTGGTCGGTGGTTTCGAGAAGGTCTACGAGATTAACCGGAGCTTCCGCAACGAAGGCCTGTCAACCCGGCACAACCCGGAATTTACCATGCTGGAATTCTACCAGGCCTATGCGGATTACAATGACCTGATGGATATCACCGAGGAACTGTTGCGCTTGCTGGCCAAAACCATGCTGCAATCCACCACGGTCCGGTATCAGGGCGATGAATACGACTTTGGCAAATCGTTTGCGCGCATGACGGTCGTGGACTCCATCCTGCGCTTTAATCCTGATCTGAACGTAGCACAGCTGCAGCAGCTGGACAGTGCCCGAGAGGTGGCCGAGGCACTCGACATTGCGATCAAGGACAGCTACGGACTGGGCAAGGTACAGATCGAGATCTTCGAGAAGACGGTTGAACACCGGCTGGAAGACCCTACCTTCATCACGGCCTATCCGACCGAGGTGTCACCGCTGGCACGGCGCAGCGATGCGGATCCTTTTGTCACAGACCGCTTCGAGTTCTTCGTTGGCGGGCGTGAAATCGCCAACGGATTTTCCGAGCTGAATGATGCGGAGGACCAGGCGGAGCGTTTCAGGAAACAGCTGGAAGACAAGGAGGCAGGAGACGAGGAGGCCATGCACTACGATGCCGACTACGTCTGTGCCCTGGAACACGGCATGCCACCGACGGCCGGAGAGGGGATCGGTATCGATCGCCTGGTAATGCTGTTTACTGATTCTGCATCGATTCGGGATGTGTTGCTGTTTCCGCACATGCGTCAGTAGTTTTACTCCTGTCCCGGGAACTCATGCGTTTCACCTTCCACTCGCCGGAACGCAGAAAATTGAGGAAATCGACGGGGAACAGTGGCCGGCTGATCAGGTAGCCCTGCGCCTGGTCACAGTTCATTACCGTCAGTGCCTCCAGCGTTGCACTGTCTTCCACGCCCTCTGCCACCGTTTCCAGTCCCAGGTTATGTGCCAGGTCTATGGTGGAACGCACAATCGTGGTGTCATCCCGGTCTTTCTCCATATCGCCCACGAAGGAACGATCTATCTTTAACTGTTGCACCGGCAGTCGCTTCAGATAGCCGAGTGACGAGTAGCCGGTGCCGAAGTCGTCCACCGACAGGCGGATACCCATATCGTTCAGCCGGGTGATAATCATCAGGCTGTGTTCGGGGTCCTGCATGATGGCGCTTTCGGTAATTTCCAGTATCAGGTATTGTTCGTTGAAGCCGCATTCCCTGAGAATTTCTTCGATCTGGTCGGGGAGTTTGCTGTCACGCAAGTTGTGCATGGACAGATTGACCGCGACATCCAGCTGGTAGCCTTCCCGATGATACGCCCTGCAGTGGAGAATGACTTTCCTCAGCATCTGCAGCGTAAATGTACGGATCAGCCCGGTCTGTTCCAGTATAGGGATAAACACGTCGGGTGGCACCGTGCCACGCGCAGGATGCGTCCATCGTGCCAGCGCTTCCACGCCGATAATTTGCTTTTCGGTCAGGTCCAGCTTGGGCTGGAAGGCTATCTCCAGCGTATCGTTCTGTACAGCAGCACGCAGGTCGCGCAACAACTCCAGCCGGTCCGGACTGCGGGTGTCACAGGCCGGGTCGTAAAAGCTGTAGCCGTTGTGATCCCGCTTGGAGGCATACATGGCAATATCCGCGCTCTTCAGCAAGGCGGATGGCGTAGTGCCATGATCCGGGTAGATGGCAATGCCCATGCTGGCGGCAATGGAGAAATGACTGCCATCAATATCCACGGGTAATTCCAGTGCAGTCTGCAGCTTGTTGGCAATAATGGCGGCACCGTTGTCATCTGCCTGCGGAATTACCACCGCGAATTCATCACCACCCAGGCGACCCAGGGTATCGACCTCGCGCAGCGTCGACTGGAAACGATAACCGACATTGACCAGCAGCTTGTCTCCCACGGTGTGTCCCAGGGTATCGTTGACTTCCTTGAAGTGATCCAGGTCGATCATGATCAATGCCAGCGGTTCCCGGTTGCGGCGCGCACCCAGAATGCTCTGCTGCAATCGATCGGCGATCAGCGTCCGGTTGGGCAGGCTGGTCAGTGGATCGTGTACGGCAAGATGCTGAAGCTCCTCATTGGTGCGGGAAAGCTTCCGGTTAGTGAATTCGAGTTTCAGGCGGAACGCCTCGGCACTTCTCTTGGCGGTGTCGAGTTCTTCGAAAAACATGGCGTTTTCGATTGCGATGCTGACCTGACCCGCAAAGGTGGTGAGTATGTCGAAATCCTGCCTGGTGAACTCGTTGCCGTTGGCCTTGGTAATACCGGCGATGCCGCCCAGGAAACGGCGCTTGCCAATCAGCGGCACAAGCACAATGCTGCCTGCTTCCGCCTCCCACTGGTTTCGTTCAGCCTGGTTCAGGTCATCCAGAACGCCTCTCCACCACGCCTTGCGATGCCGCAACACCCAGCCACAAATGCCAACCTCAATGGGAAGTGACGCGCCGGTCAACTCGTCGGCATTTTCGCCGGCCGCTGCCTGGTAAGTATAGGAGGCCTGATCCGTGGAAAGGATCGGGATGGTCACGGTTTTGGCATTGATCAGTTCGCGGGCGTGGTTCGCAACCAGTTCGAATACGGTTTCCAGTTTGTATTCGCTGCTGATGACCCGATTGATTTCTTTCAGCAAATAGATCTCGGCTTCTTTCTGTTGAAGCTGCTGTTCGAGCTGGCGAAGTTTTTGCTGCGAGGCTTGCTGTTCGTCTTGCACCGCTTGCTGCTCCCTGAATGTGCACACGAAAACAATGAGTTACAAATCAGGAGATCGGCAGGGGGCCATAATGCTAAAGCCGGGCGCTGTTGAGGCGCTCTGGAATGCCGTCCGGAGCACGTGGTATTATCTATAACAAGAATTAATTAGTTTTAATAATTATTTGTAATATATTAATTTAATATATTTCTTACTTCCTCAAGCTCGTCTGCGCAGTCGGTGAGTTCAATCTCGTGCACATCCGCATCCAGCCCGAGTTTATGGAAGGACTCGATACGGCTCCAGTCGGTGTCTGCCAGCGGATGCTCCGTGTCCATGTGACTCTGCAGGTTGGCAACCTGTACCACATCCACCAGATCGGCCTCACCGGCATGGCTACGGTCGAGGTTTTCGTGTTCGGCAGCCACAGCGACCAGTGTCTCGGGAAACTGCCAGTGTTTGAGAATTGCGCCACCGATGCGGGTGTGAAGCCTGTGGATGAGTTCATCGAGCAGGGCGGGAGAATTCAGTAGTTCGGGTTTGTCTTCAGCCCGGTACAGGATCGGCAGGGTGCCGATGTCGTGCAACAGACCGGCCAGCATGGCCTGGTCGGGCAACACCTGCGGGCATTGACCGGCGAGTACCCGGGCAATGGCAGCGACGGAAATACTATGGGCCCAGACGGCGCGCAGTCGCTGGTCGATGGCTTCGTCGGTCGCCTGGAACATTTGCTTCATCACCTGGCTGGTAACCAGGGTGCGCACCAGCTTGTTCCCCAGCCGGGCGATCACCATCGACAGACGGTCGATTTCATTGCGTCCGCGGTATAGCGGGGAATTGGCGACGCGAATCAGGCGGGCGGACAGGGCCGCATCCTGGGCGATGATTTCGGCAACCTGATTGGCGTTAACGTTCTCGTCTTCCACGACATCCCGTATGCGCAGGGCAACCTCGGGCAGCGTCGGCAGCTGTAGTTGTCCGCTCTCCAGGTCTTCCATCAGTTCGTTAACAAAGACTTCTTCCGGTTCCATGCCGTGTTTCCCGTATGCAAATGAGCTCATGCTTGCCTGTAGCGACTCGGCAGACGGATTTTGAAGTCTTTTACGGTTGTGCCCAACCTACGCTCGGTACCTGCGGGGCAGACTCAGCTTTCCGGGAATGGATAGGGAAGGTGCTCGAGCACGATTTCCGGTCCGTCGGCCGAATCCAGATGCAGGATCCCGTCGGCCTCGGCGCTGGCAATCTGGATGACGGCCAGCAGCGCGAATCCGCCATCGGGGTAGGGCGCTGCGGAAACCAGCTTGCCCACTGGTTGCGCCTTGTCTTTCGGCACAAATATCTCGCCACCAGGCCGGGGTTGCTGATCCGTCTGCACGTGTGCCCGGTACATTCTGCGCTTCAATTTTCCAAGATATTGCATACGGGCCACCACTTCCTGGCCAGGGTAGCAGCCTTTTTTGAAGCTGACGCCATCGACCAGCTGCAGGTTCACCATCTGCGGCACGAATGCCCCGGATATTCCGGATGAGATGACCGGTATGCCGGCCTGGATGTCGAGCAGCTGCCAGGCGTCGGCGCCTATCGGTGCGCAGTGCACATTGAGTGCATTCCACAGCTCATACGCACGCTCAACATCGGCAAATACTTCATAACTGGCATGGATGCCCGGTACCCGGATGACGGTTTGCTCGCTCGTGCTGATGACCTCGTGGAGATTGACGGGCAGGTCACCGGCCACGGCGCGCAAATCCTCTTCGGCCTGATCACCGGATACCCCCAGGTGCACGTAGGTCTCGCTGGCATCCTCGATGGTTACTTTCGAACGCAGTACATACATGCGCATGCGGCTGGTTACGGCTTCGATCATTTCGACCGGCAGGCACAGGTAGTGACTGTCACCACGCTGAAAAATCCGGAAGGTCGCCAGCAGGCGCCCCTTGGCATTGCAGTAGCCGCTGAACTGGCTGTGCTGCTCATCTACCTGCCGCAGGTCGCTGGTAAGCTGGTTCTGCAGGAAATCGGCGGCGTCCTCTCCGTGCACGGAAATCAGACCGTAATGCGAGAGGTCGGCAAAAGTATTGCCGGTGATGGCGACACTCAGTTCGCGGCGCAGGTTGCCAAAGTGGGCCACGCCGGTGTCACTGAACTCGGCGCCTGCATTTTCCAGGAAGTCCTTCCATTCAAGATTCATGTTGTTTCCCGCTCGACAGTTACCCGAGCTGGCGATTCTACTGTACAGCTGGTATATAATCGACCTTCATGATTGCACGGGAAAAAGCCCCCAGGTTCCTGAACCTGCTCGTTATCAAGCTGCCGGTTACCGGCGTGGCTTCTATTGCACACCGTGTTTCCGGGGTTCTCCTGTTCCTTGCCATACCACTGTTTTCGTGGGGCTTCGGCCTGTCACTGGAAAGCAGTGCCGGGTTCGGAAAGTTACTGACAGCCCTGGACTCGCTGCCGTTCCGGCTATTCCTGACGTTCGTGATATGGTCGCTAAGCCAGCACCTGTTCACCGGTATACGACACCTGCTGCTGGATATTGGCGCAGGCGTGGAGCGCCGGCCGGCCAGGGCCAGTGCCTGGGCGGCCAACCTGGCGGCACTCGGTGTCAGCCTGCTATACCTGGCGAGTCTCCTGTGACACGCATGGCGCAGGGGCTGAGTGCCTGGTTACTGCAACGCTTCACGGCGATCTACCTGGCGATTTACCTCCTTGTGCTGCCGGTCGTACTGGCATCGCTCTGGCCGCTGGACTTTCTTCACTGGCGGGCACTGTTTGCCGCGCCCCTGATGAGTGTTGCGACCAGTCTGTTCGCGCTGGCATTGCTGATACATGCATGGATCGGTGTCCGGGATGTGCTTCTCGACTATGTGCATGCGATCTGGCTTCGCCTGGGCCTGCTCGCGCTGACCGGTCTGGTGTTGCTGGGCAGCCTGCTGTGGATTCTCCGTGTACTGGCCATCACTGCGGCCACGAGTTACGAGTAAAGTATGAGCATAGCCAGGCGAAGTTTCGATACCCTGATCATCGGTGCCGGCGGCGGCGGTTTGCGCGCCGCCCTGCAACTATCGCGTGCCGATGCCCGCGTGGCAGTGGTCTCCAAGGTCTTTCCCACCCGTTCTCACACGGTGGCCGCCCAGGGTGGCGTCAATGCAGCGTTGGCAAACGTGGTGCCGGACAACTGGCACTGGCATATGTTCGACACCGTCAAGGGTAGCGATTACCTGGGAGATCAGGATGCCATTGAGTATATGTGCCGGGCGGCGCCACGGGTGGTCTACGAACTGGAGCACTTCGGCGTACCTTTCTCGCGCCTGGACAGTGGCCGGATCTACCAGCGTGCCTTTGGTGGACAGAGCCGCGACTTCGGTGGCGACCAGGCGGTACGCACCTGCGCTGCGGCAGATCGTACCGGTCACGCCATACTGCATTCCCTGTACCAGCAGAATATTCGCGCCCGAACCCACTTTTTCGACGAATTCTTTGCAGTCGACCTGATCCGCGACCAGGACGGCTATTTCCTCGGTGCCCTTGCACTGGAGATTGCCACCGGCGAACCGATCCTGATCGAGGCCAAGACGACCATTATCGCCACTGGTGGTGTCGGTCAACTGTTCCGCAACAACACCAACGCACTGATCAACACCGGTGACGGCATGGCCATGGCGCTGCGCGCCGGTGTACCCGTGCAGGACATGGAGTTTTTCCAGTTCCACCCGACCGGTATAGCCGGCAAGGGTATGCTGATTACCGAAGCGGCCCGCGGCGAGGGCGGTTATTTGCTGAACGGTGAGGGTGAACGCTTCATGGAACGCTATGCGCCGAATGCCAAAGACCTGGCCAGCCGTGATGTCGTTAGCCGGTCGATCGCTACCGAGATACGCGAGGGCCGGGGCGCCGGCCCGAAGAAGGATCATGTGCTGCTCAAAGTCGACCATCTTGGCACCGATGTGGTTCGCAAGCGTCTTCCCGGCATCCGCGATATGGCAATGACTTTTCTGCACCTGGATCCGGCGGAAACACCGATCCCGGTCAGTCCCACCGCACACTACACGATGGGTGGCATTCCCACCGACCGCCACGGGCAGGTGGTGGTACCGGAACGGCATGGCGCGGAAGAAGCGGTGCCGGGTTTGTACGCGGTGGGTGAATGCGCCTGTGTATCCGTGCATGGCGCCAACCGCCTGGGTGGCAACTCGCTACTGGATATCCTGGTATTTGGCCGCGCCGCGGCACGTCACGTGATCGGTCATCTGGCCGAGCAGCACTTTCACCGACCGCTTCCGGAAGGCGCGGCGGATGCCGCCATGGCCCGTCTCGAACGCTGGAATACGCCACGCAAGGGCGAATCCGTACCGCATCTGCGCGCAGAAATGGGTCGGGTCATGGAGGATCATTGCGGTGTATTCCGCAACGAGGAGGTGTTGCAGGACGGGCAGAAAAAAATGCTGGAACTGCAGGAGCGCATGAAAGATGCCAGTATCAGCGACTACAGCCAGGTATTCAATACCGCGCGTATCGAAGCCATGGAACTTGAAAACCTCATGGATCTCGGGGTCGCAACCGTCACCTCGGCGCTGGCGCGCAAGGAAAGTCGTGGCGCCCATTCGCGCATCGACTATCCCGAACGCGATGACATACACTGGTTGCGCCACAGCCTGTTCGGCATGGACGGTATACAGATGGACTACAAGCCGGTACGCATGAAACCACTGACTGTGGACAGCTTTCCACCCAGGAAACGGACCTACTGACCAGTATGAAATTCTCCATCTACCGCTATAACCCGGACCAGGGCCGGAAGCCGTACATGCAGGACTATGACTTGCCGGACGGGCATATCGAGTCGGGTATGATGCTGCTGGATGCCCTGCTGCTACTCAAGGCGGAAGACGAAAGCCTGAGCTTCCGACGCTCATGCCAGGAAGGTGTGTGCGGTTCGGACGGGATGAACATCAACGGGCGCAATGGCCTGGCCTGTATTACGCCGCTGGCAGAACTCAAACAGCCGATAGCGATCCGGCCGCTGCCCGGCATGCCGGTGGTCCGTGACCTGGTGGTGGACCTGTCGCAGTTCTATCGTCAGTATCGTACTGTCAAGCCGTTCCTGATCAACGACGATCCCTGCCCGGAAGTGGAGCGTTTGCAGTCACCACAGGAACGTGAGCAGCTGGATGGCTTGTATGAGTGCATACTATGCGCTTGCTGCTCAACCTCCTGTCCTTCGTTCTGGTGGAACCCGGATCGCTTCCTCGGACCGGCTGCGTTGCTACAATCGTGGCGTTTTCTTGCCGACTCGCGAGACCAGGGTGCCGAGGTGCGCCTGAGCGATCTCGAGGGGCCGTTCCGGTTGTTCCGCTGTCATACCATCATGAACTGCGTAGACGTGTGCCCCAAGAATCTCAATCCGGCACGTGCGATCGGCAAGATCAAGGAGCTGATGGTGAAGCGCTCGCTGTGAATGAAACTGCACGTTTGCGCTGGAAGTGCCGCCGCGGAATGCTGGAGCTGGATCTGCTGCTGAACGAATTCATGGAGCGGGGTTACGCGCAGCTGGAACCGGATGCGCAACACTGTTTTGACCGGATACTGGATTATCCGGATGCCGTATTACTGGAATGGCTCATGGGCCGTATACGCCCGACCGACAAGGATGTCGCCCAAATTGTCCAATCGATTCGATCAACCGCTGCACATTGAGCTGCGTGCCTCACGGGTTCTTCCGGCGGTCACTGCGATCCTGTACCTGCTGAGCGCATATTTATGGTTGCAGGTGCCACTCCCGCACGAATACCTGGCCGCCCTGTATGCCGGGTTGCTGGGGCATTTTGTCTGGCTGGTGTGCCTGCAATTTGCCGGCTGGACACCCGCATCCATCAATCGACTCGGCTGGGACCGCCGTCGTGGCTGGTGGCTGAGACGCGTCGATGGCCGCATGCTGGAGGCAAGCCTGTGCATGCCGGTGTTTGTAAGCCGCCACCTGGTCGCGGTACGTTTTCGTACCGGCCGACGACGATCCAGATCGGTCCTTGTGGTATCAGACCGGCTGGACAGCGAAGCATTTCGCCGCTTGCGGGTGCGCCTGATACAATCCTCACGTAGCAACGATACCTGAATGGATCCGACACCTTTGCCGGTAAAAGTACTCTTTTTTATTGCGATCTGCGGAATGCTGACTGCCTGCAGCAACCCGGAATCCCGTGCTATCCGGTTTGCACTGGCATCTGCACCGGTGAATCTTGATCCGCGCTTTGCGACGGATGCGACTTCAGAACGTATCAACCGGCTGCTCTACACCCGACTGGTCGACTTCGACGAACAGGCTCGTCCCGTGCCTGCGCTGGCAACCTGGCAAGTGCTTGCACCGTTGCACTATCGCTTCCATCTTGGCGAACAAGGTCGGCACTTCCACGATGGCAGTCGGCTGGACACTGCGGATGTGGCTGCAACCTTTGCCTCGATCCTGGAGCCTGACAGCATTTCTCCACACCGGGGCACGCTGCAGAAAATCGACCGTATCGAGATCATCGATGCGGATACGCTGGATTTTTATCTGCGCACGCCGGATCTGCTGTTTCCCGGCTACCTGTCCATCGGCATCCTGCCACAGGAGGGCATCGTCAGCGGAGCCCGCTTCCAGAATCATCCGCTTGGTAGCGGGCCGTTTCGCTTCCTTTCCTGGCCGAGTGCAGGTCATCTGGAGTTGCAACGGATCGAGGATGGTCAACGACTGGTCTTCGAGCAGGTGCGCGACCCGACCATGCGCATACTGAAACTGCTGCGCGGTGAAGTCGACCTGTTGCAGAATGATCTGCCCCCGGAGCTGCTGCATTATCTGGAACAGCAGGATGAAATCCAGGTGACGCGGATTCCCGGCAACAACTTCTCCTACCTGGGTTTTCAGCTGGAAGATGCCGATACCGGGCGTGAGGAGGTGCGACGTGCCATCGCGCTGGCGATTGACCGGGCTGCCATTATTCACTATGTCTTTGATGGTGCGGCGCGCCCGGCAGCTTCGCTGTTGCCCCCGGAACACTGGGCCGGGGCAAAACAGCTGGACCTGTTTCAACCGGATCCCGACCAGGCCCGGGCACTATTGCAGGCGGCCGGCTACAGCGCTGAACACCCCTTGAAGCTGAGTTACAAAACATCCAGTGATCCGTTCAGAATACGTATTGCGACCATCCTGCAGGAACAGTTGTCGCGTGTCGGTATTGAGGTGCTGATACAAAGCTATGACTGGGGCACCTTCTACGGCGATATCAAGTCAGGGCGCTTTCAGATGTACAGCCTGGCGTGGGTCGGCGTGAAATCTCCGGACATCTTTCGTTATGCGTTTCATTCCGGCTCACTGCCTCCGGGCGGGGCGAATCGGGGCCGTCTGAAGGATGCCCGGGCAGACGAGTTGATCACCCTCGCCATGAATGCAGGCGATATGCAGCAACAGGCACAGTGGTATGCCCGGCTGCAGCACTACCTGCTGCAACGCCTGCCGTACGTCCCGTTGTGGTATGAAGACCAGTACTTCGCATCCCGCCCGGGTGTGAGCGGCTATGAACTGACCCCCGATGGAGACTATGATGCACTGGTTTCCACCCTTAAATGACCATGACCCGGACTGAAGACTGTATTCTTGTCGACCTTGCCAGCCAGCAACTATGTCTGTGGCTTGGTGGCAGGCGGGTGCATGAATATCCGGTATCCACCGCGTTGAACGGCGCCGGAGAGTTAACGGGCAGTGAACAGACGCCGCGTGGGCGACACCGCATTCGTGCCCGCATCGGATCAGATTGCCAGGCGGGTACCGTGTTCATCGGCCGGCGTCCCACCGGCGAGATCTACACGCCCGCGCTGGCACGACACTATCCCGATCGCGACTGGATCCTGAGTCGCATACTGTGGTTATGCGGCGAGGAACCCGGGTGTAACCGCCTTGGTGATGTGGACAGCATGCGTCGCTACATTTACATCCACGGCACGCCCGACAGCGAACCCATGGGTGTACCACGATCCCATGGTTGTGTACGCATGCGCAACCAGGATGTCATCGAGCTGTTTGACAGGGTACCGGCCGGCCTGCCGGTACAGATCATGGCAGGGCGCTGATTCCGTATGCCGACTTACCTCATACAGCGTTTGCTGATGGCACTATGGGTGCTGTTCGCGGTTTCCACCCTGGTGTTCCTTCTGATTCACTGGGTGCCGGGTGACCCGGTGGAAGTCATGCTGGGTGAATCGGCATCCGGCGCGGACCGGGAGGCATTGCGTCATGCCCTGGGACTTGATCTTCCACTGTTCGAACAGTGGTGGCAGTTTCTGCGTGGTGTGATGCACCTGGATCTGGGTACATCGTTGTTCTACCAGCAGCCGGTAGCATCCCTGCTGGCCGAACGTATTGGTGCCACCGTCGAACTGGCGGCAGCAGCCTTCCTGATAGCCGTGATGATTGCGCTGCCCATGGGCGCCATCGCCGCCGCGCGGCACGGTTCACGCTGGGATATCGGTGCCATGGGTTTTTCCCTGCTGGGCGTATCGATACCGAATTTCTGGCTCGGTCCGCTACTGGTGCTGGCGTTTTCCGTGGGTCTTGGCTGGTTCCCGGTCAGCGGCCGGGACGGGATTGCCTCGGTGGTTCTGCCCGCGATCGCGCTGGGCACCGGTCTTGCGGCTGTGCTTTCGCGAATGGTACGTGGCAGTCTGCTGGAAGTTCTCGGCGACGACTACATTCGTACCGCGCGCGCTAAGGGGCTCTCCGAGCAGCAGGTCATTATGCGGCACGGCTTGCGCAATGCCTGGCTGCCCGTGTTGACTTTGCTGGGTCTGCAGCTGGGTGCATTGCTGGGCGGTGCCGTAGTCACCGAAACCGTGTTCAACTGGCCGGGTATCGGATTATTGCTGATTGAATCCATCCAGCGCCGGGACTATCCGGTGGTGCAGGGCTGCGTGCTACTGATCAGTGCCAGTTACGTGTTACTGAACCTGATTACCGATTTGCTCTATGCGCGGGCCGATCCACGCATCCGGCTGGAGCAGGGCTGATGCTGGTGGCGAAGATTGCCGGCGCACTGCTGGTGCTATGGGCGCTGATCGCGCTGTGTGTGCCCTGGCTGCCGTTGCAGCCCTATCAGGTCGAGCTGGAAGCGATCCTGCAAACGCCTCAATTACACCAATGGCTGGGAGCGGATGATCTGGGGCGCCCGGTGCTGGACCGTCTGCTTATCGGTGCACGCACTTCCTTCCTGGTCGCCTTCTGGGTAGTGGGACTTTCCGTGCTGACCGGTACCGCTATCGGCAGTGTCGCGGGCTACCTCGGCGGCTGGTGGGACCGCCTGCTGGTGCTGGTCATCGATCTGTTTCTGGCCTTCCCGGGTATACTGCTGGCGATTGCACTGGCCGGACTGATGGGGCCCGGTATCGACAACCTGGTGCTGGCGCTGACTATAGTGGGCTGGGTCGGCTATGCGCGCCTGGCGCGAGCCCAGGTGCTTTCCGTCAAACAACGTGAGCACGTCGTGGCAGCGCGTGCACTGGGAACGCCGGGCAGTTACATTGTGGTACGCCACCTGCTGCCACTGGTGCTGGCGCCGCTGGTAGTCGAGGCCACCTTTGGCGTTGCATCCGTGGTGATCGCTGAATCGGGGCTTTCGTTTCTGGGGCTGGGGGTGCAGCCTCCGGAAGCTTCCTGGGGCAGTATGATCCAGAATGGCGTGCGCTACCTGCTGGTCGCGCCGCACCTGGTGCTGGCCCCCGGTCTGGCACTGTTTCTGGTAGTGTTGAGCGTTAATCTTCTGGGGGACCGGCTGCGAGACCGGCTGGATGTAAAAATGAACCAAAAGGGCACAGGAACATGACGCTGGGACCCGTGATGGTCGACCTGCAGGGACCGGAGTTATTGCCGGAGGAACGCGATCTGCTGCGGCACCCGGCGGTCGGTGGCGTAATTATTTTCAGTCGCAATTACGAATCGCCACAGCAGATGCGGGCGCTGGCGCAGCAGCTACACGACTTGCGGCAGCCACCGTTGCTGCTGGCGGTGGACCAGGAGGGCGGTCGGGTACAGCGTTTCCGCGACGGTTTCGTCCGTCTGCCTCCATGCGGGGTGTTTGGCACCATCTATCGACAGGATCGTCACCGGGCGCTGCAGCTCGCCGAGCTGGGAGGCTGGCTGATGGCCAGTGAAGTACTCTCGGCCGGCATCGACCTGAGCTTCGCACCGGTGCTCGACCTGGACCAGGGTATATCTGCCGTAATCGGCGATCGTGCCTTCCATCGCCAGCCAGAGGCGGTAACCGAGCTGGCACTCTCCTGGCACCGGGGCATGCACGCCGCCGGCATGGCGACCACCGGCAAACATTATCCGGGACACGGTGGTGTAATTGCCGATTCGCACCAGGCCCTGCCCACCGATGAGCGCAGCCTGGCAGACCTGGAACAGGCGGATCTGATCCCCTTCGAACGACTGATACACAACAATCTCAATGCCGTTATGGTGGCACATATTCTGTATCCGGATGTAGATGAACAACCGGCGGGCTTTTCCCGGCGCTGGCTTACGGATATCCTGCGCAACCAGCTGGGCTTCCAGGGCGTCATTTTCAGCGATGATCTGAGCATGGGCGGGGCGGAATGGGCCGGCGACTACCCGCAACGGGCCCGGTTGGCACTGGAAGCCGGCTGTGACATGGTGCTGGTGTGTAACCAGCCGGCCGCAGCCATCGAAGTCGTGGAGTCACTGGAAAATTACCGTGATCCTGCCGCTTCACTGCGTTTGATACGCATGCACGGCGCATCCTTCCCTGAGCGGGAAGAACTGCTGGCCAGCAGACAGTGGCAGCTGGCCGTGGCCGCGGTCGAGGCCAGCGAATCCGAACGCTGGCTGGATATGGATCTGGAATAGGCAGGTAATCGTGGAAGTGGAAAAGACAGTACTGCAGTTTATCGGCGAGTGGACCGGCGTGCATGCCTGGGTGGTACGGGCGTTCGTGGTTGTGCTGGTTACACTGACGCTGGATTTTGTCAGCCACCAGGTACTCCGGCGCCTGCAGCGCAAGCTGATGGATACCCGTAATCCCTGGGATGACGCGGTGTTGCTTGCGGTACGCAGTCCGCTGCGGCTGCTGATATGGATTATCGGTATCACGCTGGCGGCGGATATCGCCCGCGTCGAGGCTGGCGGGGCGCTCTTCGAGATCGTGCCGAGCATTCGCAGTGTCGGCGTAATTGTGTGTCTGGCATGGTTCCTGACGCGCCTGACTGCCAATGTGCAACAGTCGATCATCAACCGGGGTGTCGCCTCGGGAGAACCCTATGACCGGACCACGGCCGATGCCATCGGCAAGCTGGTGCGGGCGTCCGTGCTGATCACCACAGCGCTGGTGATCCTGCAGACACTGGGCTTCAGTATTTCGGGCGTGCTGGCCTTCGGTGGCATCGGCGGCATCGCGGTTGGTTTTGCCGCCAAGGATCTACTGGCCAATTTTTTTGGTGGTCTGATGTTGTACCTGGACCGTCCTTTCAAGGTTGGCGACTGGATTCGCTCACCGGACCGCGAGATCGAGGGTACGGTGGAACATATCGGCTGGCGGCTGACGGTGATCCGTTCGTTCTCAAAACGACCTGTCTACGTTCCCAACTCCCTGTTCGCCAGTATCGCGGTCGTCAATCCCTCGCGCATGACGCACCGGCGCATCAAGGAAACCATCGGTATTCGCTACGCCGACGTGGGCCGGATGGCGGATATTGTACAGGCGGTGGAGCAGATGTTACGCGAACATCCGGAGATCGATGATTCCCAGACACTGATGGTCCATTTCAATGCATTCTCGCCATCCTCACTGGATTTCTTCATCTATACTTTTACCCATACCACTAACTGGGTGAAATTCCACGCCATCAAACAGGATGTGTTGTTGCAGACGGAAGCCATCATACATAAACACGATGCGGAGATTGCCTTTCCGACCTCGACCCTGCATATTCCCGATGGTGTACGGGTATTGCCGGATACCGGCAGTTCTCTATAATGATTAAAATACTTTCCCGGAGATACGATCTTGGCTGACAAGCTGATGGTTGTGATGGTGAGCTCTGATCCAGCCAACCCGAGCGCGCTGGGTTCCCCGTTTACCCAGGCGATGGTGGCTGCAGCCATGGAGTACGAGGTGGAAGTCATCATGACCGGGCGGGCCGGTGAACTGGCGCGGAGCGGGGTGGCGGAAAAACTGATTGTTCCGGAAAGCAACCATCGCACGGTATACGATTTCATGCAGGAGGCGCATCGTGCCGGCGTGGTATTCAAGGTGTGCGAGCCGACGCGGGAAATGTGGGGCGATGATCTGATTCCCGAGATTCAGGAGACCGTCGGCGGCGCGTACCTGATTAGCGAAGCCATGGACGATGCTACGGTCACTTTTACTTACTGAATGAGCATCGATCCCCGTCATGCCAGCCAGGTGCTTGCCAGTGCCAGTTGTCTGTTTACCCGGTTGGAAGTGGAACAGGCGCTGGATCGACTGGCGGCGGAAATCACCGCCTCGCTGGCTGATCGCGACCTTCTGCTGCTGTGTGTAATGACCGGCGGACTGGTGCCGGCGAGTGAACTGTTTCTGCGCCTGGATTTCCCCGTCCAGCTGGATTACCTGCACGCCACGCGCTACCAGGGCACCACCGGTGGCAGCGAGCTACGCTGGGTGACGCACCCGTCACAATCACTGCGTGACCGGGTCGTGCTGGTGGTGGATGATATCCTGGACGAAGGCCTTACACTGGCGGCAATCGTGGATTACTGCCGTGCCGAGGGTGCCAGTGCAGTCTACAGCGTGGTGCTGGTGGAGAAACTGCACGATCGCAAGGCAAACGATCTGCAAGCCGATTTTGTCGGCCTGAAGGTCGAGGATCGTTATGTGTTCGGCTACGGCATGGATTATCATGGCTATCTGCGCAATGCGCGAGGGATATACGCGATTGCCGGTGAGGAGACGGAGAGTCCGTTGTAAGCTGCAACCATGGGAGGAACGCATGAAAGACTCAGCGGGTGAGCTAGGTGTTATTCAGACCCTGATAGACCGGTTCGAGAGGTATAGACTTCCCCGACTGCTGGCGCTCAAGAAAAAAGTCGACCGCGGCGAGATCCTCAATGACCTGGACGTTCTGTTCATGGGCCAGGTGATGCACGATGCGCAGCAGAGCAAGCCGCTGATAGATCGGCACCCGGAATGGCAGAAGTTTTGCTCCGAGGTTATTCATCTCTACGAACAGATCACAGAAAAAGCGCTGGATAACGAAAAAAACACGTAACTATTCAGCTCCGTGAGCACGCAACGATGACTGAACTGGCAATTATTGGTGGTACCGGGTTGACGTTGCTCAACAGTCTTCGTATCGATACACGTGAGACCGTACACACACCCTGGGGTGAGCCTTCGGGGCCGTTGATACGCGGAGAACTCGGCGGTGCGGAGGTGCTTTTCATCTCCCGACATGGACCCGGGCATACCATTCCGCCGCACCGGGTGAATTACCGCGCCAACCTCTGGGCGCTGCGGGAAGCGGGGGTGTGCAAGATCATCGCAGTGGCAGCGGTCGGTGGTATCCAGACGGCACTGGCACCGGGGCGGCTGGTGATCCCGGACCAGATCATCGATTACACCTGGTCACGCAAGCATACCTGTTTCGAGCAGGATCTGAACGAGGTGGTGCACGTCGACTTTAGCGAGCCGTATTGCGAAGAACTCCGCAGCCTGTTAATCCGCGTGTCACAGGAACTCGGTCTCGATGCACTGGAGGCCGCTACCTACGCGGCCACGCAGGGGCCACGGCTGGAAACGGCTGCTGAAATCGACCGGCTGGAAAGGGATGGTTGTACTATTGTCGGCATGACCGGCATGCCGGAAGCGGCACTGGCACGCGAACTCGGGCTTTGCTACGCGACCTGTGCGGTGATTGCCAACCATGCTGCGGGGCGCGGTGACGGGCCGATCAGCATGGATGTCATCAAGCGCAATCTCGCCACCGGCATGCAACAGGTTCACGTCCTGCTGGAAAAAATAATTCCCGCAGCAACGCGCAAGTAGCGATGTATTTACTGTGTCGGACCGGTGGCGTCCGGCGCGTCTTCCGCAACGGGTGTAATCAGGGCAATTACGCCCATGCGCGGATGATCAAAATAATGTAACTCCTTGCTACGCATCCGGCGTTGTTCCGTCAGGCGAAGCTGCAGCGAACCACCGGACTCCGGCATGAATTCTTCCTGTCTCGATTCTGTGTGCAACTGCAAATCGAGATCGAGGTGCAGGTAACGACCCAGGGATACCCGTACCGTTCCGTCAATATACGGTGCAGTAGTTTCGGTACCGCTGGCAGGCAACGCTACCACCAGGGCAAAATTGCGATCCAGAACGGGCTGGCGCCATGCATAATAGGCCAGCGGCCGGAAGCCGGAGGAACTTTTCAACGCCTGCCTGTAGGTGGCCAGGTGCAGCTGCTCACCCGATAGCCAGATAACTCCGGGTTGATCGCCAAGTTCGGGTGGACTTTTATCCACATCTCCCTCGAAGGCAAGTAACGGGTCGGCCACGGGCCAGACCTCGCCGTGGTCGTTCCGCACCAGGTTCTGGAATACCACGAGTTCGATGTCGTACTGTTTGTCGGCGGCCGCAGCGACTTGCAGGCAAGCGGACAGCAGCAGGGCGGGAATGAGAAAATATCGGTACATGGGTTGCTATCCTGCCTCAGTCCGGCTTTTCACTCAACCTTTGCAACAGATTAGAGATTGCGGACAGGCGCTGCTCACTGCTTTCCATCGCCAACCGGAAACGAATTTTTTCCGATCCTTCCAGGCTATAGTTGCCACTGTTTGACTGGATCAGGCGGATGACGGCCCCCGGGTCAACGTTTGGCTGCGACCCGAATACCAGTCGGCCGCTTTCTGCACCTGCGTCGATTTTCACTATACCCTAGCGGCACTGCCGCCAGCTTCAGTTCGGTAACCGAGAATAACAGCTTCGCGGGATCCGGCAGCAAGCCGAAGCGGTCGATCATTTCTACCTGCAGTTCGCGCAACTCGGCCCCGTCCTCGGCACTGGCAATGCGTTTGTACAAAATAAGCCGGTTATGCACATCCGGCACATAATCATCCGGTATCAGTGCCGGAAGGTGCAGGTCGACCTCCGGGCCGTGGTTCAGCGGTTTATCCAGTTCGGGCTGTTTGCCGGCCTTGAGTGCACTGACGGCCCGTTCCAGTAACTCGGTGTATAACGTGAAACCGATCTCCTGGATCTGACCACTCTGTTCGTCACCCAGAAGCTCGCCGGCCCCGCGTATTTCCAGGTCATGCGTGGCCAGGGTAAAGCCTGCCCCCAGGTCTTCCAGTGCCTCAATCGCCTCGATGCGTTTCACGGCATCCGGCGTCATGGCACGGCGTGGTGGCACGATGAGGTAGGCATAGGCACGGTGATGGGAGCGCCCGACACGCCCCCGCAGCTGGTGCAACTGGGCCAGCCCCAGCCGGTCGGCGCGGTTGATCAGGATGGTGTTTGCCGTAGGTACGTCGATACCGCTTTCGATGATGGTGGTGCATAGCAGCACGTTGAAGCGGCGGTGATAGAAATCCAGCATTACCTGTTCCAGTTCCCGTTCACGCATCTGGCCATGGCCGATTTTGATATTGGCTTCCGGTACCAGTTCGGCCAGTTCGCGCGCCATCCTGTCGATGCTTTCGACTTCGTTGTGCAGAAAATACACCTGACCACCACGCGTAATCTCGCGCAGGCAGGCTTCACGAATGACCGCCTGGTTCCACTCACTGATGAAGGTCTTGATTGCCAGGCGCTGTGCCGGCGGCGTGGCAATAACGGAAAGGTCCCTCAATCCGGAAAGTGACATATTGAGGGTACGTGGAATGGGTGTTGCCGTGAGCGTGAGCAAATCGACCTCGGCACGCAGTGCCTTGAGCTTTTCTTTCTGACGCACGCCAAAGCGATGCTCCTCGTCAATAATCACCAGGCCCAGGTTTTTCGGCTTGATATCATCCTGCAGAACCTTGTGCGTGCCGATCAGAATATCGAGCGTTCCAGCGGCGAACTGGCGGACGATATCGTTCTGTTCCTTGCGGCTGCGAAAACGTGACAACACGTCGATGCGCACCGGCCAATCGGCAAAACGGTCACAGAAATTCTGGTAGTGCTGCTGCGCCAGCAGGGTGGTGGGAACCAGCACGGTAACCTGTTTGCCCGATTGCGCCGCGACGAACACGGCACGCATGGCGACCTCGGTCTTGCCGAAACCCACGTCACCGCAGATTACCCGGTCCATGGGGCGTGGCGAGCGCATGTCCTGCACAACCGCTTCGATGGCCAGCGCCTGGTCGGGTGTTTCTTCAAAAGGAAACGCGCTGGCGAATGCGCTGTACTCTTCCTCATCAAGCTCAAAGGAATGACCCTTGCGTGCTGCCCGACGAGCATAGATATCCAGTAATTCTGCTGCGACATCGTGTATCTGCGCGGCCGCCTTCTTGCGCGCTTTCTGCCACTGCTCGCTGCCGAGTTTGTGCAACGGTGCGGTATCGGGCGAAGAACCGGTATAGCGACTGACCAGGTGCAGGGATGCAACCGGGACATAGAGTTTGTCATTACCGGCATATTCCAGGGTCAGGAACTCGGCCCTGATATCACCGAACTCGAGGCTTTGCAATCCCAGGTAACGGCCTACGCCGTGATCCTCGTGTACCACGGGAGCGCCGACGTGCAATTCAGTGAGGTTGCGGACTATGGCATCGGTATCGCGTTTCGGCTTGCGCCGGCGCTGTTGCAAGGCGCGTTCGCCAAACAGCTGCGCTTCCGTGATGATGCCGATGGCCGGTTGTGTATCCAGCCACACACCCTGCTCAAAAGGAGCGACGGTCAGGGCCAATGGTGACCCGGAGTCTACAAAAGACTGCCAGTTGTCGACGGTCTTCGCCTGCAGTCCGAATTCACGTAACTGTGCCTGCAAAATCTCTCGCCGGCCGGCCGATTCGGCACACACCAGCAGGTTGCCCGAAAAGTCCCCAACGAAGTCCTGCAATGCACCTGCCGGTCGTTCGGCACGGGCCTGAATACGTAGAGACGGCAGCGCACGGGTTGCAAACGCCAGCGCATCCGGCCCTGCGTCCATGGACTCGCTGCGCCGCACGTCAAGGCGCGCACAGGCCGACAGGCATCCACGGGTCTCGTCTTCAGTCAGGTACAGGGCATCGGGCGCCAGCAACGGTCGTTCGATATCGTGTCGCAGAAGTTCGTAACGCTCACTGACTTCATCGCGAAATTTTTCGATGGCCGCACCGGCTTCCTCGCTTTTCACTACGCATACCTGTTCCGGCAGATAGTCGAACAGGCTGGCGGTGTGGTCGAAGAACAATGGCAGATAGTACTCGCTACCCGTGGCGGCCAGACCGTTACTGACATCCCGGTAGATCTGCGAACGCTGCGGATCGCCTTCAAGCTGTTCCCGCCAGGACTGGCGGAAATGCTTGATCGCATCCTTGTCCATGGGAAATTCACGTGCCGGCAGAAGCCGAACGGCTTGTGTTGTTTCGATGGACAACTGGGTTTCGGGATCGAATGTGCGGATCGACTCGATCTCGTCATCGAACAGATCGACACGGTAGGGCAGGCCGGCACCCATGGGGAACAGATCGAGTATCGAACCACGCACGCTGAATTCACCGTGTTCCATGACCTGGGCCACACAGCGGTAGCCGGCTTTTTCCAGACGTTGCCGCAGAGGATCCAGATCCAGCTGTTCGCCACTGTCCAGAACCAGGCTGTACTGGTCGAGAAAGCCGCGCGGCGGCAGTCGCTGTAGCAGCGAGCCTGCCGGTACCAGCAGAATGCCCTGGCCGAGAGATGGCAGTCGGTGCAAGGTTTCCAGCCGCTGGGAGATAATATCCTGATGAGGAGAGAAGCTGTCGTAGGGCAACGTTTCCCAGTCAGGGAAGCACCGGATCTCAAGCCCTGTGTCGCGGCTGAAAAAATGCAGCTGCTGTTGCAGTCGCTCGGACTCCTGGCTGTCCGGTGTGACGATAACCATCAGACCGGCGTAGTCGCAGGCGGCGCGCGCCAGTACCAGCGACAGGCTGTCGCCGTACAACCTGGACCAGGTCATGCAACGGCCACGTTCCGGCAGACGCGGTTGCAGCGGATTTACGAGCCCGGCTACGGGCGGGGAGGAGGTGGCGGTCTGTGACATAGAGCGGGATATTTTCGCACAATTTAATTCGTCATTGCGAGCGCAATGACGGGAATACAGACACAATGGGCCACGTAGATTGGGCTGAGTCTGCGAAGCCCAACGATATGCGGCAGCCGACAGCCCCGTGTTGGGCTTTGCTTCGCTCAGCCCAACCTGCGCTCTGTGTCCTGTTTACCAGATGCCAATCTGTAGATCCTGTTCGTTATAGTACCGCTAGATGAACAGGCAGATATCGGCAGCAGCAGCCACTGGCAGGAAGTAGGTGGCACCCACATAGTCGTTTACTTCCGGGATGAAGTCGTTGTTGTCGAAACCGAACACATCCACGGTCATCTGACAGGCTACCATTTTCACTTCAGCTTCGAGACACAGATCACGCAACTCTTTCACCGTCGCCACACCCTTGTTCGCAAAGGTCTTCTTCATCAGCGTAGTCGCTACCTTCTCGAAACCCGGGACACCCGCCATCAGCAGGTTGGGCATATTCCAGTT
>JAUXGZ010000064.1 GCA_030621785.1 Gammaproteobacteria bacterium | reverse complement strand
CATACACTGCTGTTCGGTATAATTTCGCTCACGGTACTGGCTATCTTGCGAAACGTTAGTCGCGTGGCTAGTGACAAACTGCTGACGGGCTATTTTATCGCGTGCATGACCAGTCTCATGGTCGCTTTCCTGTCGGAGCTCGGGCAATTGTTGACCCATCGTGAGCCCAGTCTTTACGACGTGTTGCGGGATCTGGCAGGCATCACCGCAGGTCTTGGAATGCACGCGGCGGTTGATCCACAGATGAAACCTTTCTGGCGCAGCCAGTGGCATGGATTGAGCGCTGTGACTATTGTTGTGTCCGTAGCCATATTCGCCGCAAGTCTGTTTCCGCTCGCGCGGCTCGCCACAGCCTATAGTCAGCGCAATGATGCGTTTCCGGTAATCATGGACTTCAATGCACCCTGGGCAGCCCCGTTTCTGCAACTCAATCACGCGCGTCTTGCACACGACGCCACGCCGGCAACGTGGATGCCGCTACCCATCCAGTCTGTTGTACCGCTGGTGCTCAAGCCCGCACTCTACCCCGGCTTTGAACTAGTCGAGCCCGTCCCGGACTGGTCGGGCTTCGAAACCCTCACCTTACTTATTTATTCCCGACAGCCCGGGCCGTTCAATCTGGTGCTGCGTATTCACGACAAGCAACATAATCAGGCCTATACAGACCGGTTCAACCAGGTACTGACCGTGATGCCCGGAAAAAACCGCTTCCACTTGCCTTTAGCGAAAATCCGGGGTGCACCCGAAAACCGGGATATGGATATGTCCAGGATTGCCGGGCTGACGTTATTTGCGACGGACATCGTGAGCCCGATCCGGTATTACATCAGCTCGCTGAGACTCGAGTGATGACCGGCATTGGCTGATGTAGTCGGTAGGCAATGCACGATCGAAGTGCACACATCTGACCCGCAAGCTGGTTACTCGACTGTAACCGATTTCGCCAGGTTACGCGGCTGATCGACATCGGTTCCCTTGAGCACAGCAACATGATACGCCAGCAGTTGCAGGGGTATGGTAAAAACGATGGGAGCGGTGCAGTCTTCACTCGGCGCCACTGGCAACACGGTACTGGTTTCGTCACTGGACATACCGGCATTCTCGTCGGCGAATACCAGCATCTCACCGCCACGGGCGCTCACTTCCTGCAGGTTGGATTTAAGTTTTTCCAGTAACTCGTTGTTGGGCGCCACGGCAATTATCGGCATGGAGGCATCTACCAGGGCCAGGGGTCCGTGCTTGAGTTCGCCGGCCGGATACGCCTCGGCATGAATGTAGGATATTTCCTTGAGTTTCAGCGCACCTTCCATGGCCACCGGGTACTGCGCACCGCGGCCCAGAAACAGGGCATGGTGCTTGTCGGCGAAACGTTCGGACAGGTGTTCGATCTTTTCGTCCAGCGCCAGTACGTCCTCGATTTCGCGCGGCAGGTGCCTGAGTTGCCGCACCAGTTCACGCTCGGTTTCCTCGTCGAGCGAAAAACGCCGACCCAGCACAATGGTCAACAGCATCAATCCCACCAGCTGGGTGGTAAAAGCCTTGGTCGAGGCGACACCGATTTCAGGGCCTGCCCGGGTCATCAGTACCAGGTCTGATTCGCGCGTCAGGGAACTTTCCGGAACATTGCAAATGGTCAGTGATTTACCGAAGCCCAGGCGCCGGGCTTCCATCAGGCCGGCCAGGGTATCGGCGGTCTCACCGGACTGGGAAATGGTGACAATCAGGGAATTGTTGCGCACCACCGGCTTGCGATAGCGGAATTCGCTGGCCACCTCTACACTGCAAGGGATGCCGGCAATCGACTCCATCCAGTAGCGGCCGATAAGACCGGCATGGAAGCTGGTGCCGCAGGCAATGATATGCACGCCCTGCACCTGGTCAAAAACTCCCCCGGCATCTACACCGAAGGCCGCCTCCAGTACCTTGTCCTGGTAGAGACGCCCTTCCAGGGTATCGGCGATGGCACGCGGCTGCTCGTAAATTTCCTTGAGCATGTAGTGGCGGTATTCGCCGCGCTCCACCGCATCGGCCGTTAGCTCGGAACGGGTTTCCGCTCGCTCGGCCGGTTTGCCCGTGGAGTCGTAGATTACCATGCCGACACTGCTCAGGTCGGCGATATCACCATCTTCGAGAAAGACGAAGCGCTGGGTAACCGGCAGCAATGCGGCAACGTCCGAGGCGATGAAATATTCACCGATACCAATACCGATGACCAGTGGGCTACCGCGGCGGGCAGCGATCAGACGGCCCGGTTCGGACGGGCTGATGATGCCCAGCGCAAAAGCACCTTGCAGGTCACCGCAGGCATGACGCACCGCTTCCAGCAGGTTATCGCCCTGGTCCAGGTAGTGATAGACCTGGTGGACAATGACCTCGGTATCGGTCTCTGAGCTAAAATCGAAGCCGAGCTGCTGCTGATGAGCGCGCAGGGTTTCGTGATTCTCGATAATGCCGTTGTGGACGACCGCCACGCGATCGCGGCAGATATGCGGATGGGCGTTATTTTCTGTTGGCTTGCCGTGCGTCGCCCAGCGGGTATGGGCGATACCCACCGTGCCCTGCAGTGGAGCCACATCAAAGGCACTGGCAAGTTCGGCTACTTTCCCGGTGGTGCGGATACGATGAAGTTCGCTGTCACCATCCAGAATCGCCATGCCGGCTGAATCGTAACCACGGTATTCGAGCCGCCGCAGACCTTCGAGCAGAATGGGCGCGACTTCACGCTGGGCAATGGCTGCTACGATTCCACACATGATCCGGGTCCGTCGTTTATGAAGCTATCGGGAATACCAGGAAAACTATCAGTGGATCACTGGCCCGGCAACACCTTTCTGTTTTTCTTCATCGGTCGCATCACGAATATCGGCAACGGTAATTGCATAGGTCAGGGTCTTGCCGGCGAAAGGATGATTACCATCCACCGTCAGCTTGTCGCTATCGATATGAGAAACAAGGAAGCTGCGCGTCTCGCCGCGGTCATTCTGCATCTGGACCTCCGCACCAACATGACGGAATTCCGGCGGGACATTGTCGATTTCATCCGTGAAGGTCATGGCGGGATCATGATAACCGAAGGCTTTCTCGGGCGGCAGCACAACTTCTATTGCATCACCCGACGAGCCCCCTTCCAGGGCTGCCTCAACTTCCGGGAACATGGCATTGGGTCCACCGTGCACGTAGTATACCGGGATGTCTGACTGCTCGAGGATTACACCCGAGTCGTCGATGATGGAATACGTGATGCCCACCACCTTGTGCTTGCCGATTACGGCATCGGAGTCAAAATCAGACATGGCTCGGAGTGCGGCTACGCCCCACCTTTTCCCCGATGTTTCTTGATGGCACGTAGCTGGGCTACTGCCTCCACCAGCTCGGCCTGCGCCTTGGCATAATCAAAATCACTGGTTTTGTCGGTCATGGCTTTTTCAGCACGTTCCCTGACCCTGAGGGCAGCGGCCTCGTCCAGGTCTTTGGCGCGCAATGCAGTATCCGCCAGCACGGTAACCATGTGTGGCTGGACTTCCAGCATGCCACCGGAAACATAGAACAGCTGCTCGTCCTGGCCTTCCAGCTGCACGCGCACTTCACCCGGCTTGAGCCGCGCCAACATCGCCGTATGGCGGGGTGCAATACCAACCTCGCCCATCTCGGCCGGCGCGAATACCATGTTCGCCTTGCCGGAAAAAACCTCCGCTTCCGCGCTGACGATATCGACGTGAATGGTCATTGCCATAATTCAGCTCCAGCCCGCCTTACAGCGATTTGGCTTTCTCCACGACTTCGTCGATGGTGCCGACCATGTAGAAAGCCTGCTCCGGCAAATCATCGTAGTCCCCGTTAACAATACCCTTGAATGCGGTGATGCTGTCCTTGAGGGACACGTACTTGCCTTCGGCTCCGGTGAATGTCTCCGCCACAAAAAACGGCTGCGACAGGAAGCGCTGAATCTTGCGCGCCCGGGCCACTACCTGCTTGTCCTCCTCGGAGAGTTCGTCCATGCCGAGGATAGCGATAATATCGCGCAGTTCCTTGTAGTTCTGCAGAATACCCTGCACGGAACGGGCAGTATCATAGTGATCATTACCGACTACCAGCGGATCCAGCTGCCGGGAGGTGGAATCCAGCGGATCCACAGCCGGGTAGATACCCAGCTCGGCAACCTGCCGTGACAGCACCAGGGTGGCATCCAGGTGGGCAAAGGTGGTTGCCGGAGACGGATCGGTCAGATCGTCCGCGGGTACGTATACGGCCTGGAAGGAAGTGATGGAGCCGGTCTTGGTGGAAGTAATACGCTCCTGCAATACGCCCATTTCCTCGGCCAGCGTAGGCTGGTAGCCCACTGCCGATGGCATACGACCGAGCAGTGCCGACACTTCCGTACCCGCCAGGGTATAACGATAGATGTTGTCGATAAACATCAACACGTCACCACCATCGTCACGGAAATTTTCCGCGATGGTGAGGCCGGTCAGTGCTACGCGCAACCGGTTACCCGGTGGCTCGTTCATCTGTCCATACACCAACGCCACTTTTTCCAGTACATTGGCTTCCTTCATTTCGTAGTAAAAGTCGTTACCTTCACGAGTACGCTCACCAACACCCGCAAACACCGAAAACCCGGAGTGCTCGATGGCAATGTTACGCATCAACTCCATCAGGGTAACGGTCTTGCCCACACCTGCACCGCCGAACAGACCGATCTTGCCGCCTTTGGCGATGGGCATGATGAGATCAATAACCTTGATGCCGGTTTCCAGAATATCGACACTGGCCCCCTGTTCCTCGTAGGTAGGCGGCTTGCGGTGGATCGGCATGCTCTTCGCGGCACCGACCGGACCGGCCTCGTCAACCGGATTACCCAGCACGTCCAGTACCCGACCCAGCGTTTCTTTCCCGACCGGCACTGAAATCGGTGCGCCGGTATTGGCAACATCGATGCCGCGCTTGAGGCCGTCGGTGCTGCCCATAGCGATGCATCGCACAATACCGTCGCCCAGCTGCTGCTGTACTTCCAGCGTCAGGTCGGCACTCGCCACCTGCAGTGCGTCATAGATACCTGGCACCGAATCGCGCGGGAACTCCACGTCAACAACGGCACCGATGATTTCAACAATATTTCCGGAACTCATGAATAAGTCCTCATTAATCTCGGTTCGGTTCGGGTCAGACAGCGGCCGCGCCGCTGACTATTTCTGTCAATTCCTGTGTAATTGTAGCCTGCCTGGCCTTGTTGTAGACCAGCTGCAACTCATCAATAAGCGTGCCCGCGTTATCCGTGGCAGCCTTCATGGCTACCATGCGCGAGGCCATTTCGCAGGCAATATTCTCAACCAGTCCCTGGTACACCAGCGACTCGATATAGCGCATCAGCAGGCTGTCCATAACGTCATGGGCGTCGGGCTCGTAAATATAGTCCCAGTGATACTCCAGGTCCTTGTCATCCTCGTTGCCATGCACCGGCAGCAGCAGCTCGACGGCGGGTGTCTGTTTCATGGTATTGACGAAGACGTTGTTCGCGATGTACAGGCGATCGATCTGACCCTCGTCGTAGGCGTCCAGCATCACTTTGACGGAACCGATCAGTTCCTCGATTCTGGGGTTATCGCCGAGCTGTGAATTCTCGGATACCACGTTGCCACCCAGGCGCTTGAAGTAGCCCATGGCCTTGCTACCGATCACGGCCAGGTCGACCTCCAGGTTCTGACCTTGCCATTCCTGCATGGATCGCACGGCTTCCTTGAACAGGTTGATGTTCAGACCACCACAAAGACCGCGGTCAGTGGAGATAACAATCAGGCCTACACGCTTCGCTTCACGCTTCACCAGGTAGGGGTGCCGGTATTCCGGGTGCGCCTTGCCCATGTGTGCAACCACGCTGCGGATCTTTCCAGCATAGGGACGCGAGGCACGCATGCGATCCTGCGCCCTGCGCATCTTGCTCGCAGCCACCATTTCCATGGCCTTGGTGATTTTTTGCGTATTCCCGATACTATTGATCTGGGAACGTATTTCCTTTCCGCCAGCCATTCGACTATTCCTGTATCAGCTCAATAGGCGCCGTTGGCGACAAAATCCTCAACGATGGCACGCAGCTTCGCAACCACCTCATCGTTGTAGGACGGATCGGCGTTGATGATGTCCATGTCGCTCGCGTAGGAAGAACGGAAATGCGACAACAGTGCAGCCTCGAAGTCGACGATCTTTTGTACGTCGACATCATCGAGAAAACCTTCGTTGGCCGCGAACAGCGACAGTGCCATTTCCGCCACCGACAAAGGTGTGTACTGACCCTGCTTCATCAGTTCGGTGACCCGGATACCGCGTTCCAGTTGCTTGCGCGTCGCTTCGTCGAGGTCGGAGGCAAACTGGGCAAACGCTGCCAGCTCGCGGTACTGCGCCAGCGCCATTCGTATACCACCACCGAGCTTCTTGATGACACCGGTCTGTGCGGCACCACCAACACGGGACACGGACAGGCCGGCGTTGATGGCCGGCCGGATACCGGCATTGAACAGGTCGGATTCGAGGAAGATCTGCCCGTCGGTAATGGAAATCACGTTGGTCGGCACAAAGGCCGATACATCGCCCGCCTGCGTCTCGATAATCGGCAGCGCCGTCAGCGAACCGGTTTTACCGGTAACCTTGCCGTCGGTCATGCGCTCCACATATTCCGAGTTGACGCGGGAAGCGCGTTCCAGCAGGCGTGAATGCAGGTAAAACACATCACCCGGGTAGGCTTCACGACCCGGCGGGCGACGCAACAACAGGGATACCTGCCGGTAGGCCCAGGCCTGCTTGGTCAGGTCATCATAAATAATGAGTGCGTCTTCACCGCGGTCACGGAAATACTCGCCCATGGAGCAGCCGGCGTAGGGCGCGATGTACTGCATGGCCGCCGAGTCCGAAGCACCGGCGGACACCACGATGGTGTGGTCCATGGCACCGTGTTCCTCGAGTTTACGCACCACCGAAGCTACCGAAGAATTCTTCTGGCCAATGGCGACGTAGATACACTTGATGCCTGTACCCTTCTGGTTGATGATCGCATCGATAGCCACCGCAGTCTTGCCGGTCTGGCGATCACCGATGATCAACTCGCGCTGGCCACGACCAATCGGCACCATGGCGTCGATTGACTTCAGTCCGGTCTGCACCGGCTCGTCGACCGATTTACGCTCGATAACGCCTGGCGCAATTTTTTCGATTGCCGAACGCAGGTCCGATTCGATCGGCCCCTTGCCATCTATCGCGGTACCGAGGGAATCCACTACGCGGCCCAGCAGGGCTTCGCCTACCGGAACTTCAAGAATGCGACCGGTGCAGCGCACCTTGTCGCCTTCCGAAACGGTCTTGTAATCGCCCAGGATAACCGCGCCAACCGAATCGCGCTCCAGGTTGAGTGCCAGTCCATACAGGTCGTTGCCGAAGTCGAGCATCTCACCCTGCATGGCATCGGCCAGGCCGTGGATACGGGTGATGCCGTCCGTCAGGCTTACGATAGTACCTTCACTACGCGCTTCAGCAACGGCTTCAAAGCCCTCGACACGCTTTTTGATCAGATCACTGATTTCGGATGGATTCAATTGCATTACTTGCGTCCTCTAGTTCGTCCCGGCATTTAATGGACCAGGGCGCTGGCAAGCTGGCGTAACCGTTCCACAGCTGATCCGTCGATTACCAGATCACCTGCGCGGACGACTGCACCGCCTACCAGGTCTTCATTCACAGAACAATTCAGTTTCACGTCGCGACCGAGGCGCTGCTTGAGTGCATTGGCAATCGCTGTCTTCTGCTCATCGCTCAGCGGCGTGGAAGAAACAACCTCGGCCTCCACGGTGCCCTCGGCTTCCGCCCGAAAGCGGTTGTACAGCGCCTTGATCATGGGCAGCTGGGCAAGACGATCATTTTCCGCCAGCACCTTGAGCAGGTTGACCGCGTGCGGGTCAATATCATCAGCGCAGGTACGTATCACCACGGCACCGGCGTCACTACGCGTCAGCCGTGGGTTATCGATCAGGGCGCGTACGGTTTCATTACGCATTACCGCCGACATCAGGGACAGCTGATCGCTCCATCCCCGGTAGCTGCCCTCGTCCCGGGCAAGCTCAAACAAGGCACGGGCATAGGGCCGCGCAACCGACTCATCCCCTTCCGTGGTCTCAACCGCCTGACTGGTATTTTCTGCCATGACCATCACCTAGATCTGTGCGACCAGATCTTTGATCAGCTCGTCGTTGGCCGTGGCATCCAGGTCGCGCTTGAGGATTCGCCCGGCGCCGGCGGTAGCGATTTCCACCACCTGTCCACGCAGTACTTCGCGGGCCCGGTTCAGTTCCTGGTTGATTTCAGCTTCGGCAGCAGTCTTCACGCGGCCGGCCTCCTCGACCGCGGCATCCTTCGCATGCTCGATAATTTCAGCGCCGCGCTTCTCTGTCCGGCTAATGATTTCACCGGCCTGCTGTTTGGCCTCGTGGATAATTTCCAGGGCTTTTTTCCGGCCGAGTTCCTGCTCATGCGCGCCACGGTCTGCGGCTGCCAGGCCTTCGGCAATCTTTTCCTTGCGTTCGACCAGTGCGTTCATGATCGGTGGCCACACATATTTCATGCAGAACCACACGAACAGGATAAAGGTGATGCTTTGCCCGATCAGTGTCGCGTTGAAGTTCATGGTTTAAGCCTCGTAGCGCCCTAACCGCCTACCACGGCGAACATGACGTACATAGCCAGTCCCACCGCAATCATCGGCACAGCATCGACCAGACCCATAACAATAAAGAACTGGGTCCGCAACATCGGGATCAGCTCCGGCTGGCGGGCGGCGCCTTCAAGAAAGCGGCCACCCAGGATTCCGATGCCGACGGCAGCACCCACGGCGCCCAGGCCCATCATCAGGGCGCCGGCAATGTAGAGCAGAGCGTTTTCCATGTTTGTCTCCTAATATTTCAAAGTTCAGCAATAAAAATGAATTCTGCAGCGTTTCGGACTCAGTGTTCTTCCTGGTACGCCATATCGACGTACACGATCGTCAGGGTCATGAAGATGAATGCCTGTAACACGATAATCAATATGTGGAAAATCGCCCAGCCCAGCTGCAGCAGTCCACCTAAAGCGCCCAATGCCACACCGCCGCCGTACATCAGCGCGATCAGGATAAAAATCATTTCGCCGGCAAACATGTTGCCGAACAGTCGTAGCGACAGTGAAAGCGGCCGTGACAGCAGGGTGACACCTTCCAGCAGCAGGTTGATCGGTGCCATCCATTTCGGAAACGGCTGAAAGGCCAGCTCCCCGAAGAAACCACCCACTCCCTTGATCTTGATGCTGTAGTACAGCGTCAGTACGAATACCGACAGGGCCAGGCCAAAGGTAACGTTGGGGTCGGTCGAGGGTACGACCTTGAGGTGTCCGACACCGGCCAGCGTTGCCAGACCCGGCAACCAGTCGACCGGCACCAGATCCATGACGTTCATCAGGAGTACCCAAATAAAAATGGTCAGTGCCAGCGGTGCCAGCAGGTCGTTTTTGCCGCTGAAGGAGCCGCGCACACTGCTGTCGATGAATTCCACTACCCATTCGACAAAATTCTGCAATCCACCCGGCACCCCGACGGTAGCATGCCTGGCGGCCTTACGGAAAAACCACAGGAAAACGACACCCAGACCGATGGAAAACAACATGCTGTCGACGTTGATCGCCCAGAAACCCATACCGGCAGCTTCCGCTGCGCTATGGGCAAACCCCCACTGACCATCAGCCTGCTGGCCCCAGGTCAGATTGAGCATATGATGCTGTATATATTCGCCGGAAGATTCTACTGACATCGTTTCAATTCTGTTTTAACTGCCTGGTTCCCGAAATTACCATCAAAAACTGGCCGCCGACAAAGCTGGCGAGCAACGGTAGCGGGAGTAGTTTTAGCACCCCCAACCCTATCCCAAAGAGCAGGGAAACCACCAAAAATCGTTGTACTACACACACATAGGCCGCGGTCAGGCTATGTCCAGGTGTACGCCCGGGAGCCAGAGCATCGCGCCGTGCACAACGCGCCAGTAGTAGCACATTCACCGCCGCTATTGCACCGCCATAGCCGGCAGACAGTGCAGGCGTTGTGCCATAGAAAACGAGAAGCGCACCCGAAGCGGCCGCTACCAGCAGAAGCTGAAGCAGCAGTAACCCGCAAACCCCCGCAACCCTGCCCGCTGCGCTTCCATTCGAATTGCGAAGACCGGGCACTGTCACGCAGCACCCCACCGTACAGGAGTGTAGCGGCCGCGATTATAGGCATCGCGGCCCACCCGGGTCAACTGGAAATACAATCCGTATTCCACTCCTTCAGAAAATCCGTTGCGTGCCTGAATCCTGCAGGCTCCTACTGGATATGAGCCAGAACTCCGTCCAGCTCATCGAGACTGGTATAAGTGATCACCAGCTTGCCCTTGCCGCCGCGGCTATGCTGGATCTGCACCGGCGCGCCGATGCGGTCGGCCAGGTCCTGTTCCAGACGTACCACGTCTGGATCGCGCCGCGGTGGCGGGCTTTTATCCGCCGGCCGGTCACCGAGCGCCAGCCGTTTTTTCACCAGCCGCTCGGTAGCACGCACCGATAGACCCTGGTGGAGAACCTCGTGGGCTGCATCGGCCTGACGGGTACCCGACAGCGCCAGCAAGGCCCGCGCATGCCCCATTTCCAGCTCGCCTCGCTGCACCATGGCGGTAGTCACCTCGCCAAGTTCCAGCAGGCGCAACAGATTGGAAACGGCGGTGCGGGAACGGCCGACCGCTTCCGCCGCCTGCTGGTGGGTCATTTCAAATTCCTCGATAAGGCGTTCCAGCGCATGCGCCTCTTCCAGCGGATTGAGGTTCTCCCGCTGGATATTCTCGATCAGTGCTACCGCAATGGCAGTACGATCGTCCATCTCCCGCACCATCACCGGCACGTCCTGCAACCCTGCCAGCTGGGCGGCGCGCCAGCGGCGTTCACCGGCAACGATTTCGTAGTCCCCGCCTGCCGCCGGGCGCACCACGATCGGCTGCACCACACCCTGGGCACGGATGGAATCCGCCAAATCCTCCAGGCTATCGTTGTGCATGTCGATGCGCGGCTGATACTTGCCACGCTGCAAGCGTTCCACTCCCAGCGTGCGCAACTCACCGTCGCGCGTAGCGGCCGCCGCCACTGCTGCAACCGGTGCATCGGCCGCTGAATGAATCGACTGTACTTTTGCCGGGCCCAACAAGGCATCAAGCCCCCGTCCCAGTCCGCGTTTCTTTGCTGCCATGGTATTTTCTAACTCTGCCTGCTATCTAAATTCAGTGCGCTCAAAACCGGTTCGATCATGCCTGTGCGACCTGCTCCACCGGCGGTTGCTCGGCCTCGCTGCGCCGCCGCACCATCTCGGCCGCGAGTGCCAGATAGGCGATCGCACCGCGTGATGTGCGGTCATACTTGATAATCGGTGCGCCGTAACTGGGTGCCTCCGCCAGGCGGACATTACGTGGAATAATGGTGCGAAAAACGCTGGCACCGAAGTGCTCCAGCAACTGTTCAGAGACCTGGTTGGAGAGGTTATTACGGGCATCGAACATGGTCCGCAACAAACCCTCGATCTCCAGCTGCGGATTTACCGCCGCACGAATTTGTTCCACGGTTTGCAGCAGGGCGCTCAAGCCTTCCAGCGCGTAGTACTCACACTGAATCGGAATGAAAACCGCGTGCGCAGCAGTCAGCGCGTTCAGCGTCAGCATGTTAAGCGAGGGCGGACAGTCGATCAGAACGTAATCATACCGGTCGGCCACCGGTAGCAGGCGCTGACGCAGGCGAGCTTCCCGGGCTTCGGACTGGAACAGCTGGACTTCAGCCGCAGTCAGATCGCCGTTGCCCGGCAGCAGATCGTAACCTGCCACCTCGGCATGGACGATGATCTGCTCAACCGGCGTATCTTCAAGCAACAGGTGATAGCCGCTGTACGGAATGTCGTGCTTGTCCACGCCGCTGCCCATAGTGGCATTGCCCTGCGGGTCCAGGTCAATCAGTAGTACGCTGCGCCGTGTCGCGGCCAGGGACGCGGCCAGGTTCACACAGGTGGTGGTTTTGCCCACGCCGCCTTTCTGATTGGTAATGGCAATGATACGACTCATTATAGTATGTCCGAATTCAGCCCTTCGGTATGTCCAGCCACAACAGGTGACGTTCCGCTTTCAACCCGAACACCTGCAGTCGCTCGACGTGCAACGATTGCTGCAACTGGCCCAGTTGCCCCATTTCTTCCCCCGGGAGCGTACCTTTCATGAACAACATACGTCCACCCGGATCCAGCAGATGGCGGGTTTGCGCATACAGCTCCCGCAACGACGCCACCGCTCTGCTGATCACCATATCAAATGACCGCGCCGGCCGATACTCCTGCATGCGCGACTGTACCACTTCGACATTCTCCAGGCGCAGTTCGGCGACCGCCTGCCGGACAAAACGGATTTTCTTGCTGTTGGCATCGAGCATGGTCACCGACAGGGACGGCCTGCAGATCGCCAATGGCAAGCCGGGCAGGCCGGCACCACAACCAACATCCAGCAGGCGCCCACCCTCCAGGAATGGCAACACTACCAGACTGTCGAGGATATGACGGGAAACCATTAATTGCGGATCACGCACTGCGGTCAGGTTGCAGACACGATTCCATTTGTGCAACAACTCGATCAGCTGCGCCAGCGACTGCATTGCCTGCGGGCCAACTGCCAGCTGCATGGCCTGGCAACCATGGCTGATCTGTGCCGCAACGGGTAAAGCGGGCGGAGCGACACTGCCTGACCGGCTCATGCCGTTTTGCGTGCCAGACGGGTTTTCTTCAGGTAGACCAGTAACAGCGAAATCGCCACCGGAGTCATGCCGGGTATGCGCGTCGCCTGACCGATGGTTTCGGGGCGCACCGAGGTCAGCTTCTCACAGACCTCGGTCGACAGACCGGTGACCTGACGGTAATCCAGCTCCTCTGGCAGGCACTTATGCTCGTTACGCTTCTGGCGGTCGATTTCCACCCGCTGACGCTCGATGTAACCCTGATACCGGGCCTGCACCTCGACCTGCTCGGCGACAAGCTCGTCATCCACACCCGGTCCCACATCATCCAGCTGCATCAGCGCGGAGTAATCCAGACCCGGGCGGCGCAACAAATCCAGCAGCCGCGTATCCCTGCTCAGGATTTCACCCTGTTGCTGTGCCAGCTGATTTGCAGCCGTTGTTCCGGTTCGCACCCAAATCTCGCTTAAACGCGCCTGTTCCTGATCAATCGACGCACGTTTGGTACAAAATATTTCCCAGCGATTATCATCAACCAGCCCCAGAAGGCGTCCGGTCGCGGTCAGGCGCAGGTCCGCATTGTCTTCCCGCAACAGCAGGCGATATTCCGCCCGACTGGTAAACATGCGATACGGCTCACTGGTTCCCCGGGTAATCAGATCGTCCACCAGCACACCCAGGTAGGCCTCGTCGCGGCGCAACGTCCAGGCCGGTTCGCCGCGGCTGCGTCGTGCGGCGTTCACACCGGCCAGTAGACCCTGCGCTGCGGCTTCCTCGTAGCCGGTAGTGCCATTGATCTGGCCGGCAAAAAACAGATTTTGAATAAAACGGGTTTCCAGCGAGGCACGCAGATCACGCGGGTCAAAATAGTCGTATTCGATCGCGTAGCCGGGGCGGGTAATATGCGCCTGTTCGAAGCCCGGCATGGAGCGCACCAGCTCGATTTGCACATCAAAGGGCAGGCTGGTGGAAATGCCGTTGGGATAGACTTCGTGCGTGTTCAAACCTTCCGGCTCGACAAAGATCTGGTGCGAAGAACGTTCTGCGAAACGCACTACCTTGTCTTCGATGGAAGGGCAGTAGCGCGGCCCGGTACCTTCGATCATCCCGGAATACAGCGGGGAGCGATCCAGCCCGGCGCGGATGATCTCGTGCGTACGCTCGGTAGTATGGGTAATGTGGCAACTGACCTGCGCCGGGTGTTCATTGCCGGTGGCCAGAAACGAAAAACCCGGTGCCGGGTCATCGCCTGGCTGCTCGCGCAGCTGGCTGTAGTCGATGCTGCGACCATCGATACGCGGCGGGGTGCCGGTCTTGAGTCGTTCCACCCGGAAGGGTAGCTCGCGCAAGCGCCGCGCAAGCATATTAGCCGGAGGATCGCCGGCACGGCCCCCCTCGTGACTCGACAGACCAATGTGCATACGACCGCCCAGAAAGGTACCAACTGTCAACACCACGGTATCTGCATAAAAGCGCAGCCCCATAGCCGTCACGACTCCGACTACCCGATCTTCTTCCACGATCAGGTCATCGACTGCTTGCTGGAACAGTAGCAGGCCTGGCTGGTTTTCCAGCGTCGAACGAATAGCCTGGCGGTACAGTTGCCGATCAGCCTGGGCGCGGGTAGCGCGCACCGCCGGACCCTTGCTGGCATTCAGGCGCCGGAACTGGATACCGGCACGGTCGGCGGCTCGCCCCATCTCGCCACCCAGTGCATCGATCCCGCGCACCAGGTGACCCTTACCGATGCCGCCGATGGCCGGGT
>JAUXGZ010000097.1 GCA_030621785.1 Gammaproteobacteria bacterium | reverse complement strand
TGAGGCGCTTGCGCCGAGAGGCTGCCCTGGGGCATGCTGGCGAATTCGGGATCCGGGAAGACCGCGTTCGCGAGCAAGCTCGCTCCTACAAGTCCACTGGTATATTTCCAGATCAGATCCACCCACAAATAATTCTGAGCAGCCAAAGAATATTTGCTACCACTGATATCCAATCTTGAGGGTATAGGTGGTATCGAGATCATCCTTGTTTTCCGCTGCCCCGCTGTCATATTCGACCTGCATCTCGGTGCTGGTGACCAAACCCCAGGCAAGCGGAAAACGCAGACCGGTCCAGGTGTCCCAGACAACATTACTGGTGTCATCCAGGTTCCAGATTCCGGTCTGCAGGTGATAGAACTGCAGGAATTCCTTAAACAGATACTTGTCGAAATCAATCATCCAACCCAGGGCCGGATAATCATCGTCCTCGTCCTTGTCGAAATCCTCATCGACATACATCGGACCAAGCTCCGTACTCAGGTTCATGTCCCTGCCTTCAAACCACTGGTAGCCCACCTTGGGGCCGACAATGGTGCGCAGGTTCAGGTCAGCAAACCGGTCATGTTCAAAGCCCAGGAAAGCGCCGGCAAACCATTTTTTGGTGAAAAGGTGGTCGTAGCTGTTCCTTTGTTTCCACTTGTCCTTGGTTTTCTTGCTGTTGTTGCGGTCGCGTTCCAGTTCACCGAACATCCTGAAACGATCATGCCGGTAACGCCAGGTCACGTCGCCATCGATATCGATCTCATCCTTGTCGGTATTACCGCGTTCTTTCTCCAGCGCGAAGTTGATATGTCCGCTCAGCTTGTAGCCTTCCCCGGTGCGCCACGGGTCGGGATTGATGAAGGCCAGCTCGGACTGGGCAAGTGACGGCTCGGACAGGTCCGGCTCGATGTCGTCGTCCAGAAATATTCCGTCTTCGGTGTTCTTGATCTGTTGCGCCGTGAGGGTGCTTTCATCGTCCAGCATCAGTTGCATCGGCTCATCGGCATGCAGTTCACTGACCTCGGTCCACTGCACCTTGATTACTCCCGCGTAGGTGGTTTTGAACTCGAGCGTACCATTCTCTCTTTTGACGACTTCACCGAACAGGCGGGAACCATCGTTCATGATGAGTTCATCAGCCAGGGCATTCCCGGTTATCAGCAACAGGGCCATTGACAGGGTGAGCAGGGTGCGGATACCACGTTCCATTTTAAACTCCTTTCTTGATTCGTTTTTCGTATTTCCTTTGTTTGTAAATAGTGTTTTCCCTGATTGGATGGGTATTGGCCGAATGAATTCAGCCCTACAGCTCGATCAGAATTCATTTGTAGGGTCGAATTCATTCGACCGGTGTCATGATTGGCCGAATAAATTCGGCCCTACTCAATCCGGGGAAGGGCCTGTAAATTATTTGTTATCACCATTATCCGCCGCATCCTGCACATGCCGGATACGGATATCCAGTGGCTGGCTGGCATCGAAATGCAGGTCGCGTTGCGGGAAGGCGATGACGATGCCGGCCTCGTTAAAGCGCCGGTTGATCTCTTCATGCAAGCCGCTGATGGCTCTCAGGCGATACTCTACCGAATCGGTGAAACAGCGCAAGGTGAGTGTCAGGGAATTGTCACCGAAGCTTTCGAAGATAACAAAGGGCTGCGGATCATCGATGATATATTCGTTGTCCTCAGCCACCTCGGTAATGATCTTCATGGACAGGGGGATGTCACTGCCATAGGCAACCCCGACCGGTATCACCAGGCGGGTGACCTGGTCCGTGAGCGACCAGTTCAGCAGGCGGCCGGTAATGAATTCCTTGTTGGGGACCAACAGTTCCTGGCGGTCACGGGTCAGGATGGTCGTGGCCCGGATCTGGATGCGGGAGACGACGCCGACGGAGTCACCGACCGTGACCATGTCGCCCACACGAATCGGTCTTTCGAATAATATGATAAGGCCACAGATAAAATTGGCAATGATCTCCTGCAGGCCGAAGCCGATACCCAGACTAAGCGCGGCGACCAGCCACTGGATCTGGCCCCACCTGCCACCCATCATGCTAATGGTCAGGATGACACCCACGGCTATAATGGCATAGCGCGACAGGGTGGTGGCAGTATAACGCCCACCGGCGCTTATCTTCAGGCGTTGCAGCAGGACAATTTCCAGAAATGCCGGGAAGCGCCGGGCGGCAATCAGGGTAATGATCGCAACCAGCAGGGCAAGTCCCACATCGGCCAGGGTGATGGGCAACTGGACTTCTTTCCCGGCAACCGTCTCGGTTATATTCCAGAGGGTAACGTCCTGGAGAACGGCAAATGCCGGCAGTACGTCTGACCAGATCAACCAGATGCCGGTTATGCCGATGATCGACAACGCCATGTTCACTAACTTGCTGGTTTCCTGTCCCAGTGCAACCAGGTCGATGGCCGGTTCTTCAAGCTGTTCGGTGAAGTCTTCCTTGCCCGCGCTGTCTGTCTCCCGACTGGCTTCTTCCGCCCGCGCCCGGCGGCGTTCGACTGCGGCCTGAAAGGCAAGCCGGCGGCGGATGACCAGCAGCCAGCGGACCACCAGTTGCTGGATAATCACCAGGACCAGGATGAACCACAGGGAACCCATCACGCTGCGCGTCAGGGTGCCGGCCGTATACACGTAGCCGATGATGGCAAGCACGGCCAGTCCCAGCGGGGTAGCGACACTCAGCGCCAGCCACAGGTAGCGGAGCCGTGCAAGCATGGTGTTCGCGTTGCGCGTCAGGTAGGTTTGCAGGGCGCCGTTAACGGGATTGAACAGGCGGTAGGAAAACAGGGCCAGTGCCAGCATGACGATTACGATAGCCAGCCGGCCGGTGGCGCCCCCCAGAATCTTGGAATCCTGGTTGATTACGATAACCGCAATAAATACGGACGGTAAAAACGTCAGCATCAGGCGGATCAGCTGGCGCCGCAGCAATTGCAGGCTATGAGCGTCCCAGCGGAAATGTTTCTCGGCGAGCCCCCCGGGGATGCAGATCCTGCGAAACGATTGCAGGTAGAAAAAGGGCATTGCTACCCACATCAGTGCCAGTGCAACTGATTTCGTGAAATCGGTGATATCCAGTGCCCGTGCCAGTTCAAAACCTGTGATCCAGAAAATCAGTGGCCAGGACACAGCCAGCAGGAGGCTCAGTCCAAGTGCCTGCAGGGTATAGCTAAAGCGGTCGGTGCTGGGTTTGCCGGTCTTGCTGCCACATTCCTGTATGGCATCGCGCAGGCTCCGTGCCTTTGCGAGCAGGGTGACGGCAGCCAGTAATATCAATATATACAGAGGTGATTTGAACAGCTGTGAGAGCAGGCTTCTGGTGACCTCGTACCAGTTGACCGGGGACAGCAGGTAGGCCAACTGGGCGGGGACCGCCTGCAGCATCTGGAGATTCGGTGGCGGTACGCTGCGCACCCAGAGCAGCCGTTCACCCAGGAATTCATCGTAGACCTCGACCTGTTGGAGCAGGTTGCGATAGGCGTAATCGAGTTCACTGAGTGCGCGCAGATAGGATTGTGTGTTTGCAGTGGCCTTGGCCAGCAGATCCAGGCGGTTACGTGCCAGGGTTTCCAGCGGCTCCCTGATCTGCAGTATTTCATCTTCAGGCAGGTTCGTTGTGAGGCTGTCAATATATTCGGGAATGTTGCGCAGGCTGCGGCGCTCTTCCTCGTACCGGATCAGTTGCAGGCCGACCCCGGCGATTTCGTTTTCCCTGGCGCGCACCTTCTTGCGAAAACTGCGTATGTCCGGCAGGTTATTGCGTTGTTCAAGGAGCACCTGTCCGAGTGCCTGGCTCAGCCCGGCGAGCTCGACTTTTTGCCGGGTACTGCGCAGTGAATCTGCAATGTGCTTGGCATCCTGGTCCGCCGAATCATCTTCGGTTGTTACCTGTTCCAGCCGGGTGGCGAGGTCTGTCAGTTGTTCGCCGAGTTCGGCGTTCCGGTCCGCCAGCTCCTGTATCAGGGCATGCTCCCCCTGGGCTTCAAGCTGTGCCATCTCGGTCTCGGTCTGTGCCTGCTCCGCTTCGGCAACACGCCGGCTGCTTAGCAGGGATCCGAGACTCTGAACGCGCAGACGAATGCGCTTGAGGCTGTTCGCTGACTGGTCGCGCCCGGCCTCCAGCAGCTCAATGCGCATCGGCTGGCTCAGCAACTCCTGGTCGAGTTCCTGAATCTCGGCGCTCAGCGCCATGGCCTCGCTCTGCAGTGCCCAGCGATTTGCCTCTGTGAGTGCAGGCAGCTGGTCGGCGGGTGCAGGCAGTTTCAGCCCGACGGCAATTTCCTCCTGCCGTTGCTTGTTTTCGATGAGCCGCTGCCGGATGGTACCGGGCCGGTCTGCCTCGGCAGCCAGTTGCTCCTCCAGGGCGTTCAGCTTGGCCTCGACGGCAGCCAGGTCGGCTTTCAGCTTCAGTGACTCCTGCTCCACTTCGGCCAGTGGTGTCGTCTCCGAGACGCGGATGGTTACCGGGGACGCGTCTTTGAGGCGTTGTTCGAGCTTCTCGCGTATGGATTTCGCCTGTGCTGCAGCAGACTTGCGGGCCGCGCGATAGATCTCCGCATTGGCATTGCTGGCCGCTGCGCTTTCCTGGAATGACAGCGCGCTGTGGTACAGGCCGGTCAGCCTGGTACGGGTTGCCTCATCCAGATCGGCAGCCGCTTCGGCCTCCTTGATTTTTGCCTTGAGGGTTGCCGGCTTGACCAGCGTGCCTGCCTTTGTTGCACTTGCCGACTCTGCGGCGCTGCCAACCTGCAAGGGCCCAAGCGCCAGCAGCAGGGCGAGTACACGGATCAGGAATGTTCCGTTGGTGAACAGCGAATCAGACATTTTTTCGGGCAACCCTTCCGTATCAGTGGCCGGATGGCATATCCTACACGCTGTTGGGGACTGCGTTAAGGTCCGTAATCGGTAGGTTGGGCTGAGCCTGCAAAGCCCAACGAATATTTTCATGCTTACCTGTTGGGCTTCACGTTCGTTCAGCCCAACCTGCTTTCCGGGGGGATTTCCCTATGCAACACCGGTGTCAGATTCTTTTCTTGTCCCTGCTACTGACACTGCCGTCCGTGCAGGCAGAAGAGCGTTATCCGCTGGAGTCAATCGATACGTCCAGTCCGCGTGCCACCCTGACCGGCTTCCTTTCCAACGTCGATGCGGTATGGAAGATATACCGGGATGTCTTCTGGTATTCCCCCAGCAGTGAGCTGCATGGCCGCATCTTTACCATGGCTGCTGACGCCCTGCGCACCCTTGACCTGAGTGAAGTCGCCCCCTCGGCACGCATCGAGGTCAGTTACGATGCCGGCACCTATTTATATGAAACCCTGTCGCGTATCGAACTGCCACCCGTTGATGAGATTCCGGACGCGGCTTTCTATGCAGGTGTCGAGGGCCCGGCACACTGGACGATCCCGCATACCGATATCACCATCAGCCGGGTCACGGAAGGGCCGCGCAAGGGCGAGTTCCTGTTCAATGCAGCGACCGTCGAGCGTTCGGAAGAGTTTTATCTGAAAACCCGGTCGCTGCCGTACACGCGGGAGGTGCCGATACAGAACAGCAACAAGCTGAGACAGGTGTTGCCGGGCTGGTGGATTTCCATGACCACCATCGAACAACTTCCAGGCTGGGCAAAGGTGGTCGTGCTGAATCATGCGATCTGGAAATGGATTGCGGTTGCGCTGTTTCTGGTTGTCGTCGTCTGGCTGGTCGTCATGGTGCACCGCCTGACACGGCGCAACCTGCCGGACAACCCGGCGCGCAGCTACCTGCGCAGTATCGTGACACCCGTACTGATTCTTGTTGTCAATCCGTTCGCCGCCTACGTGCTGACGCAGCAGATCAACCTGATTGGTGGCGCGACCAAGGCCGTCTTGCTGGTGTCAGGAACCATCGAATACCTGGTGGCTACCTGGGTCGCCTGGCTGGGATCACTGTTGTTTGCGGAGCTGATCATCCTGTCTCCCCGGATTGAGCACGACAGCCTGAATGCGCAATTACTCCGGCTGACGGCGCGCATTATGGGCATTGTCCTCGGAGTGATTATCATTTTCTACGGTGCCAACCAGATCGGCCTGCCCATTGTCGGCGTACTCGCCGGTGTCGGTGTCGGTGGCCTGGCCATCGCCCTGGCCGCCCAGGACTCACTGAAGAACCTGCTCGGCAGCCTGATGATTTTCATGGACCAGCCCTACAAGCCCGGACAACGCATTGTCGTCCAGGGACATGACGGGTTTGTCGAACAGATCGGCCTGCGTTCCACCAAGATCCGCATGCTGACCGGGGCACTGACAGCGATCCCGAATGAGAAGATGGCCAGTATGGACGTGGAAAACATCGGGCGGCGGAAATTCATTCGCCGTCAGACCAGTCTGCGACTTGCCAACGACACCCCGGTCGAGCAGATAGAGAAGGCCATCAGTATCGTCAAGGAAATACTTGAAGATCACGAGGGCATGCAGCCGGAATTTCCGCCCCGGGTGTTCTTCGATGAATTCAACCCGGATTCACTGAACATCATGGTTTCCTACTGGTACCATCCGCCACGGCGCTGGCTGGCAATGGCATTCGATGAAAAGGTCAATCTCGACATCATGCGGCGCTTTGCCGCGGAAAAGATCAGGCTGGCCTGCCCGACATCGAGGACGCTGCTCTCCCAGGACCAGGGTCAATCCCTGCACTTTGAAGTATCCGGCAGTGATAATCCGTAGACATATT
>JAUXGZ010000047.1 GCA_030621785.1 Gammaproteobacteria bacterium | reverse complement strand
GATGGAATTCTGGGCTATCAGGGGGTAACCGTCATGGATTCCGACGATCCATTCTCAAATTCCGGCGACAGCGATCGTACTGTCATCCGGCCGACGCCGGGCCGCCGCCATACGCCGCCGGCAGCGGGCAGTCCGCCGATTCCACCTGCGGCGGCACCGGTAACACCGCAGCCAGGCGCACAAGTGCCACCGTTCGTGCCGCCCGCGCAGTTTGCACCCGCCGCGGCAGCCATCACTGCCGCCGGCCTGAATCCGCTGATCGATTCAGCAGTGGTGCTGCTGACGCTGGCGGCACAGTTGCGCAACACACCCTCACATCCGGATGTTGCCGGCTTGCGTGAACACGTGGTGCAGCAGGTCAGGGTATTTGAACAGAACTCCCGTACCACCGGCGTCAGCCCGGAAACCGCACTGGCAGCCCGTTATATTATATGCACACTGCTGGATGAAGCCGTACTGGGCACGCCGTGGGGCAGTGAGAGTGTATGGAGTACGCAAAGCCTGCTCAGCACCTTTCACAATGAAACCTGGGGCGGTGAAAAATTCTTCATGATCTTGGCTCGCATGATGCAGGAGCCGGCCGCCAATATTGACATCCTGGAGCTGATGTATATCTGCCTGTCGCTGGGCTTCGAGGGAAAATACGCCGTGCTGGAGCAGGGACGTTCCAGGCTGGTCGAGACCACTGATAACCTGTTCCGCACGATTCGCATGCAGCGCGGCGATTATGAGCGCGAGTTATCGCCACAGTGGCGCGGTGTACAGGATAATCGCAACGCGCTGGTGCGCTATGTACCACTGTGGGTGGTTGGCGCACTGGCCGGTGTGTTGCTGCTGGCGACCTACGGCGGCTTCCGTTTCATTCTGGGGCATTCCTCCAGCCCGGCATATGAGGTACTGGATACTATTGGCCAGGCTGCCAGAGAGCCGAAACAACAAGAGTAAACCACTTGGCCGGGGCCTGAGTGCGCCGGTATACAGGATGATTAAATGAAGCGAATTATCGGTTTTCTGAAAAACCGTTGGGTGGTGTCCCTGCTCGGCCTGCTGGCGATCAGCATCCTGATATGGTTTGTCGGCCCGCTGGTCAGCATCGCCGGTAGCGCTCCACTGGCGGGCGAGATCTCCCGACTGCTTGCAATCCTGGTGGTTGCTGTGCTCTGGGGGCTGAATAACCTGCGCATCCAGATGCTGGTTAACAAGGCCAATGCGCAGATGATTGGCGGCATGGCTGAACCGGCCATGGATACGGGTGTAAATGCCGTTGCGGAACAGTCGGCCGAGGAAGTAGCGGCGCTGCACGAGCGTTTCGATGAAGCCTTGCAGGTGCTGAAGAAAACCGCGCGCAAGAAGGGTGGCGCGGGTATCTACGATTTACCCTGGTACATCATTATCGGTCCCCCGGGTAGTGGCAAGACCACCGCATTGATCAACTCCGGTCTGAATTTTCCGCTGGCGGAACGGTTTGGCAAGGAGGCGTTGCGTGGAGTTGGCGGTACGCGTAACTGTGACTGGTGGTTTACCGAAGAGGCAGTGCTACTGGATACCGCCGGGCGTTATGTTACCCAGGACAGCCAAATGGAAGTCGATAGTGCAGCCTGGGAGGGTTTCCTCGGTCTGCTCAAGAAAAGTCGGCGCAGGCGCCCCATCAACGGTGTGCTGGTAGCGGTCAGCCTGTCTGACCTGATGCTGCAAAGCGAGGCCGAGCGAGCTCAGCATGTGCGCGCCATCAAGCAGCGTTTGCAGGAACTCAACAAGGTGCTGGGTATCCGTTTTCCGGTCTATGTCTTGCTTACCAAATGCGATTTGATCGCCGGCTTCATGGAGTTCTTCGATGACCTCGGTCTGGAGGAACGTGGCCAGGTCTGGGGTGTGACCTTTCCCATGGAAAAAGGCGAGAATACGGGCGCTGCTATCCAGATGCTCACCAGTGAGATCGATGCTCTTATGGAGCGCATCAATCAGCGTGTTCTGGCTCGTATGCACCAGGAGCGTGATCCGCAACGTCGTGCACGCATTTTTACTTTTCCCCAGCAACTGGCGTCCCTGCGGACGGTTGGCAATCAATTTCTGACCGAGATTTTCCGCCCCAGCCGTTTTGAAGAGCCAGCCCTGTTGCGCGGTGTGTACTTTACCAGCGGTACCCAGGAAGGGACGCCGATCGATCGCATCATGGGCTCGTTGTCGCGTACTTTTGGCGTCAGTCAGCAGGCGCTCCCCCCGTATGCCGGACAGGGGCGCAGTTATTTTCTGACCCGTCTGCTGAAGGATGTCATCTTCGAGGAAGCCGACCTTGTGGGAGCCAACCGGCGTCTCGAGGTGCAGCGGCGCTGGCTACAGCGCGTCGCCTACGGGGGCGCCATTGCAGTTACTATCCTTGCGGTTCTGGCCTGGGCAACCAGCTTTACCCGCAACCAGGTTTACGTCAGCCAGTTCAACGGGCAGATCGAGGCATACCGGGCGACCAGTGCCGAGCCACTCATGGATTCGAATGATTTCGACGAGCTGTTGCCAGGTTTGAACGAACTACGTGAGTTGACCCTGGTCTATCAGCCGGTCGATGAAGATACGCCGCTGTTGCTGGGCATGGGGCTCTATCAGGGTGATGGCCTGACTGAGGCGGCCCGTGATGGCTATCGGCGTGAGCTGAGTTATGTTCTGTTGCCAGCGATTCGTCACCGCCTGGAGCAGCATCTGGAGGCAGGTATCGGCGATCCGGATTTTCAGTACGAGGCGCTCAGGACCTATCTGATGCTGGGTGACCACGACCACCTGGACCCGGACCTGCTCAAACTGTGGATGGCACTGGACTGGCAGAACACTTTTGCTGCGGAGCCGGAAAAGCAGGGCCAGCTGCAGAATCACCTGGCATCGCTCATCGAACTTGATTTTGAACCGATTGACCTGGATCCGGAAGTAGTTGCCAGTGCGCGCCAGAGTCTCAATCAGGTGCCACTTGCCCAGCTGTTGTACGGCCGCCTGAAGCGTGACTATGCAGTCAGCGACAGGCAACCGTTCCGATTAAGCGGTGTGTTGGGCCTTGGCGGCGACAAGGTGTTCAAGCGCGACAGTGGCGAATCGCTGGATAGCGGCATATCCGGTCTGTTTACATACAGGGGATACCACGAATTCTTCAGAAAACAAGTCAAGGATGTCGCCCGGCAGAGCAGTGAAGACAACTGGATACTCGACCCGGACAAGCATGCGCTGAGTCAGCCGGAGATCGATCGCCTGCAGCAGGATCTCCAGAATCTGTACTTCGCCGATTACACCGGTAAGTGGAAACAGATGCTGGCGGATATTAGTGTTGTGCGTTTCACGAGCCTGCGAAACGCTTCCGAAGTGCTGGATTTATTGTCCGGACCGACCTCGCCGATGCGTGCCTTGTTACAGAGTGTAGAACTCAATACTACGCTGGAAAAACCGAGCGGACTGTTGGGTAAAGCGATGGACAAGGCTGGCGAGGTCACGGCTACCCAGAGTCGGCTGGCACGACTGCTGCGTTCGGCATCGGACAACGAGGCAGTACCGAAGCCCGATCGTCCGGCCGAAGTAGTGGATAAGCAGTTCGCACAGCTCAATGCGCTGGTAAGTCCGCCAGCAGGTGGTGTTGCGCCGATAGAGCAGATCATCAACATGTTGTCACAACTCTACGGACAGCTGGACTCCATGTCTGCGGGACTCGGTTCCGATGCGCTGAGCGTAGCTACGGGATCTGCGGGTGGCGATATGGTGAGGCGCCTGCAAGTCGAGGGTGCGCGCCAGCCGGAACCGGTCAAACGCTGGCTACAACAGATTGCGTCCAACAGCCGTGTTGTCACCATGGGCGGTGCGCGTGCGCAGATCAACAATGCATGGAAGTCGAATGTACTACCGACCTGCAACAAGGCGATTTCAGGTCGCTATCCTGTCTACCGTGACCGCCAGAAGGAAATGACACTGGTCGATTTTGGACGCCTGTTTGCACCGGGTGGTCTGATCGATAATTTCTTCAGTGCCAATCTTAAGGCGTTCGTCAACACTTCGGGTGGCAACTGGCGCTGGAAGCCGGTGGGCAATACCACGCTGGGTATACCAACGTCGGTGTTGCGCCAGTTCCAGCGTGCGGCGCTGATACGTGACACCTTCTTCCAGGGCGGCAGCAACATGCCATCAGTGGGCTTCGGCCTTAAACCGATCTATCTGGATGCCAATGTGAAGACTTTCAAACTGGATCTGGAAGGCCAGAAATTCCAGTATCGGCATGGACCTGCGCGCGTGCAGCGCGCCCAGTGGCCGGGACCGGACAGTACCGGCCAGGTACGTTTTGTATTTGAGGATAGCAGTGGTGTGCGCCTGGCTTCATCGCGTGAGGGACCATGGGCCTGGTTCCGGATTCTCGACAGTGCGGACCTGAAGTCGACTTCGACGGATCGCCTGGTGGCCACTTTCAAATCGGCGGGACGCAAATCCAGCTGGGAGATACAGGCCGATAGCGTGGTAAATCCGTTTGGTATGAAGCAGCTTGAGCAATTCCGCTGCCCGGGGAGCCTGTAACGGTGGCCGAGACCAGTCTGCCGGGTTTCTACGGCAAGTTCCCTGAACTGGGCGACTTCGTCAACCGGCGCATGCCGCGCAGCTTCCTGGATCACTGGGACGAATGGTTGCAGAGCGCCATCGCTGTCAGTCGTGAGCAGCTGGGCGCAGAATGGCTGAATCTGTATCTGAGCAGTCCTGTCTGGCGATTTATATTGTCCGGCGGCCTGTGCGGCGAGCAGCCGTGGTGTGGTGTGCTGATGCCCAGCGTGGACCGGGTGGGACGTTATTTCCCGCTGATCATTGCTGCACCGTTGCCGCTCGATGTCAACCTGGTGCAGGTCGCAGTGGATGGTGGAAACTGGTTCGATGCCGCAGAAAAGGTGATCCTCGGTGCCCTCGACGAACAGGGCTTCAATCTCGATGACTTCGATTTCCAGGTCGCCTCGCTGAGCGGGATTGAGCAATTGGCCGATGTCGGTGCCACCTCCACCCAGGCAGGCTTCGGTTCTGCCTGGCAGATTCTGCTGGATCGGCAAGCGCGTCCTGGTGCCGCCATGCCCGGCATCGTGCATCAGCTCATCCTGCAACGGCTGGGTAGCTACAGTTTATGGTGGGGCAGTGGCTCTGAGCACGTCTCGCCGAGTTTGCTGGTTTCTGCGGGTATGCCCCCGGCCCCGGACTTTGCTGCCATGATGAGTGGTAACTGGGCACAGAGCGCGTGGGAACAATGGCCGTTACCGGTGCCCGGCGCTAACCAGACTCAGGGTGAGAGCGCCCTGTGACAGCCGATAGCGGCTTCCGGTGGACCTCGGCCGGCATCAGCGATGTCGGCAAAATTCGCAAGATCAATGAAGATGCCTTCGCCGACCGGCCTGACATCGGATTATGGGTGGTGGCCGACGGCATGGGGGGGCATGACGCCGGCGATTTCGCCAGCCGGGCCATTGTCGACAGCCTGCAGCAGGTCGGGCTGTACCGGCGCTTGAGCACATTTATCGATGCGGTTGAGGATTGCCTGCTGCAAGTTAACCGGGATCTGATCGAGGAAGCGGAAAAGCGCGAGGCATCCACAACCATCGGCAGCACCGTGGTGACGTTACTGGCTGTGCAGGATTATTGCGGCTGTCTGTGGGCCGGTGACAGTCGCGCCTACCGGCTGCGTGATGGGCAGCTGCAAGCGGTGTCACAGGATCACAGCCAGGTGGAGGAATTGATTGAGCAGGGTCTGTTGCTGCGCGAGGATGCCGAAGCGCATCCGGCGGCCAATGTCATTACACGCGCGGTAGGTGCAGCAGAGGAGCTGTTCGTCGATGTAGAACTGGTGGAGTTGCAGGACGGCGACCGTTTTCTTCTGTGTAGTGACGGCCTTTTCAAGGAAGTCAGCGAGCCGGAGATTGCGCAGCAACTGCGACAGGGCAGTTGCCAGGGTGTATGTCGGGACCTGGTGCAGCTGGCGCTGGAACGAGGTTCGCGTGACAACGTCACGGTAATAGTTGTGGATTTTACTAAATTAAAATAACAGGGTTTGGCCGGGTGTCCGAGGCACCAACTATCAGAATTTGTGCAGACAGGATTTCTTGTGGATGACTTCAAGTCAGCGCTGGATGAGTTTCTGGCCGGGCGGCTGGATTTTCCGGGCCTCGAGAGGGCGCTGAATGCTGCTTTGAAAAATGATCCAGCTGCAGTGCCGGAAATCACGCAGCTGATCGAAAACACCTACCGTGCCGGTCGCCTGCCGCCACAGTTGCATGGTTTGCTGAGGGGGCGGTTCGGCCAGCCGGGTGCGAGTGTAGCTGGTGATGGCGACAGGACACGGGTCAGTATGCCGCAGCAGCCCGGGCAAACGGGCGCTGCCGAAAAGACACAGATACGCACGCCACCCGTACCACCAGCAGATGGCCTCGACCAGACCGGCACGCACACCGCGCCACCAACCGGCCCTCCTATACCCGGCGTAACCCGACCCGGTCCGACTACCGGCAATGGGCATACTGCGCGCACCGGCGGCACTACAGGTGCCGATTCCGGCTGGACTGACATGGCGCACGTCGCAGATCAGTCCGGCGAGACTCTGAAAGTCGGCTCGGTGCTTAAGGGTCGTTTCGTGTTCGAGGAACTGATCGGTCGTGGTGGCATGGGCGACGTATACAAGGCTCGGGACCTGCGCAAGGAGGAAGCACAGGATCGCAACCCCCATGTTGCAGTCAAGATACTGAACGACTCGTTCAAATCGCATCCTGACTCCCTCAAGGCCCTGCAACGGGAATCGCGCAAGGCACAGAATCTGGCGCACCCCAATATTGTCAACGTATTCGATTTTGATCGTGATGGCAGCAACGTGTATATGACCATGGAGTATCTCGATGGCGAGCCACTCGACGTGCTGGTCAAGAGCATCCGTGACCGGGGACTGGAGGAATCGAAAGCACTGACGCTGGTCAATGATATGGGACACGCACTGGCCTATGCGCACAAGAATGGCGTGGTGCATTCCGATTTCAAGCCGGGCAATGTCTTTCTGACCCGGGATGGCGTGGTCAAGGTGTTCGATTTTGGTATCGCGCGCGCCACCAAAGTGGCTGGCGAGTCCAGTGGTGAGAAGACCCTGTTTGACGCCGGCGAACTGGGCGCGCTGACGCCGGCCTACGCCAGTTATGAAATGCTGGAAGGCGGGGAGCCCGACGCGCGTGATGACATCTATGCGCTGGCCTGTGTGGCCTACGAGTTGCTGACCGGTCAGCACCCGTTCAACAAGCTGCCCGCGAACCAGGCGAAGCAGAAGGGAATGACACCTGCACCTGTCAAAGGCCTGGGACGTCGTCAATGGAAGGGTTTACAGCGCGGGCTGGCATTCGAGCGCAAGGATCGTTCGCCGGACGTGGACAGCTTCCTGGCCGGCATTGCCCGCAAGAAGATCAGCAAGGGCACGATAGCCAGCGTGGCGGCCGCTGCGTTGCTGTTTGCCGTGCTGCTTGGGTTGCTGTTGCCGGATTACCTGCACAAGCGTCGCATCGCGGCCATCATCGAAGCATTGAAGAGTGGTAATTCTCCGGTCATCGATAATGCCCTGGCCATGGTTGCAACCCTGGAGGAAGCTGACCGGGGCCAGGTCATCCAGGATGCCAAGGACGAACTTATCGGCTGGTACCAGGAGCAGATCGACACGGCAATAGACGAGAGCCAGAGACGTTATGATTACCCGGAAGCAGAGCGTGTCGCGCAGGCGGCGCTGGATTTGTACCCTGACTCGGCGCGTATCCAGGACTTGAAGGAACGGGTCGAGTCGCGCAAGAACCAGTTGCTCAACGAACTCAACACACGCTACAACCGGCATCTCGCCGATGGTCGACTATTGCCATCGACCGAAGATGACATCGACGATGTGCTCGCGATACTGGTACAGGTGCAACCCGATCATCCGTTGCTCGATGATCCACGTCTGTCTGCTGCCTACGCGGAGCAGGGCACGCAATTGTTCGAGGCTGGTGAGCTGGAGCCGGCACTGGCGATGCTTGACGCAGGCTTGGCGCGTTATCCTGATGACATCAACCTGGTCAATATCAAGGACCGCGTCAGTACCGAACAACAGCGCGTCCAGCGTGAGACACGCATCGCGGAACTGGAGCAGCAGCTGAATGCCGCCCCGGCACTACTTACTTCCCTGCAGGCTGTCGACAGGTTGCGCGAACCGGTGCAGGAGTTGCGTGAGCTGAATGCGGATGCGCCGGTTCTGGAAAAGATCAGCCAGGCGGTCGCGCAACAGATCGATGCGCAGATCGAACAGCTCGTCGCCGGGCGTGACTGGGACGCGGCCCGTGCACTGCTGGGCGAGTATGCGGATATGCTCGACAGTGCCTGGATGCAACAGAGCGAACAGCGCATCGCCGGTGCCGAACAGAATTATCTCAAGCAGATTGATGGCCTCTACGCGGCACTGCTGGATGCGGTTGCCAAACGACGTCTGGATCCTGCTACGGAAAACAGTGCCCCGCAAAAACTGGCCGACCTGGAGACTGCCGGCGCGGCCGCGTCCCTGCTGTACCAGGGACGCGCTGCAATCGGGCAGGCCTACCTGGAACTGGCGCGTGGAGCGCGCGCCGGCAAACGTTGGGAAGATGCGCGGCGCTTTGTCCAACAGGGTCTCAAATTGCAGCCGGGCGAGGCGGTGCAGGTATCCCTGCAAGGCGAGACTGCGGAGATCACACGTGCCGAACAGGCCGCGCAGCAGCAGATGGCGCAAGCGGAGCGCGAGGCGCAGGAACGGGAACGCCAGGCGAAGATTCAGCAGTTCCATGAGGCGTTCGGGCAAAGCCTGGGCGTAGCCGATTATGATGCTGCTGCCGCAAGTGTATCAATCCGGAATCTTGAACAGCTCGCGGCGGTGAGTCCGGCCGATCCATTGATCGGTGCGGGTCGCATACAGGTTGCCGAGCACCTGGTGCAACAGGTAACCGCACTGAGCGAGAAAGGGCAGTGGGAGCAGGCCCTGGTGCTGGCGGGTGATGCGGTAAAGGTGATACCCGGTTCGGAACTGCTGTCGAAAACATTGCTCGATATCGAGCGTGGCCAGGCGCAACAGCTGGTTATGGTTCGCGAGCAGAAAATCGGGCAGCACAAGCAGTCGTTGACAGCCCTGCTGGATACGCCGGCCATTGATGAGAAATGGGAGGCGCAACTGCGCATCGACCTCAAAGGGTTGACAGAATTACTGCCTGCAGACGATAACTGGCTGGCAACGCAGCATGAGCAGATTGCAGCACTCTATCTGGACAGGGCACGTAGTATGCGCGATAGCCAGCGTTTCAGCGAGGCAGCCGGCTTGCTGGAACGCGGCGCAAAATTTGCCCCGCAGAGTACGGTCTTTGCCGAAGAAGGCAGGGTACTGGCGCAGGCCGAGGCAAGCTTCAACGCGGAAAACCGGGAAAAACTGCGGCTGGCGCGTATTGAGGGTAACAAGCAGACGTTGCTGACCCAGGCGAAGGCTAATGACCTGCGCAATGCGAAGCAAACCTTGCAGGCATTGCGCGAGGAATTGCCGGCAGACGATTCATTTCTTGTGATAACCGCGCCGGAGGCGCTGGGCGGTGCCTATTTGCGTCTGGCCGACAACGCGGCGCGCAAGAAGAATTTCGATTCGGCCATGAAACTGGTCAGTGCCGGTATCCAGGTTGCTCCCGAACTGCCGGAGCTGGCGCGTGCACAGGCGCGTTATGAGTATCAAATCAAGGTTAGCCGGAAAATCAAACAGTTTGCTGCGGTGACGACGCTGAATGTCGCGCAGGAAAAGCAGGCACTGACGGAACTTGAAGCCACGGACAAGAAAGCCTATGCCGGGGTCAGGAAGGAGCTGGGCAGTGTGCTTTACCAGCGTGTGCGCGCGCTTGCTGCGCGCGATTTCCAGACGGCGGAAAAACTGCTGGCATCCTCGCGGCAACTGTTCCCGGATAACACTCGCCTGGTGGGATTAAAGATTGCGCCACCGGTTACGAAAGCGCCGCCAGTCGTGGCAAAACCGGAGCCCGCTACGCTGCAGCCATCGAGAGAAAAACCTGCGCCACCGGCGCAATCGAAAAAACAGGTCGCTGGTAATTGCAAACCGGCGCTGGCCGGTTACGGGCAGCGCTTACGCGGCACCTGTTATGACGTTCTGCCTGGTGATACCAGGGGGCCTGTGCTGGTGGTGGTTCCTGCGGGAGGGGGTTTTCGGCAGCCGTATGCCATCAGCAAGTATGAAATTTCGGTGAGCGACTATAATCTGTACTGCAGGATCAGTGGGAAATGCAGCGGCGTGAAAGGTGCTTCTGCCGATCTGCCGGTGACCGGTATTTCTTTCAAGCAGGCCCAGGCCTACGCCGCCTGGATGAGCAAGCAGTCCGGCTATACGTACCGGTTGCCCACCGGGCAGGAATGGACCTATGCCGCCAATGCGCAGGGCCGGCAGCCGGAGAAAGACTTCAACTGCCGGGTGCAGCTGGGTAGCCAGGTCATCAAGGGACAGGCGCTGGGCAGTGTAAAGATGGGTAAGCCGAACGGATGGGGATTGAAAAATTATGTTGGCAATGCACAGGAGTGGGTAATTACGCCAAATGGTGTTGCTGCGAAGGGTGGCGCATACGCCGACAGTCTATCCAACTGTTCGATCTCGATGAGCAAGGCGCACAGTGGCGGTGCTGATCGCATTACCGGTTTCCGCGTGGTGAGAGAGCTCAAGCAAGGTAGCTGATGCATACACTGGTAAACAGGACGGCCCGTGAGCTGGCGCGCGATTATTTCAACGGCCAGTTGAGCTTTGATGATTATCGCGATAAGCGCCGGCGTCTGATCGACCAGGTAACCGGGGTCGATGCTGATACCGGGCCGTCGGTAAAATTACCACCTGCAGTTGAAATCAAAACGGCGGCGGATGAGGTGCCGGTTCATGCGGCTGCACAGGAAATTCCGTCCGAAACCAGGCGTTTCCTGCTGCCGGTGATCCTGTTGCTGATGATCGGCGGGTTGGGCGTTGCGGGCTGGTTACTGTTCGTCGGAAAGGATGGAGTACCTTCTGTGCCCCCGGTCAGTATGACGCAAGCGCCAGCTCCTGTTGTGCCGGAATCGGAGGAAAGCGACCGGGCCGGGCAACTGGTCAGAAAATTTGTCGCGGCCGATGACTGGACTACTAATGCGCTGGCCGGTTTCGTGCTGACCTGGAGTGTACTGGAAGCCGCAGACCAGGATCGTGCCCGCTCGACATCGACCTTTCATTCGCTGGTTGAAGGGCTGCGCGAACAGATCCTGGAACAGCGGGCACTGGGCGATATCACCGGTATTGACGAGCGTGAGACAATGCTGATTTCGTTCGCCGAACACTTGGGCGTTTCACAACGGCTCGCGGATCTCCAGCAGGTGGCGATCGATACCGGTGATGACAGTGAACCTGAGCCTGTGGGGACCGAATCGGTCTCGTTGTCTGTTTCAACGGTAGAGGTTGTGGCACAGCCGAAAGCGGCTGTAGAGAAGGTGCCGACTCCCGAGGCTGTGTCCCCGGTGAAAGTCCCCGTGCCGGTTGATGACCCATGCCCCGCATCACTGCTTGCGACACGGCGTCCGGTGTGTCGCGACACCCTGCCAGATGGTGCGCCGGGCCCGATCCTGGTGGTGCTGCCACCCGGTAGTTTTCAGATGGGCAGCTTACGCGAAGTCAATGAGCAACCGGTACACTACGAGGAGATCGGCCGACCATTTGCGATGTCAGCGTATGAGGTTTCCCGTGCCGACTACCAGCGCTTTTGTCACGCCAGTGGTACGAACTGCCTGGCGGGTCATTGGAGCGGGGACGGCGATCCGATGACAAACGTGGACTGGAACGATGCGCGTGCCTACGCGGAGTGGTTGTCGCAGGCGACGGGTGCAGTGTATCGCCTGCCAACGGAAGCGGAATGGGAATACGCAGCACGAGCCGGCACCACCACGGATTTCCCTTTCAGCGAAGGCAACAGGATATTACCGTCCGATGCACGCTTTGAGGCCGATTCACCACTGCCGGTCAATGATAGATCGGTGAATACGAATCCGTTTCGCTTGCGTCATATCATGGGTAATGTGCGCGAATGGGTGACCGATGTATGGCTGGAGGATTACCACGGTGCACCGGGTGATGGCAGCGCACGCATGCAGTCGGATAACGGCAAGCGTGTGGTGCGCGGCGGTTCCTATGCAGACGCTGCCGAGGGACTGCGCGCGGCGGCGCGTACAGGGTTGCCGGCCGATACACGTGACAGGAAAACCGGGTTTCGGCTGGTGCGTGAAATTCGCAATTGAAAAATGTTAAAACAATACTTGCTAATTGACTGAATTGTTCTACTCTTAATCTTCAATGCGGTGCTTTAACGTAATTATTTAGCGCAGATAATATTGACGGATACTGAAACTATAATATAGAAACCGCTGGAAGATGCCGGTAATCCTGGTGTCAGGAATGCGATTCTACAGCATGGACGCAGAGGGTTGGGAGTATGTCGGAGGGATCTTTGTCGAAGGCGCGGTCCGCGTCTTCGAGCGTACTTATATGTGGTTCGTGTTGTACGGTAATTACCGGGTTTCTGTTGAGTGCTGCAGGTAGTGCACTGGGTGCGCCACCCCTGATTCCGCCACCCCTGATTCCGCCATCGGTCACGCCGGGTGGTGTGCAGCCGGATCTTCAGCGGCGGATGCTCCCATCGGCGCCGGATACCAGTAGTTTTCCTATCCCCCCGGTTATCGATCGTCCTCTGGGTGTGGATGAAGGGCCGCGTATACAGGTTGATGCCTTCGTACTGGAAGGTGTTACGGATCAGCCCGGGGCCGGTATTCACAGCAGCGAAATCGAGGGGCTGGTGGAGAAGATGCGTCTCGATCAGGATGGGCAGATCAGCATCGGTCGTCTTCAGGAAATTGCCAACGACGTTACACGTTACTACCGCAATGCAGGTTTTATCCTGGCGCAAGCCTTTATCCCCGAGCAAACGGTGCAGAACCGCACGGTGGTTATCCGGGTGATGGAGGGAAGACTCGAAGCGGTCAAGGTCGAGGGTAATTCGCTGTATTCTGCCAGGGCACTTGAACGTCCGTTCGACGACGTCACCGATAAGGCCGTGCAGAAAGACGAGATCGAGTCAGCGATGCTCTATCTCACGGATTATCCGGGCTTGCAGGCATTCGGTGTGTTCAAGCCCGGGACCGAGGTGGGTAGTACGGATTTGACACTGAATGTCCAGCAGGAAGAACGTTTTGAGTGGGCGCTGGGGGGGGACAACTACGGCATCGATACCACCGGCGAGTGGCGTGCTATCGCCGAAGGTCACTGGAACAACGTGAGTGGTGTTGGTGACCGCCTGTCAGCAGTGGTGTTGCAGACCTTCGATCCGACTGATTCTACCTATGGGGTTCTGGATTACCGGCGACCGTTCATGGGACCGGCCAACAGTTTTGGTGTTGGTGTGAGCCGCAATAACTACAATATTGGACAGAATTTCTCCCAACTGGATGTCGAGGGCACCACAAACCGGGGTTACGTAAACTTCCGTCGCTCCATTATCCGTTCACGTAATCTGAATGTCTACGGGCTGCTCGAGTTCAATCGACAGAAAGCCGACGTCGATCAGGACAACAACAAGATCGCGGAAGATAATTTCAGTGTGGGTGTAGTGGAGATGGGTTTCGACTCGATCGATACGCGCTTCGCCGGCATCAACCAGGGCAATCTCTGGTATAACCATGGTTTCGATGATTTTCTCGGTTCCATGGATGACGAGGGCGATGGCAAGTCACTGCGTATCAATGGTAACGGCAATCATGTCAGTGGCGAATTCGACCTGCTTGGCGGACGTTTTACGCGTCTGCAAGCCATTACCAGGAACAACTCCCTGTTATTACGCCTGGAAGGCCAGTACACCGCCGACTCGCTGACCTCGCTGGAGCAGATGACAGTCGGTGGTCCGAACAGTGTGCGAGCCTATCCAGTCAATGAGTACCTGTTTGACAAGGCTGTATTCGCCAGTGCCGAGTGGATCATCAACGCGCCGGGTTTCGCTGACCGGCCGGCGTTTTTCAATCGCACCTGGGGTGAAATTCTGCAGGTCTCGGCGTTTTTCGACTACGGTTACGGCAAGTTGAACAATCCGACCCAGCTCGAAGATGAATTCATAAACGATCTCAGTATTCACGGAGCCGGTGCTGCGTTGCAACTGACCCTGCCGGGACAATTCTTCGCCCGGCTGGATGTTGCCAGTCGCACCTCCGGAGAAGAGACCATAGGCAACGGTCGTAATCCACAGTACTGGATGACGATGAGGTACGACTTCTGATGAGACGTGTAGACATGAGAAGAAAACAAACGCTGCGCAAGTGCAGGATTTCGGGAATTATTTCTGCGTGTGACCGCCGGTTCGGACCGGTACTATTGACACAGATGATTCGACGGATCTGTCTGTATTCAGCCGGCGCCCTGATAGGGCAGGCGGTACTGGTCGGAAGTGCAGTTGCAGCCCCGCAAGGCGGACAGGTTACCGGTGGTAAAGGCAGCATTCACCAGCATGGCAACAAAACCCATATCCACCAGAAGAGTAAATCACTCGCAATTGACTGGCGCTCGTTCAATGTTTCCCGCAAGGAAACAGTGAAATTTCAGCAGCCATCCTCCTCGGCGGCAGCGTTGAACCGGATTGCCGATCAGAATCCCAGCCAGATCCATGGCTCGATTATCGCCAATGGCAAGGTGTTCCTGCTCAACCCGAATGGCATGATTTTCGGCAAGAACGCCAGCGTCAATGTTGGCAGCCTGGTGGCCGGTACACTGGATGTGTCAGCGCGCGATTTCATGGCGGGTCGCTATGATCTGGCTGCGTTGGCTGGTAAGGACGGAGTGGTGATCAACCGCGGGCTGATCAAGGCCGCCGCCGGTGGCTCGGTGACACTGATCGGTGGTGCCGTCATCAACGAAGGCGTTATCGTAGCGGACTATGGTCAGGTTAATCTTGCGGCAGGCCGCAAGGCTACGCTCGATTTCGATGGTGATGGTCTGATTCGCTTTGAAGTCAGTGGGGAAATACTTGAGAACGCTGCGGGTCTGGAGGATGCCGTGTCGAACAGCGGTACTATCCAGGCACAGGGTGGCCAGGTGTTATTGACTGCCTCTGCGGCGCGTGACGTGTTTGCCAATGTAGTGAATAACTCCGGTGTGATTCGCGCTGCCCGTATCGAAAACCAGGGCGGTGTGGTGCGTCTGGTTGGCACGGGTGGCAACACGATTCACAGTGGAAGCATTGATGTTTCCGGTCAGGATGCTATCTCGACCGGTGGTGAGGTGAGCGTGCTGGGTGATAACGTCGGCCTGTTTAGCGATGCCAGCGTTGATGCTTCCGGCGCCACGGGTGGCGGTAGCGTGCTGGTCGGCGGAGATTTCCAGGGCAGTAACCCGGAAGTCAAAAATGCCGCGCAGACTTTTGTGAGTGCAGGCGTAACCATCAAGGCGGATGCGGTGCAGAAAGGTGACGGCGGTAAAGTCATCGTCTGGGCCGATGGAACTACCCGCTATTCAGGCAGTACCAGCGCAGTCGGCGGGAAAGCCGGGGGCGACGGCGGTTTTGTCGAGGTTTCGGGCAAAGGGCATCTGGCTTTCCGCGGACAGGTCGATACCAGCGCGGTACAGGGTGAAACCGGTACGCTGCTACTTGATCCTACTGACGTGACTATTCAGGCGGGTGGCACAACAGATATCGAATCAAGTACAGCCGCTGGAACCACAACTTTCCAGGAAACAAACCCACCGTCGGATGCTTCCATCCTTAGAGTCGATGATCTTCTGACGGCACTGGGATCCAATAATGTAGTCGTGACGGCGGTTTCAGGTGCATCCGGGGGCGGCGATATTACGGTTGCTGATCCCGTCAATACGACCGCTGATCTCAACGCAGACCGGTCTCTGACACTGAACGGACGCAATATAATACTCGATGCCGACATCGACGCGACCCAGGGCGGCAATACCCGTGCCCTTAGTGTCGATCTGATTGCCGATACGGTCAATGGTGGCGGCGACGTAGATATAAACGCCGATGTTCGGACCAATGGGGGTGATTTCAGTGCACAATTTGCAGGCACGTTTGATAACACCGGTGGCTTGATCAGAACAGATGGTGGAGCAGTGAGTATTGGTACTGTTACCGCTGGAGGAGCAGCCTTAATCGGGGCGCCGATCAGAACTCAGGGAGGTGATATAGCTATTAATGGTACAAGCATTACTGCCGGATTGATCACTGCCGGTGCCGGTGGAGGCGATATCACCCTGAGTGCGGATACTGATATCACCCTGACCGGAACCTATACCGGGTCGACGGGAAGCTTCAACATCGGGCAAGCCGGTGCTGGTGGCACGCTGGATGTCGGTGCAGCAACATTTGCCATGACCGCGGTCAATGCCAGCGGAAGTGGGGGCGTGGACACTTTGGTTGGTCCCGATACAGACACTACCTGGAATATCACCGGGGCAGATGCGGGTGACGTGGCGGGTATCGACTTCATCTCGATGGAGAATCTGACGGGTGGTACCGGTGAGGATACTTTCAATCTGGGTGTCGATGTCACGGGCGTGGTGTCGGGCAATGCAGGCCCTGATGTTTTCAATGTGACTGCTACGGTGACCGGGGATTTGTCAGGTAACGGAGGCGAAGATATTTTCAACCTGAATGCAGATGCCACAGGTGCCAATAGCGGTGGACCCGGCAGCGATACTTTTAATATTAACTCGAGCGTGACGGCGAGTTTGGCAGGTGATGGTGGAGCTGACGGCTTTGTGTTCGCTGATGGTGCAGTATTGACCGGCACGGTGGATGGTAATGCTGGAACGGATACGGTCAATTGGGCCGCCTATACGTCGGGTCGTGCGGTTACGTTGACGGGTACCGGGACAAGCGACGGATTTACGGGTGCCGAGGCGAGCATCAGTGGTGGTTTTGACAACATCGATGTAGCAACCGGCAGCAGTGCGGCTGATGACCGTCTGACGGGCATCGATGCGGCTGCGGGCTGGAACTTGCGGACGGATACCTATACGAGCACCAATGCGCTGGGTTTCTCGGACTTTGAGATGCTGAATGGTGGCACTGGTACGGATACGCTGTCTGGCCCCAACGCGGACACTGTCTGGAATATTACCGCGGCAGATGCGGGAGATATTACGGGCAGCGTTGTATTTACCTCGATGGAGAACCTGACGGGTGGTACGGGTGCGGATACCTTCAATCTGGGTGCCGATGTCACGGGCGTGGTATCGGGTGGTGATGCTGCGGATGTATTCAACGTGACCGCCCCGGTGACCGGGGATCTGTCAGGTGATGCAGGAGACGATACCTTCAATCTGAGTGCAGATGCCACGGGTACCAATAGCGGTGGTACTGCCGCCGATACCTTTAACATTAATGCGAGCGTGACGGCAAATCTAGCAGGTGATGGTGGAGCTGACGGCTTTGTGTTCGCCGATGGTGCAGTATTGACCGGTACGGTGGATGGTAATGCTGGAACGGATACGGTCGATTGGGCTGCCTATACGTCGGGTCGTGCGGTTACGTTGACGGGCACCGGGACAAGCGATGGTTTTACGGGTACCGAGGCGAGCATCAGTGGTGGTTTTGACAACGACGATGTCGTGATCGGCAGTGGTGCGACTGGTGACAGTTTGACGGGAATCAATGCAGCCGCGAGCTGGGATCTGCAGTCGGGTACCTATACGAGCACGAACACACTGGACTTCTCAGCGTTCGAGAGTCTGAATGGCGGCACCGGGGCGGATACGCTGCGTGGTCCTAACGCGGCGAATACCTGGAATATCACCGGGGCAGATGCGGGTGACGTGGCGGGTATCGCTTTCACCGCGATGGAGAATCTGACGGGTCGCGGCAACACGGATGACTTTGTGTTCGCCGATGCAGCGACGATCAGTGGAGTAATCGATGGTGCCGGTGATAGCGACTCGCTGGACTGGTCAGCCTATACATCGGATCGCGCGGTGGTGTTGACGGGTCTCGGGACAACCGATGGATTTACGGGTACCGAGGCGAGTGTTGGTGGTGGTTTTGACAACATCAACGCAGTAACCGGAGGTAGTGCGACTGGTGACAGTTTGACGGGAATCAATGCAGCCGCGAGCTGGGATCTGCAGTCGGGTACCTATACGAGCACGAA
>JAUXGZ010000105.1 GCA_030621785.1 Gammaproteobacteria bacterium | reverse complement strand
CGATCCCGGCTTGCTCCAGGGTCTGGGCCAGGTAGCTGCGCAACAGCGGTGAGCCGGCTGCGATGGCGATGCGCAAACCCCCTGCCGTTGCCGGCTGCGGATCCTTCTGCCGCAGCTTGTTTTTACCGCGCGACGGGGATGTCCTGGCGGGCGTTTCGGTGGCGGCCGGCGTCTCTGCGGCCACGTGCTCTGCCGCCGCCGTTTCCTGATCACCATCGGCCGCTTTTTCCACCACTCCCGGCCACAATCCCCCCTGCGCTTTGTCCTGCGCCACATCGCGCACCAGTTGGGCATCGATGCGCTCGCGCTGCTCGGCAAAACCGTACACCAGGGCGGTATCGCATAGCAGGTTGATGAGGCGTGGCACGCCGCTGGTAACCTGGTAAATCAGCTCCCGGGCCTGGTCGGAGAATAGCTCCGGATTGCCGCCGGCGACCTTGCAGCGGTGTACGATATAGGCGGTGGTTTCTTCCTGGTCCAGCGGCTTCAGGTGGTAGTCCACGCCGATGCGCTGGGCAAACTGCACCAGGTCCGGGCGCTTCAGGGTGTCGCGCAACTCGCGCTGACCGACCAGGATGACCTGCAGTACCTGGTCCTTGTCGGCATTGATATTCGACAGCATGCGCAGTTCTTCGAGGGTCTCGGCAGTCATGTTCTGCGCTTCGTCCACGATCAATACCGTGCGTCTGCCCTGGGCGTATTCGCGGATGATGAAGTCCATGAAGTCGTGGTACAGCTGCACCTTGTTCTTGCCGGCGTGCGGCAGCTCGAAGGCCAGCGCGATCCACTGCATCAGGTCGCCAATGGACTGGTGAGTGTTGGTAATCAGGCCGACGCGGATATCGGGGTCGATCTGGTTGAGCAGCTTGCGGATCAGGGTGGTCTTGCCGGTGCCGATGTCGCCACTGATGACGGTGAAGCCGGCCTGGTTCATCAGCCCGTATTCCAGCAGGTTGAGCGCCATGCGGTGCTTGCTACTGAGAAACAGAAAGCCGGAGTCGGGAAGCAGGGAGAAGGGTTTCTCCCGGAAGCCATAGAAATTCTCGTACATGATGGGCCGGCGTCAGGAGTCCGACAGACGCCTAGCGGCTACCTGCCTTGTTCAGCACAGTACCAATAATATTGGTGCTGGATAGCAGGTTCATGGCGTGCTTGATCTCGGCGCCCCTGGTCTTGCCTTCCTCCACCACCAGCAGGGTGGCATCGACGTAGGGCGTAAAAGCCGTAGCATCGGCGGCTGACAGTACCGGTGGCAGGTCGAAAATCACGATACGGCTGGCGTAGCGGTTTTTCATTTCCTCGACCAGCCGGCTCATCTTGGGGGAGTTGAGCATTTCGGCCGAATTTTGCAGGGCGCGCCCGCCGGGCAGCACGGTCAGATAGTTGATACCTTTGGGGTGGACCAGTAAATCGGCCAGCGGCGCGTCGTTGACCAGGTAGTCGCTCAGGCCGGCACCGGCCGGCAACCCCAGGTGTTCGTGCAGGCTGGGGTGGCGCAGGTTGGCATCCACCAGCAGCACCGTGTGGTTCACTTCCATGGCGAGGCTGGCCGCCAGGTTCAGTGCCGTCAGCGTCTTGCCTTCGCCAATGCCCGGGCTGGTCACGGCCAGCACGTTCCAGTGGTTCTCGTTCAGGCGCTGCAGTACCTGGGTACGCAGCATCTTGTAGGCGTCGGTGAATTCACAGGGGTCGAAACCGGTAACCACGCGGCTGGCCCGCAACCGGGCGGTACCAACCTCGATGTTGCGCGTCTGCGAGTAGCTGACTTCCTGATCGGCGGGTTCGGGAACCACGTTGACCGGCTTGTTTGCCGCCACTGCCACTGCCGGCGACTGGTTGTCACGTTCTGCCCGGGCACGTTCCAGGGCCTGTTTGATGCGTTCCATTGTTCGTTACCTATTAATATATTCAGGCTCAGGTGTTGACCGCCACATCGGCCTTGCGCAACGCCTTGTACCAGAGCACGTCCAGGGGCGTCCAGAAATAGTGCGTCATGGCTATAGCCAGTATGATCGCCGCGACGGCAGCGGCGATCCCGGCCGTGCGGTAATGTTTGCGTTTGCCGGTGTCTTTATCGCTGACCAGGTACGGGATAACGGCCAGCGGTATGGCACCTGTATTTCTGACCAGGGATTTGCTGCCGTGCACTGCGTCATCGAGGCTTTCGGCCACCGCGGCATAGCCGATGCCGCAACCCAGCGCCAGCACAAAGCTGAGGAACAGGATTGCCGGCCGGTTGGGGCTGATCGGTTCCTGCGGCAGGATCGGCGGTTCGACGATTTCAAAACGCTCACCCTTACTGTCTTTTTCCAGTGTCTGCGAAATCTGGGCGCTCATCTTCTTGGCCAGCAGGTCCTGGTACCGGGAGACCGAATTTTGCAGTTCGCGGTTCATTTCCCTGTATTCGCGTTCTACCTGCGGGGTCTCGGTCAGGCGGTTTTCGTAGTCGGACAACTTCGCTTCCCATTCCTGTTTTTTGGTTTTCAGGGCATAGATTTCCCGATCAGCCGCAGCAAGCTGGGATTGCAGCTGCAAATAGGTCGGGTTATCCGGGTTGACCATTGCAGCGGAGTGCGCGGCAGAACCGCTGCTTCTGGTCGGTGGCGTGTTTTCCAGTGTCCGGATCTGTCGCTGTAACTTCACCACATCCGGGTGGCTGTCCGAGTACTTTTTGCGCATCGCAGCCAGTTCTCCGCGCAGGGCATCCAGTTGCTGCGCCTGTGCGGCAGAGCTGTCGATCTGGCCGGTTTCCAGTTCCAGACCCTGGATTTCGCGCTGCATGCGTTTCACGTCCGGGTGATCGGATGAATAGCGCGCGACCAGGCCCAGGTATTCGGTGCGCAGCACCTGCAGGCGGGTGGCAGGATCGAGCGACGCATTCGCGCCATAGGGCTTCACCTGCGCCAGCTGGCTGGTGAGGAAGATCTTGCTTTCCTCCTGTGAACGGATCTTGCTGTCGATGTCGCTGAGTTCATTGTCCACACGATTCATCATCTGCAGGTTTAACTGGTTCAGTTCGGGCAGGGAATTGGCGTGTTCTTCCTTGAAGGTAGCGATTTTTGCTTCCTGTTCCTTGATGATCCTGGACAGCCGCTCGGTTTCCTGGTTCATAAAGGCGTAGGTCTCACTGGCCTTTTCCGAACGTTCCTTGAGATTTTCCTGCAAAAACAGGCTCATCAGCTCATTGGCGACCTTCTGTACCTGCAGCGGGTGTTCGCCTGAAAAACTCAGCTGGAAAGCGATCATGGCCGATGCGGGTCGACCGGTGCGCGGGTCGATAACCTGGGCGTTGATCATTTCGAGGTCGATATTTTTGCGCATTTCGGCGAAAATTTCCTCGCTGGTCAGGCGCTCCCGTTTATCCACAAACAGGTCATACTTATCGATAATTTCCTGCAGCTTCGGCCGTGCCATTACCTTCTGACTGATGGCCTGGATACGCTGTGCGGCATAGCTGGTGACGGTGGAACGCACCAGGTCCGGTGGGATATCCTGCTCCTTGATAAGAATGGTGGCCGAGGATTTGTAGGTCGGCGGCCACAACATGGCAGCCGTTGCACCAAGCAGGAAAATCGTTGTGAAAATAACTAATATACTGGTGCGTCGTCGTTTGACTGCGTCAATATAGTCAGCGAGATCAAGTGTTTGTTCTTCCATCTTCTTCCCTTTCGCGCCAGGGGAACTGCGCACAAGCACGCGCGGCCAATGCCCCCCGAACTCATGGCCGTCTAGCGGGAAACCGCGATTCTAGGCCACAGATAAGTTAGCGTCAAATAAGCGACGTTTTGGGTGGCATCATCCCCGGTGTTGTCGAACGTCTGTTTCCTGTAGCGGTAGCTGCCCGATAATCTCCAGAACTGTCTGAATTGCCAGTTGACCTTCGGCTCTACCTGGTAATATTTGCGGTTGCCGTTACGCGCATCGGCGCTGGTTTGGCTCCTGTACGCCGCCAGGTTCAGCTCGGTCGACCAGGTTTCGCTGAAGCGGTACAGGTTTTTCAGGCCTGCGCGCGTTACCTCGATCGGTACGCCGTTGATGCTGTTGTTAATACTGCGGGATGCAGACAGGGATGACCTGCCACGCAGGAAGCTTTTGTCCACGCCGCCACTGAAGGTGTAACCCCAGTCGCTTTGAGATTCGTCACTGCGCACGGGGCGGAAACCGATAATGGTGTCCCCATCGAATATCGGCACCTGGCTATTCTGTGAAAACTCCGCCCTGGTGTGGCGCAGACCGCCGAACAGGTTGGCCGACAGCGTTTCACTGAAGCGGTACGAACCGCCAGCCTGCAGGTTGGTGTTGGTGGTGTCGACCTTGTTGTCGTTGCTGGTACGCCTGTAACTGAGGGTGGTGGATACGGTGGTGCGCTCGTTCAGGGCATGCTGCATGGAGGTCCGGAAGGTATTGGTGTGGAAGTCGACAAAACCGCTGCTGCTGCCGCCCTCGTATTTGACATTGCTGTAGTCGTAGCCGAACAGCAGATTGGTGCGTTCATCATAATTCCAGGTCCAGCTCGGTCCCAGGTTGTAACGGTGCCGCTTTACACGACCCAGCACCACGCCGGTATCGTCCAACTGGCTGTCGAGTGTGGTATCCCGGACGAAATCCGCATCCAGACCAAGCGTGGAGCGTTCCAGCCGGTGGTAAGTGTGGGTACGGAAATAGATGTTGTCATCGTCCAGGTCGCTTTCCTCGGTGAATCGCCGGAAATTTACGCGCAGGTCTCCACGGGTTCCGGACCGGGGTGTTGCCACGCTGAACGTCGCGCTGGGGCTAAGGATCACTACCGGGGACGATAGTTCGTCGTCCGCCCCCATCCGGATATTATCGTTGTAGCCCACCTTGAGTTTGACGGTCGGGTCGATTTTCCACTCGGCGGCGCTGGCCAGGCTGGTAACGGATACCAGCAGCAGCGTGCCTGCGGTTTTGCGAAACGGAAGCCGCATCGAGGTGTTATTCCTTTAACTGTATGCAATGGTGTTGAAAGTCGGCCTGCCGGCCTGGAGCTTTAATCGCCGATGGCACGGACCATTGTCATACCGGCGGTTTCGTGCAGCTACGGCACCACCACCACATCCCCGGCTTTCAGAATGATGTTCTGTTCCAGATCCTCGCCTTTTTCCACATCGCCGTAGCGGAATGGAATAGCTCGCAGCTTGCCGTTTTCGCGGCGCAGGATCTTGATCTTGTTTAATGACGCGTAGGTCGAGGTGCCGCCGGCAGTACTCAGGGCTTGCATGACATCGACGTAGCTCGCGGCCTGGAATGCGCCCGGGCGGTTGACCTGGCCGATAACGTAGATCTTGTTGCCCAGCAGCTGCTGTACCGACACGGTAACTACCGGATCCGGAATGTATTTTTTCAGCTTTTCTAAAATCAGTGCCTGCAGTGCCTCAACACTGTTGCCTGCTGCCTGGGCTTCGCCAACCAGCGGGAAAGAAATGCGGCCGTCCGGGCGGACGATGACTTGCTGGTTCAGGTCTTCTTCCTTCCAGACGGATATGCTCAGCACATCACCGGGC
>JAUXGZ010000069.1 GCA_030621785.1 Gammaproteobacteria bacterium | reverse complement strand
GCATCATCGGCATTAGCAGCAATACCAGCATAACGATGGCCACCGCCGATGCCACCGGCCAGTCGCGGTTATTGAAGAACTCCTGCCACAATACCTTGCCGATCATCAGCGTATCGGGCCCGCCAAGCAATGCCGGAATCACAAACTCACCGACTACCGGAATGAACACCAGCATTGACCCGGCAATGATGCCGCCCTTCGTCAGCGGCAGGGTAACGAACACAAAAGTACGCCAGGGCCTCGCACCCAGATCGGAGGCCGCTTCCACCAGCGAATAATCCAGCTTCACCAGGTTGGCATACAGGGGCAGAATCATGAACGGCAAATAGGCATAGACAATACCGATATACACCGCCGCATTGGTATGCAGGATCTGCAGTGGCTCATCGATAACACCGATGCTCATGAGCAGGTTATTGATCAATCCATTGTTCTTGAGGATGCCAATCCAGGCGTAGACACGAATAAGAAAAGAGGTCCAGCTGGGTAAAACAATCAGCATGAGCAACACATTGCGCAACGTCGGACCGGAACGGGCAATGGCGTAGGCCATGGGATATCCCACCAGCAAACACAGCAGGGTGGATATGAAGGCGATCTTTATCGACATCAGGTAGGCGGTGATATACAGGTTATCGGTAACCAGATACAGGTAATTGCCGAGATTCAGATCGAGCTGTAGTTTTTCGTCTACGTAATGCAGAAGATCGGTGAAGGGCGGTATCGCCAGCTGCATTTCGGCGAAACTGATTTTGAGTACGAGCAGGAAAGGAACCAGGAAGAACAGCAGTAGCCAGAAGTAAGGTATGGCAATCACCCACCCGCGGCCGGGTCTCAGGCGATGCAGGAACGATGCCATCATTGCGTCAGGGCAACCCCGCTACGGGCCTCCCAGCCAAGGTACACCTCGTCTTCCCAGGTGGGGCAATCATCACAGCTGCGCTGCAGATTACCTACAATTGCGGTGACAACACGACTACCGGGCAACTCAACATGGTAAACCGAATGACTGCCCAGGTAGGCGATATCCCGCACCTTGCCTTTCAGCCAGTTGTACGGCTGATCGGGTTGCTTGCGGAACACCGAAATTTTCTCCGGTCGTATCGCTACCCAGACCTTCATATTCAGGGTTCCGGTGATACCATGATCGATATAGAGCTTCTGCTCCAGCTCGTCCGCCTTGATAAGGACGTGGTCCGGCTCATCTTCCACCAGACGCCCTTCGAACAGGTTAACCGATCCGATAAAACCGGCTGTAAAACAACAGTTCGGCGTTTCGTAAACTTCGGTGGGTGTGCCGATCTGCAACAGCCGACCTTCATCCATGACACCGACACGGTGGGCCATGGTCATGGCTTCCTGCTGGTCGTGGGTCACCATGACACAGGTCACACCCACGCCTTCGATAATATCCACCACTTCCAGCTGCATCTGTTCGCGCAACTTCTTGTCCAGCGCCCCCATGGGCTCATCCAGTAACAGCAGCTTGGGACGTTTCACCAGACTCCGGGCCAGCGCCACTCGCTGACGCTGACCACCGGAAAGCTGCTCGGGCTTGCGTCGCGCATACGACCCCATGCGCACCAGCTCCAGCATTTCCTGCACGCGCTCGCGGATGTCTTTTTTGGGCACCCTCTCCTGCTTCAACCCAAACGCCACGTTCTGTTCCACGTTCATGTGGGGAAACAGGGCGTAGGACTGGAACATCATATTGACCGGACGCCGGTAGGGCTGGACGGCCGACATATCCTCGCCATCGATACGGATCGCGCCCTGGCTCGGTTTTTCGAAACCGGCCAGCAGTCGCAACAGGGTCGACTTGCCGCAACCCGAACTGCCCAGCAGGGCGAAGATTTCGCCCTGCCGGATATTCAGGCTGACATCGTCCACGGCATAGACGTCGTCGTATACCCTGGTGAGGTTTTCGATGCGGACATAGTCTTCCTGATTCATGCCACGCGCGCCGCTATTTCCCGGTCTTCACCCGTGTCCAGGTGCGGGTAATAAGTCGATCGACTTTCGGCGGCAAGACCTCGAAGGTGTACAGATTTTTCTCCGCATCTTTGGTGGGATAGATACCCGGATCGTTGCGAATTTCCTCATCGATCAGTTCGAAAGATGCTGCATTGCCATTGGCGTAGGCCACGTAGTCGCTGATCTCCGCTATCACTTCAGGACGCATCAGGTAATCAAGGAACAGGTAGGCTGCATCGACATTTTTGGCATCCTTCGGCATCGCCAGCATATCGAACCACATGGCTGCACCTTCTTTCGGAATTCCATACAGAACTTCTACCCCGGCGTCGGCCTCTGCAGCCCGGTCGGCTGCCTGCAGGATATCGCCGGACCAGCCCACTGCCACACAAATGTCGCCATTGGCCAGATCGTTGATGTACTGTGAAGAATGGAAATAGGTGATATAGGGGCGCACCTCGGCCAGCAGCTTGCCGGCCTTCTTGTAGTCGTCCGGGTTCTTGCTGTTGGGATCCAGCCCCAGGTATTTTAGTGCGGCCGGTATGATTTCACTGGGCGCATCCAGGAAGGCTACTCCGCAGCCGTGTAGTTTGGACATGTATTCAGTCTTGAATACCAGGTCCCAGCTATCCACCGGGGCATCCTTGCCCAGCGCCTTCTCTACTTTCGCGGGGTTATAGCCGATACCGGTGGTGCCCCATAGATAGGGGATAGCGTGCTGGTTGCCCGGATCCACGGTTTCCAGCCTGGCCATCAGCGCCTTGTCCAGGTTCTTGTAGTTGGGCAGCCTGGATCTGTCGAGTGGCTGGAAGATACCCGCCTGGATCTGGCGTCCGAGGAAAGCCGCGGACGGCACAACAATATCGAAGCCGGTGCTACCGGCCAGCAACTTCGCTTCCAGCACCTCATTGCTGTCGAATACATCGTAGACCACCTTGACGCCGGTTTCCTTTTCGAAATTGGCGATGGTGTCCTCGGCAATATAATCCGACCAGTTGTAGACGTGCAGCACCTTGTCTTTTGCGGTTACAGAACCTGACAGCACAGCAGCAAGTACCGTGCAGGCAAGCATGGATTTCAGATATTTCTGCATAATTTCTCTCCTTCCTTGTCTTCCAGATATACAGGCTGTATCAGGATACGCCGAGTTCTTTTGCAGTTAACTCCAGGCACTGGTGCGCGAGTGTTACCAGTTCATCAATTTCTTCCCGGCTCATGATCAGCGGCGGAGAAATGATCATGGTGTCCTGCACCGCGCGCATGACCAGTCCGTTGTCGAAACAGATATCCCGGCACAGGCCACCGACCTCACCGCGTTTCTCGAAAAAGGTCCGTGTCGCCTTGTCTTTCACCAACTCCAGCGCCGCCACGAAGCCCACACCGCGCACCTCCCCCACCAGGGGGTGGTCTGCCAGTTCGCGCCAGCGCTGTTGCAGGTAGGGGCCGGTATCCGTGTCCACTCTTTCTATGATTTTTTCGTCGCGCAATATCCGTACATTGGCGGCGGCAACCGCGCAGGCGGCCGGATGTCCGGAGTAGGTAAAACCGTGGTTGAAATCCCCGCCCTCCTCGATCAGCGTCACGGCGACTCGATCACTGACCATCACACCACCGATGGGAAGATATCCCGAGGACAGTCCCTTGGCAACCGGCATCAGGTCCGGTGTCAGCCCATAGTAGTCGGATCCGAACCACCGGCCAAGCCGGCCAAAACCACAGATCACCTCGTCCACTATCAGCAGGATATCGTATTCGCTGCAGATCCGTTTGATCTCGGGCCAGTAGGTCTCCGGCGGGACAATGACTCCACCCGCACCCTGTATCGGCTCGGCAATGAAGGCCGCAACCTGGTCCTCCCCGAGTTCGTTGATTTTCTCTTCCAGCCGGCGCGCCGCGACAATCCCGTATTCATCCGGCGACAGATCACCACCGTTCTCGTACCAGTAGGGCTGCTCAATATGCACAATGCCCGGAATCGGCAGATCACCCTGCGCATGCATCGGTTTCATGCCACCCAGGCTGGCGGCCGCCACGGTACTGCCGTGATAGGCATTAATACGGCTGATAACGGTCTTCTTGTCCGGTTGCCCCTGCAGATCCCAGTAACGTCTCACCATGCGCAGCACAGTGTCGTTGGCTTCGGAACCGGAATTGGTAAAAAAGACGCGATTCAGATGCTCCGGCGTAATTTCGGCCAGCAGGGCCGCCAGTTCGATGGCAGGCGGCGTGGCCGTCTGGAAAAAGGTATTGTAGAACGGCAGTTTCAGCATCTGGTCGTAGGCAGCCTGCGCCAGTTCCTGGCGTCCGTAACCCACGTTAACACACCACAAACCCGCCATACCATCGAGCAGCTTGCTACCATCGGAATCCCACAGGTAGACCCCTTCGGCGCGGGTTATCACTCGCGATCCTTTTTTACCCAACTGCTTGTGGTCTGTGAAGGGGTGCAGGTGGTGACGGCGATCCGCTTCCTGCAGATCGCTGGTGATGGACAGACTTTCCGGCGTGTCGTTCATGCAGTTTTCCTGTTTGTCCGGCCGCTACCCGACGCCTGACACCTGTTATACATGGAGAAGCAGGTATTCACGTTCCCAGGAACTGATCACCTGGAAGAAGGTCTCGTACTCGCGTTCCTTGATGGCCCGGTAGGCCGCCACAAACCGGTGTCCGAATACATCTTTCAGTGGCTCGCACCCGTCCAGCTGCAGCATCGCCTGGTCCAGCGAACGTGGCAACGCATAGTCCAGATCATAGGCGTCAGCGTCAAACGGAGCTTCGGGCTCAAGTTCCTCCACCATACCCAGGTAACCACAGGCCAACGATGCGGCCATAGCGAGATAGGGATTGACATCGGATCCCGCCACGCGGTTTTCCACCCGCCGGGCTCCCGGAGCGGAGATCGGCACACGGAAGCCAACGGTACGATTATCATAGCCCCATTGCAGGTTGATCGGTGCGGAATCGTGGCGTGCAATGCGGCGGTAGGAGTTCACATTCGGCGCCAGGATACTCATGGCTGCGGGGGTATATTTCTGCAGCCCGGCAATGTACGCAAAAAACAGCCGGCTCGGCGAGCCATCCGGGTTACTGAAGATATTCTCGCTATTATCCAGGTTGCAGATGCTCTGGTGAATATGCATGGCACTGCCCGGCTCACTACTCATCGGCTTGGCCATGAAGGTTGCGTAGATATCGTGGCGCAACGCGGTCTCGCGAACCGTGCGCTTGAACAGGAAAGCCTGGTCCGCGCGACTGAGTGCGTCTGCGTGCAGAAAATTCACTTCCATCTGCGCTGCACCCGACTCGTGGATCAGTGTATCCAGGTCCAGCTCCTGCGCATCGCAGTGGTCATAGAGTTCGTCAAATAACGGATCGAATTCGTTGACCGCATCAATACTGTAGGACTGGCGCACCGTCTCCTGACGACCGGAACGCCCAATTGGTGGTTCAAGCTCATAATCAGGATCGGTGTTCTTCGCTACCAGGAAGAATTCCAGTTCGGGCGCCACCACCGGCTTCCAGCCCCTCTCTTCGAACAGCGCAAGCACCCGACGCAGGATGTACCGCGGTGCGATTTCCACCGGACTACCGTCATGGTGCTGGCAATCATGGATCACCTGCGCGGTCATATCGGTAGCCCAGGGCACCACACGGATGGTGTTCTCGTCAGGGACCAGTACCATGTCGATCTCGGCCGGATGCGTGGTACTCATGTCATCGGGGTATTCCCCGGTGACCGTTTGCAGGAAAAGGGATTCGGGTAAACGCACGCCCTCCTCGCGCACGAAGCGGTGGGCCGGCATGATCTTGCCACGCGGGGTCCCGGCCATATCGGGGACCAGGCACTCAACCTCGGTGATTCTGCGTTCTTTCAACCAGCTATCGATGCCGCTCATAATCGCCTGCGCCTTGCCGAGTATTCCCTGCAGGCATCACCAAACGCCTTGAACAGGGCCATGGACTGAGGATTCTCGATAACCCGCCACTCCGGGTGCCACTGTACCGCAATCGCAAAGCCAACGGCACCACCCACACTGAAGGCCTCGACCAGGCCATCCGGCGCCCTGGCTTCCACCACCAGTTCTTTGCCCAGACGGTCTACCCCCTGGCCATGCAACGAGTTTACCTCGATCTCCCTGGCACCATCCAGTATGGCAGCAAGCATACCATCCTGCGCCAGTCGTACCTGGTGAGCGGGACCGTATTGCACTTCCAGCGCAGCCTCTTTTGATTCGCGGTGATCCATGTGGCCGTCCACCTGATGCACGGCCTGATGCAGGCTGCCTCCGAAGGCTACGTTCATTTCCTGGAAACCCCGACAGATTCCAAGCAGGGGAACGCCCATGGCAACGGCGCCCCTGGCCAGCGGCAGGGTGCTCGCATCCCGCTGCGGGTCGTGCAAGGTGCCCTCTTCGCTGGGCGCGCCACCATAGCGATGTGGTTCAATATTCGAATAGCTTCCGGTCAGAAGGATACCGTCGACCTGTTGCAGTGTTTCCTCTGGCGACAATGGCTCGGTTGCGGCTGGAAGTATCACCGGAAACCCGTCGACCGCAGTCTGCACCGCGACAATATACTTCTCTCCCACACCCTGAAAAGCATGCCTTCCAACTCGATGACTGTTGGCGGGAAGACCGATAACAGGCCTGTCGATTCGGCTGTCCATTATTCTGGACGATAGCATGCACGATTCCGGACTTGCAACCGGTGAAAACGCCAATGCTGGCCACCTGATCCAACACGCCGTACCCTTGACAGCGATTACACCTTTGTTATCAACTACACTAAATATTAAACATACGTACAGGTTCCCTATGCAACACAAGAGCGACCCGGCCGAGGCCAGTGAATTTCTCGAAATGCACCCCGAGGTGCGCACCATCGAGCTGTTGATACCGGACCTCAACGGCGTGTTGCGCGGCAAACGTATTGAACGCTCTGCGTTACTGAAAATCTACCACGACGGCCTGTGCCTGCCCGGCTCGCTGTTTGGCGCCGATATTACCGGTGACACGTCGGAATCGACCGGCCTGGGTTTCGAAAGCGGCGACATGGACCAACTGTGCTGGCCGGTTGCCGGTAGCCTCAAACGCATACCCTGGCAGGACAAGCCTATTGCGCAACTGCTCATGATCATGCATCAGCTGGATGGCACCCCCTGGTTCGCCGACCCGCAGCAGGTGCTACGCAGTGTATTGCAACGCTTCGGGGAACTCGGCCTGCGGCCCCAGATTGCCGTTGAGCTGGAGTTTTACCTGATCGATCGCCAGCGCGGCAAAAATGGCGCACCACAGCCGCCTGTATCGCCGGTCAGTGGAGAGCGGGAAGGCAGCACCCAGGTATACGGGATCAACGAGCTGGATGATTACCGCGATCTGTTTGAAGACATTGCACGTGCCGCCGAAGTACAGTCTCTACCGGTCGAAACTGCGGTGGCCGAATATGCCCCGGGGCAGTACGAAGTCAACCTGGTCTACCAGGCCGATGTCGCCGGCGCCTGTCACCATGCCATCCTGCTGAAGCGGCTAATCAAAGCAGTTGCACAACGTCATGGTATGGAAGCCACCTTTATGGCCAAACCCTACAGCGAATACTCGGGTAGCGGCACCCACATCCATGTCAGCATGCTGGATGAAAGCGGCAGTAACATTTTCACCGGCGACAGTGAGATCGGCAGTGAACGTTTGCATCACGCCATCGGCGGACTACTGGCCTGCATGAATGAAAGCATGGCCATCTTCGCCCCCAATGCCAATTCCTACCGGCGCTTCCAGGCCGAAACCTTTGCCCCCGTGTCGCCTACCTGGGGCTGGAACAACCGTACCGTTGCGGTGCGCATCCCCACCGGCGCGGCCCAGGCACGCCGCCTGGAACACCGGGTTGCCGGTGCCGATGCCAACCCCTATCTGCTGGTAGCCGTACTGCTGGCCGCCATACACCACGGCATCAGCCGCAAGATCGGGCCGGGCGAGCCGATTACCGGTAACGCCTATAAACAGGTGCCCCCCTCGCTTCCCTGCCACTGGCACAGTGCACTGGATGCCTTTGCCGATCGCAACATACTGGCCGACTACCTGGATCCCCGGTTCTGCAAGGTGTTTCTCGGCAGCAAGCATGAAGAGCGACAACAGTTCGAAAGCCGGGTATCCCCGCTGGAACACCAGTGGTATCTGCGCCTGGTTTGAAATGGAAACATACACAGGATGGAGTGTGTCCCGGGCAGGATTCCAGTCGCTGAGCCTCAGGCACTGTCAATCCATTCTGCCAGGCGTTTCTCGCCCCAATAGTTGGCCCGACCGGGAATCATTCCACTAATAAAACCGACATGGCCACCATGTTCCGGTAGCTCCAGCCAGACATTTTCCGGCAACTCATCTGTCCGGGGTGGCGTATGTGGAAACATGAAAGGATCATCGATAGCGTGCAATATCAGGGTAGGTACACAAATGCGGGGGATGAACTGACGACTGCTGGAGCGGCGGTAATAATCATCAGCCCCCTTGAATCCATGCACTGGTGCAGTAACCTGGTCATCAAATTTCCAGAAAGTATTGAGTGCATCGATATCGACATTCAGGGGAGACACCATGCTGGTGAATTTTTCTTTATAACTCCGCCGCATGGTGTTAACCAGGTGCCGTTGGTAGATCCGTGAAAACCCCTGATTCATACGTTGGGCACATTGTTCCAGAAGAAAAGGCACAGACATCACTGCCGCACGCTGCAAAGACGCACTCGCACCTTGTTCGCCCAGCCATTTAAGCAACACATTGCCACCGAGCGAAAAACCGACGGCAGCGTAGATCTCTATACCCATTTGATCTCTTAATAACTCAAGGATGAGTTGCGGATCACTGGTCTTGCCACTGTGATACCACTCCGGCAGGCGATTAGGTTCGCGACTGCAACCCCGAAAATGCATCAAACAGGTACGATAACCGCGCCGGTTGAGTTCGCGCATAAGGCCAACGGTATAGTCTGAACTGATGCTACCTTCAAGGCCATGCAGCAGAAGTACCGTCCTGCCCTCTTCAGGGCCAGACCAGGCCAGATCGATGAAGTCACCATCAGGCAGTTCCACACGCTGCCACTTGATTGTCAGCCGTGGTTTGATACGAAAAAAATTGGACCAGAGCGTCTGGGCATGAGCTCCGCGTAACCACCAGGCCGGCCTGAACCGGCTTTTGATAACGGGCATCAGTTCCTCCCCATTGCAGGTATCCGGCGAGTTCGTTCCATGGATTCCGGCCGGCTCCGGAATGACCGTAACAGCTTAACCCACAGCCATGGTACCCTGTGGCGGCAAAGATGTTTCCGACCGTATAGGCGATGTACACTAAGTCGGGAAGGGTTTCACAGACCCCACTGCAAAGGGCTTTCGAATTGATCAAACAGCAGCACGCTACATCCTACTACGCCGCCAGCGCTAACACAGCCCCCGGACGTAGCGAGCTAAAAGACTCAATCAACGCGGATGTATGTGTGGTCGGTGCCGGCATCACCGGCTGCTCCACCGCCCTGCATCTGGCGGAAAAGGGCTACCGTGTCGTATTACTGGAAGGCAACCGGGTCGGCTGGGGCGCCTCCGGGCGCAGCGGCGGCCAGCTCATTTTCGGTTATGCCTGTGAGATGGATAAGTTACGCGCCCTGGTCGGCGCCGAAGATGCCCGGCGGCTGTGGGATATTGCTGACGAGTCCGTCCGCTATACCAGGGAACTGATCAGCAAATTCGATATTCGCTGTGACCTGCAAAACGGTCACCTGCACACTGCAGTCAAGCCCCGTCACCAGCGCGAACTCGAAATCTGGAAAAAGGAACTGGAGGACGAATACGGCTACCAGGGCCTGCAACTGCTGGATCAGCGTGCGCTACGGTCAGAACTTGCGACGGATGTCTACCAGGGAGGCTTGCTGGACCCGCAGTCCGGACACCTGCACCCGCTCAACTATACGCTCGGCCTGGCTGAAGCGGCAGAACAGGCCGGTGCGCTCATCCATGAGGGATCACCGGTAACCGGCATCCGGTACGGTCGACAGAACACCGTCCGCACGCCGGCAGGACAGGTGCGTTGCGACTACCTGGTATTCTGCGGCAACGCTTACCTGGGTGATACCGAGAAACGCCTGCGCAACAAGTACATGCCGGTCGGCACCTATATTGTCGCCACCGAACCCCTCGGGGAAGAGCGTGCACGTTCACTGATCACCAACAACGTGGCGGTTGCCGACATGAATTTCGTACTCGATTACTACCGCAGATCGAGTGATCACAGACTGCTCTACGGCGGGCGTGTAAGCTACTCCACCCTGTCACCGCACAACCTGGAACGGGCGATGAAGCCGCGCATGTTAAAAGTATTCCCACAACTCGCCGACGCAAGGATCGAATACGGCTGGGGTGGCTATGTTGCCATTACCGTAAATCGTGCGCCGCACTTCGGGCGCCTGCAGGACAATGTATATTTCGCCCAGGGTTTTTCAGGACACGGCATAGGCCTGACCGGCATGGCCGGAAAATTGATGGCCGATGCCATTGCCGGTACCGCCGGGAAATTCGATGTATTTACCCGCATTCCCCACATGAGTTTTCCCGGCGGCACGCTGTTTCGTACCCCGGCACTGGTGCTGGCCATGGCCTGGTACCGTCTTCGGGATTTACTGTAGCATCAGGTAATAGAAAATGATCTGGCAGGAATTTTTATCCGGACTAAGAGACAGACGCCGCGTACGCAAGCTGGAAAAGGCAGCAACTCATGCCAGAGAACGGGAACTGCAGGACATCATCGAGCACGTGGTCGATGAAATAAATCCCCGAATCCGGGCCGTTAGCCACTACCGGAAAAAACTGCAACCCAGTGTGGAACGTGCCCTCGATTATTGTTCCGGGTTAATAACGGGCATACCGGATAGTATTGAAGTCAGCAGTAAATGCTGGCGAAAAGATCCCGTAGTAAAAGCGATCTTCTCCAGTGCCAAGGACTTGCGCAATGCATTCAGTCTGAACCAGGATGTTCGCCACTTTTTTGACCGGCAGCTTGACGCCCCGGACTGTTACGCACTGCTGAGCATGGAGTGCAATGAACGCACGGTCCTGGGACTGGAACTGAAAGGCGATACCCTCAAAAGGGATGTTAAACAAACCACGGTAAATTTTACCAGTCACAGGATCGTCAAGCCTTCCCTCACTGAAGCTGAACTCAGAAAAAACCTTGAGCACTGCGCTTTTGAAAATCTGATCGGCTATGCCCTGGAACGAATCACCGAACTGGTCGCCGCCCGGCATGTGCTGGAGGAACAACAGCATCTCACAGAGATGCAACTCAAGGTTGCAGAGTTGAAAAGCAAAGGTCTTGAGCCTCTGATTGGAGACGCGCCTGTTGAACCGGTTGACATCTCCAGTCTGAGAGAAAAATCAGCATACACCGGCAAGGCGCTCGATCAGTCCCGCGCCAGACTTACAACCCTCGATGATTATATCGATCGAATCACTGAAGTCCTGGGAGAGCCACAACAGCACTTCAGGTTACGCAGGGTCTCCATGCGACTGAGCGGGATGAACATCAAACTGGGTGAAAAAGCGACCGCCAGTGGTCAAACCCTGGAACTGACCGAAGCCTCGCTTGGCGAACACCGGAAACGTATTATATTAATCGCCAGGTTCCCGCGCGACGACCTGCTACCAAAACGGAACCTGTTTTCAACGATTGGCTAAGGGCTCGCGTCGCCGGTATTCATGAAGATGTTGACAAAGATCGAATACGCGCGTGGAATCGAACTCGGTAGTGGACCAGTAGGCGTTTTCCTGGACGTTGCTGAACGGCGGTGAAAAACCGGGAGAACCAGGCTATCCTGAGGGGATCAGTTGTCCTTATCGACCCGCACCCTGGAGCCTGCTATGCAGCTTCAGCATGACAGTGCAGAATTGCCGGAAGTCATCCAGATTTCCATTGAGGATTGCCCGGACAATTTCCAGGCTCAGCTTCTGGTAATTATGCACTGCAATATTACGAAACCCGACCATAGCCTGCATACGCCGCATGAGTGGTTCATCTATCTGCCCGGCATTATAAAGCAGCGTAAACGCTTCTCGACTTTCCTGCGGCAACCCCAACCTGCTTACGCGCACCCGATGCATTGCGAGGTCGATAGCCGCCTCGCAGCAACGTTGCAGATTCAATATAATGGAATCCTGACGAGTTAAATTTGTTTCGAGTTCGTTCTCGTGACCGCAATACTCCTGTTCCAGCCGCAACAGACAACGCTCGATAATGGCCACTTTGTTCAGCAGGACGTCATCAACCATATATACGGCCACGAGCGCTGATATCATCCAGGATGTCGCGCCGCTCTTCGTTCAGGCGAGCATAATCCGCATATATCCTGTCTTCGAATTCACCACAGAGTTGCGCATTGGCGCAGTACAAGCATTTCCCTTTGGAAACAACCTGCGCCCGCATCACCGTGGAAGCCGATTGCAGATCAACCAGATCCACATCACGCCCGGCTAAAACGGCGAGCGATTGCGCCAACGACCAAAGCCGGGGAGCAGACAGTGCCGTGACCGGCAAAATAGCCAGGTCTATGTCACTGTCCATGCGCAGTTCAGCCGCCGATGCCGACCCAAAAAGGTAGATCGCGACGACGTCCGGTATCCCGGAGCATATCTCCTCGATCAATGCGTGTTCCTGCACCACTGTATTCATGACAAGCGCCTTCTTATCGATAGCGTCAGGTCACACGATAGTCAATGCAAGGTGAGCGGTCAATCTCCTAACCGGGTCGGACCAATCTATCCTGTTGATTATTCGTTACATTGGATCCAGGAAACCCGTTTCTTGAGCTTAAAAACCCACGCGTCACGAGACCCGCAATCCAGACGGGACCTGTTTGCAACGATTGGCTAGGGGTTCAAACCACTCGGACCGGGCGGACTGAAGAACATGGACTTTAAGATCGACAGGTCAGAGAAATCTGTTTTCCCGTCGCCGTCAAGGTCGGTCAACGGGTCCGTTCCGAAGAAGTCAGATTTCATGCGCGCCAGATCGGAAAAATCTATGGTCAAATCATTGTTGAAGTCCGGGTCACAGCGGTTCCCGTAGCCATCCGCGTCTGTATCCAGTTGACTGTTACCGCCGGCATCCGGGGCCAGCGGCCCGTTGGGCTGGTGGATGCAATTATCGCTGTCGTCTGAAATGCCATCCCGGTCCGTGTCGCCGGAAGTTTGCCCGTAGACAACGTACCCCGCGCCCGAACGATCACCGTTGGGGTCCGCGCCAGGGCCACCGATGAGCACGTCCGTTACCCCGTCGTGGTTGATGTCACCTGCCCCACTGACCCGGCCCACACCATCACCGCCCTTCGCGCCGTTAATCACAAAACCATTGCGGCCATTCATCGTCGACAGCTCCATACTGGCCGGGAAGTTACCGTCAGTCCCCGCGTCACGGCCA
>JAUXGZ010000001.1 GCA_030621785.1 Gammaproteobacteria bacterium | reverse complement strand
CCTGTGGCCGAGGTGACGGAAATCGTACGGACCTCGATGGACTTCAAACCCAATTGCAGCCTGGTGGTGCTGGATTTCCTGTTGCGTCATGGCCTGCTCGATGCTTCATATGCCGAATGTTCCAACCTCAAGCGCGGCTTAAAAATACCCCTGGCGAATGCATTCGCCGTCAGTCCAGCCAGGTGACGATGTGTTGCGTTAGGTCGTCGGCTTGGGATAAAAATTGCCGACGCGAGCCGTGCTCCTGTTGCCGGACAGTCGAGCGCCGCCGCAGTTCGGTCTGTTCGGCTGATTCAAGGAGGCATTCCCGCTTAACCATATCAATGTTGCTGCATTGCGCAGATGCAACAGGGTATAGGTTACCTGGAGGTATGAATTGGCGGGGGGGAAGGGCGTTAATCCCTCCTATACTCCAGCTAATCCACCGGAATGTCTCTGTGTACCCTTATGTTGCAGCCAAGTGCTGACACAGGGGGCAGAGGACAGTGTGTCCGGTGTGAATGCTGAGATGTGAATGAGAACGAATCTTGACAATGATCGAGTACGGTCTACATTTACTAGCAATATTGTCCTGCAAAGAACCTGAAAAAATTCTGGTGGTTGGTCGACGTGCGTACCGGTGGCCTGGTTGCTGCTGCTAAGGTATCCACGGCAGCCCGTTGAGCTTCGCGGCACTCAGCCTAACCTACGGTTTCAGTCGGCAGAATGGCCGACCGATCCGGCTTTTAGCAGTAACCCGAAGCTGCCGGAGTGTTTGCATTGCTATCACGTCTTGCATGATCAGTCGCAGAAAACCGTGGTCTGTTCCCTGATAACATTATGATGTTGTTCGAGTAGTAGCGTAAACTGTTCAGCGGGGATCGGTTTGCTGAACAGGTAGCCCTGCAATTCATCGCATCGCCACTCGCGCAGCAGATCCCACTGCTGTCTGGTTTCTACACCTTCTGCAGTGACCGAGAGCCCAAGCTTGTGTGCGAGCACGATGATTGACGATGTAATCGCCTGGGCACTTGCTTCATCCATAAGAACGCTGACAAATGACTGGTCAATCTTAAGGATGTCGACCGGGAGTTTCCGCAGGTAACTCAGTGATGAGTAACCGGTGCCAAAATCATCGACTGAAATGCACAAACCCATATCATGCAGAGTCTGCAGTATGCCGATGGTCTGGTCGGTATCGGCCATGATCATTTCTTCCGTGACTTCCAGCTCAAGCATGCCCGGGTCGGTGCTGGTGCTTCGAAGTATCTCAGCGACGTTGGCTGCGAGATTCGCATCACGAAACTGGCGCGGTGAAACATTAACCGAGATACGCATTGACTGGAACCCTGCATCGTTCCAGGCTTTTATCTGGGCGCAGGCATTTTGTATTACCCATTCGCCAACTTTGCAGATCAAGCCGGTTTCCTCAAGGACTGGAATGAACTCGTATGGAGGGATCAGGCCTCTTTCGGGGTGATTCCAGCGAATCAAGGCCTCCGCCGCCTTGAGATCACCGGATACACCATCAACCTTGGACTGGTAATACAGTTCAAACTCATCGTGCTCGATCGCGTGGTGCAGGTCTTGCTCCAGTTCCAGTCGCCGCAGCGTTTCTGCGTTGAGTTCCTGCGAATAGAACCGGTAACACCCACGCCCCTGGTCCTTGGCGTGATACATCGCAGAGTCGGCATTTTTCACCAGTTCATCCGGTACATCTCCGTCTTTCGGATAGATCGCGATGCCGACACTCAACTCTACGTGGACATTATGGTTTGCCAGCAGCACACTCGGTTGTGCAATTTCAAGTATCTTGTCTACGACAATACCCAGCTCGGTAATCACATCCTTGCCGCGATCAATGTCGGGAATGATGACAACAAATTCATCACCACCAAAACGCACTACCGTATCTACATCTCTGACGCTGTTGGTCAACAAATGTGCGATCTCCTGCAGCAGCAGGTCGCCTGAACTGTGACCGAGGGAGTCATTTACCCTTTTAAAATGATCCAGGTCGAGGAACACGACACCCACGTAGGACCCGTTTCTTTGCGCCCGTGCAATGGCCTGCTCGAGACGATCTTTCAGCAGTGCGCGATTGGGAAGATTGGTTAGCGCATCGTAATGAGCCTGGTGATACAGCTTTTCTTCCCAGCCGGAATTGGACAGTGCAACCGCAATATGGTCAGAAAACTCGTGCAAACGACCGAGTTCGTCATTACCGGTCTCGCAGTCACCTGTGTATCCAAACATCAGGACTGCCGCCAGCTTCTGTTTGATAAACATGGGAAGCAACAGGACGGCGGACACATCCCGGTCAATCATTTCGCCGATACAGGCAGGGTGGTCGTCGACACAACTTACACACAGGCCTTCGGGATTGTTGTTCAGTTGCAGGATTTCATCTGCCGACAGCTGAACCGGTTTTTCAACCAGTGGAGATTCCGGCTGACTTGCCTTGATTGACAGCAATCCGGATTGCGGGTGAGCTTCATCGAGCCTGAGTATCGCGCTGACTGAACAGGGTGTCAGTTCGCTGCTGCGATTCAGGGCTGTCGAGACGATATAGGCTGCATCAAACGAGGAGAGAATCAGGCGGTCAATCTCTGCCATGGTAGACAGGCTCGAGAACAACCCGCCCAGTTTGTGTGTCATCGTATTGAAGGCATCGCCCAGTTCACCAAGCTCATCATCGCTGGTTACACTGACCGTGCCGTTAAAATCCCCACCGGCAATGCGTTGTGTGGCATCCCTGAGTTCTACCAGTGGTTCCAGTTTCTTGCGGATCAGATAAGTCGCAGCAAATGACATGACAAGCACAGTTAGTATCAGTACCGGCACATAGATCGACCTGAATGCGCTCACTGCCGAAAGCGCTTCGCCCTCTGTCTGGCTGACGATAATGGTCCAGTCACCGGTGAAAAACCTGCCTTCGGTAAAAAGGGTCCAGTACCCCGCAAGGTATTCGTTGCCTGCTGCCCTCCAGTCGAAATGACCGGACGTTGATGACAGAGATCTTATATCTATCAGCGGGACATCGTCTTCCTGCCTGGACAACGAATGATTTAAAATTATATTGGATGAATTGAGAACAGTCAGTTTGCTGGAAGCCGGCAGCGTATCCTCCATATTCCAGAGAAAATCCGGGGCTATTTTACCTGCCACCAGAACATTTTCCGGGTCATCCGGATCAAGAGCGTGCAGCGCAAGAATATCAATCTTTCCGTCTTCGCCTGCCTGGACAGAAACAACACCGGCTCCCCGGTCAAGATGTTTCCTCTGCTCTGTGGTGAGTACCGGCAGATGCCCGGGGCTCCCCTTGATAACCCTGATCACACCGGCCTTGGACGCTATCGCCAGTGATTCAAAACCGGGAAATGATTCCAGGTTGTTCTGCCAGCCGGAGCTACCCTGAATCTCCGGAGCAGCCCGGAGTTGACTGGCGATCCACTCGAGCCGCGAAGATGCCTGGTCGAGGCGCTCGAATAACTCCATGCCGATGGTCTTGCTGGTCTTGCGGGAAAATTCATAGCTCTGGTCACGCAATTGCTTGACCACGTGACCAAGGGAAAGAAAGCCAATAATAACAACCGGCAGGAAAGCCGAAACAAGGAACAGTTTGAGAATCTTCCGGGATAATTTACCGCGGGCAGTATCGAGATGCATCTTGATCCAGTACCCTTTTAATAATCTTCCGCAGTCCCGATGTACCTGCCGTTGTTTGCCCGGACAATATCATCGAGACTGTTTGGTGCGGTGAGGGGAACCGAACTGCTTCCATCCTTGCCCATGCTGTATAAATCATAATCGGAATTGATTGGGACCAGCCTATTGTCCTTGCGCAGTCTCATTTGCACCCCGAAGCCACCGCCTGAGATTCCCAGGTACTGGTAAGGATTCCCCCAGGGATCACGCATGTCGTCGGCATTGATTTCTGCAAGGCTGATCGGGTAGCGAAGATTCTCGTAGTAAAACCGATCCAGCAGCGGCGCGATGCTGGAAATATCGACACTGGCCCGGGCATTGTCTGATTTATCTATGATTTTCTGATAGGACGGTACGGCAATCGCAGCCACGATGGCCACGATGGCGATGGCCATCAGCAGCTCGATAATGGTGAACCCCTCCATGCGAAACGGCGGTTGCCTCCTGGTGGGGGAAAATCGTCGGATCTGTGTGTCGGGATCGACTTTGGGGCTTAAACGCTTCATCAATCCGGCAAAAATATCTTTTTGATATCCGTGTGTTTTTTCCAGTCACGGATTTATCGGGATAATCTGCCTGTAACTTTAATAGAAGGCTTGCCTGTTACGCGCTTGCGCCGGGCCGATTCCAGCCATTTTCAGAGTCAAACCAATTGCCTCCCCTGCGAGCTGTAAGTAAAATGTAAGCACTGGCCGGTAGTGGTCTGACTATCCTTGCACTTTAACTGATCGGGTATATTTAGTTTAATTATGCTAACTAACTGAAAATACAGTCGTTTGCCCTTGAGTAATAAGAGTTACTTATTATTAAAAGCACAACCATAAGCCACCAAGAGCTTTGTGCCGGGGCATAAACGCGTACGGAGGAGAACAAAAATGAAATTACGTCTATTGGGCGTTATTTGCGCCTGCATGGTTAATGTGGCGCAGGCTGCATCGTTGAGTTCCGCTGAGTTCGACTGGAATACCTTTACGGTTACCGCTGATGATAATGATGTTACCAGCAGCATTGCCTGGAATTATCAGGCAGATTTCATTGGTACCCGCTACATTGAAGGCGCCGTTTCAGGAACTCCAAACGAAACCTTTCACAATATAGATCCGAATCCGGAGTGGGCGATAAGCCAGCAAAGAAATGATGGAGGGCTCGCCACCGATGCGATCACGTCTGTGACGCCAAACCTGGTATTTGCCGAGACAGTGGTTAACTTTACCGGCCGCGCGGAATCCGACGTACGCAGGTTCGGCCGCTTTACAGCGCCTGGCGACGGACAGTACGCGTTTAGCCTCAACTATAGCCTTTCCGCAGAAGTGAATAGTACCAACAGTGAAACGGGCGGCCCTGCTAATTCCCTGGTTGCAAATCCGTTCTTTGAGTTGGAAATTCGAGAGGGGACTGATTTCGGAGATCCTGATCAATTCGGTTTCGTACTTGATGGTTCAGTAGATGTCACAGGATTCGGAAATGATTCAAACAGCGGGACCATAACCGTCGACCGGGAGAATGCAGACGGCAGCCTCTTCGATTTTAAAGAGGGTGATACAATATGGGTCACTGCGACCGCAACCTCACTATCAACCAGTTACTCCTCACAACCACCTACTACGGTGCCTGTTCCACCGGCGTTAATCCTGTTTATGTCAGGCCTCGGTGCGCTTGTGGCTTTCGGGCGCAAGAAAAGGCCTGCCATGCTGGCCGCGGCTTCCTGAGATTGTCCACGCAATCATCGTTTTGCAAGGTATTTTTGGCGATATACAGGTTTGCACCGCTAAAAGTACAGATGAATCTACGGCCATTCAACTGCTTATATCCTTTGCGAGATCCGGATAGACCCGGAATTACTGATGGAAAACATCACCTACCACGATTATAAACCCGCAACATTAAGCTTTCGCGATGCCGTGATCGCCGGTCTCTCGGGCGAGTGCAAATCGATTCCGCCCAAGTTTTTCTACGATGAACGGGGCTCAAAACTGTTCGACAGAATCTGCGAGCAGCCTGAGTATTACCCGCCGTTGGTTGAACGCAAGATGCTTTCGCAATTGGCGGACGAGATTGCCTCGCTGACGGGTACCCGGCGTGTCCTGATCGAGCCCGGAGCCGGCAATGCCACCAAGGTTCGTCTGTTACTCGATGCCTTGCGACCTGCTGCATTCGTTCCCATGGATATCTCCTTTGACTATCTCAAGTCCACAGCCAGAGAGCTGGCGCGCGAGTATTCCTGGCTGCCGGTGCGCGCAGTGTGCGTAGATTTTACCCACTCAATGCCCATTCCAGAGCAGACTCCGGAAGGGCAGCGTCTGCTGTTCTTCCCGGGGTCAAGCCTGGGTAACTTTGATCCTGACGATGCTGGAGATTATCTCAGCCTGGTCCGTAACACTGTCGGTGACAATGGCATGCTGTTGATCGGCGTCGATACCAGGAAGAGTAAATCGCTGCTGGACGCCGCCTACAATGACGCGGCCGGGATAACGGCGGAATTCAATCTCAATCTGCTGCATCGCATGCGTAAGGAACTGGGTATGGATTGCAACCCGGAAAATTTCAGGCATCGGGCTTTTTACAATTCAGAAGCAGGGCGTATTGAGATGCATCTGGTCAGCAGGCATAAGCAAGAGCTGCGGCTTAATGGTCACTGTTTCAATTTTGAGGCGGGGGAGTCGTTGCATACCGAGAATTCTTACAAATATACTCCAGAGGAGTTTATCCTGATGGCATCCAGGAGCGGGTTTAGAGATGTCCGCCACTGGGTAGATCGTGATGGCTTGTTCGCAATCTATTTACTTGAATCAACGGGGTCAGGCCCCATTGACTCTTGATTTAGCATATACGCCCACGGGTACGGGGTCCGGATGCACTATTTACAATCTCGCATTTTTCTGCAGAATGCCAAACGGGAATTATGACCATGCGTGAATACACCGGGAGTTTCTTCGTCATAGCGCTCCTTTGCCTTTTGCCTGCCGCATCATCGGCATCCGGGCAGGTTGCGGTTGACGCGGCGGTCCGGTTTGCGGTCATCGGCGACTTTGGTGCAGGCCTGGATGTCCACGAAGGCAAGGTCGCGGCCCTGGTGCGTGGCTGGAATCCTGACTTCATCATTACCCTGGGCGATAACCGGTATGGAGTAATCGATTACGATTCGGCGGTCGGGCAATACTATTGTGAATTTTTGTCCGAAACGGAGGCTGGCCGCTACTGTTCAGGCAATGATGCCCCATCCAGCGCTTTCTTTCCCTCCCTGGGCAACCATGACTACAATGATGGTGGCGGGCTGGAAGAATATCTGACCTATTTTACGTTACCGGCGGCTGGTTCAGATACAAGCGGCACCTCCGGTAGCGAGCGCTACTACGATTTCGTCAAGGGGCCGGTTCACTTTTTCGTTATCGATAGCCAGGGCGCACTCAGGAGTGCATCCGATAATGCAGCCCAAAAGACCTGGCTGCAGGCGCAACTCTCAGCCTCCGCCACGCCCTGGCAGATTGTTTATTTTCATCACCCGCCATATTCCTCCGGGGAACACGGCTCTTTCACAAAAATGCAATGGCCTTTCGCGCGCTGGGGCGTCGATGCGGTTCTGTCTGGCCACGATCATGACTACGAACGTCTTTCCGTGGACGGTATTAGCTACTTTGTCAACGGCCTCGGTGGCAAGAGCGCCCGTGCTTTCAATGAACCGTTACCAGACAGTCTGGTTCGCTACAATGCTGATTATGGCGCCATGCTTGTCGTTGCAACTGGAGCAGCAGTGAGCATTGAATTCTTTAATGTGGCGGGGGAGATTGTTGACTCTTTCACCATGGGTACAGTTCCAGTCCCGTAGCTCCGCGCCTGCCATGCGATGAGTCGTTTCAGTTGATATGCATCAATCAGACTGTCTTGACGTCAGCGTGTCGCCAGAGTAGCGTGCCGCGCAGCATGAAAATCCCGATTTGCCCGCTCGGCGGAATGCCGGCCGATGACTTTTTGAAAAGCTACTGGCAGAAGCAGCCGCTGCTCGTCAGGCAGGCCTTCGCCGGATTTGAGTCGCCGATCAGTGCAGAAGAACTTGCAGGCCTGGCGTGCGAGGACGAAGTCCATTCGCGCATAGTGATTGAAAAGGGCGGAGAGTATCCCTGGCAAGCCATTTTCGGGCCGATGAGCGACGATTTGTTTGCCGGGTTGCCGGACAGCCACTGGACCTTGCTGGTCAATGACGCGGAAAAATGGCTCCCTGAACTTGCCTGGATTGTCGATGCGTTTCGTTTTATTCCCGAGTGGCGCCTCGATGACCTGATGGTCAGCTATGCTCCTCAAGGGGGCTCGGTCGGACCACACCTGGACCAGTACGATACCTTTATCCTGCAAGCCGGCGGTCAGCGGCGCTGGCAAATCAGTACAGCACAGGTGAGCGAAGATAACCAGGTGGCGGATACGCCGCTGCGTATCCAGAAAGATTTCGTCGCTGAACAGGAGTGGCTGCTGGAACCCGGTGACCTTATCTATATTCCGCCCGGTGTTTCTCATTACGGAGTCGCCCTGAACGACTGCCTGAGCTACTCCATCGGTTTTCGTGCCCCCACGCATGCAGAAATGCTGGGCAGTTTTATCGATCACCTGTGCCAGGCGCTTCCCGCCGAGCTGACATACAGAGACCCTGGCCTGAAGTTACAGGTCCACTCCAATGAAATTACTGCTGATGCACTGTCCAATGTCCGGGAAATATTCAGCCATTACCTGCGCCCGGATCATCCCGAACTGGCACGCTGGTTAGGATGCTTTGTGAGTGATGCAAAAGTGGAGCTGACACCGGAAAACAGGGATAACTTCGACACAGTCGATGCGCTGCTGACTGCCTGCCCGGTGCTTGCCAGACACCCTGCCAGCCGCTTTGCCTGGCACTCGTCAGGCAACACAACATTGCTGTTCGTTGATGGCAAGGATTACGCGGTATCTACAGTATTTGCAAAAACCCTGTGCGCGAACCGCGAGTTCGGCTCCAGGGTTCTGGAGGGTGCCATGAGCGCTGGCGAGGCACAGTTACTGCTGGATCTCTACAATGAAGGCAAGCTGACGGTAGCCGGGAGTTGATGGACGCACGGTTCAATATTCGTACTGCCCGCTGGCAAGCCGATGGCAAGGCACTCAGCCTGATAAGGCGCCAGGTGTTTGTCGAGGAACAGAAGGTTCCGGAAGTGCTGGAATGGGATGGCTTTGATGATGAGAGCTATCACGTGCTCGCCACCGATACGGCCGGCCGGCCCGTGGGAACAGGGCGCATCAAGGTGGACGGCCACATCGGCAGAATGGCGGTGATCGCGTCATTTCGGAGGCAGGGTGTGGGGTCTTCAATACTTGCTGCGTTGCTCGATTATGCCCGGCAACAGCATTATCCGGTGGTTTATCTGCATGCGCAGACGACGGCTGTTCCTTTCTATGAGAAGTACGGCTTTGTTGTCACCAGCGACGAGTTCATGGATGCGGGTATTGCGCACCGCAGCATGCGCTATGCTCCAGACACCTGGTGCACCTATTGCCCCAGTCGGTAACTCACGGGTAATACGATATCCATTCCGGCGCTATCCAGCCATCGAGAGGCGTCCGGTATATTCGCTATGGCGGTGATATTTTTTAATGCTGCCCTGTCCAGCAGGTCGTGGCCCGAAGATTCAACCAGGTAGATGTTGGTCAGATCGCCGTCGTGCTCGACGTGCAGGCCGATTCTCGCACGTCCTTCCCAACCTCGCCGGCGGGCAAGCGAAGGATAGTTGAATATCGGTAGCAAGGCCTTGAACAGAGAAGTGTTTATGCGACTGTGCCGGGCTGCACTGCTCAGGTTGTGTTGCCCGTCGCTGACAGAACCTGTCAGGCTACCGGACAACATGGCCGCTTGATACCGACTTATGTCATCCGTTTGCGGTCTCGCCGGCTCTGTTGTACGGGTTTTACTACCCGTTGTGGTGCGGTGCGGTGTTTCGGTGGCGGGTCTTGCGGTGCTTTCCCGCAATTTAGCTATCGCATGAATAGCACTTTTGAGCGTCACGAGGGGCGCGGCTGCGTCTGCCGCAGTACGGTTCAGGTCTGTTTGCTGATTGACCGGGTTCGCCACCGCTGCCACAGATACCGCCTCAGCCATTCCCGCAGCAGGCACGCTGTCCAGTGAGGTGTCGGAACGGTCACCCCGCCGTGCTACCAATGTAACCTTGAAGGTACCATGCTCTGAGGATCCGGTGGATCGATCACCGTGCCAGACGGTAAGCAGAACCAGGTGTACCAGCAGCGAAGCTGACACAAAGTAAACAATTCTGCGCGCTGATCCACCCGGTTTCATCGTTGCACCTATAATCGCAACTCGACACCGGCGAATGCACCGCGGTCTGATTCCTGGAAACCGTCTGCAGGTTCATAGTGTTCGTCTGTGAGGTTTTCAACGCGTCCGAACAGACGCCACTTCTTGTCGAGCCGATACTCGGCCGCAAGGTTCGCTACAGCATAGTCATCGCCCTTGATGACGCCTCCGCTGCGGCGCGAAATATCGTTGTAATCAGAAACCACGTTGAGCGCCAGTGTCACGGTGGCGCGGCTGGTCGCGCGAATTTCAAGATCGACATCGAATTTGTGCTTCGGCCGACGTAACAGTTTATCGTTGGTTTTGTTATCTTCGGCGTCGGTATAGGTGTAATTGATCCGTCCCAGTACCGGCTTGAAGGGCTGCACGTGTATGAAGGCTTCGGCACCTTTGATATCGGCCTCGTCGATATTCTCGTAGGTGCTGTTAAACGAAGCGTCGAATACTACCTGTGCGAGGTCATCAATCTTGCTTTCGAACCAGGTAAGTCCGAAATTCATACGGCTACCCCACAATTCCTGCTCGAACCCGGCTTCCCAGCCAAAACTCTTTTCTGCGTCAAGATCAGGGTTGCCACGGTAAAATGAACCAAAATTATTGGGCGTGAAGCCGTCAGTCTGGAAAAGCGTCGGGGACTTGAAGCCGGTGCCTGCACTGCCCTTGAAACGGGTGCCGGTCCTGCGGTACAGGTAGACGGGCGCAAAGCGATAGGTGACCTCGCTGCCATAGTCCTGGTTGTCATCATAGCGCAGCCCGACCGTACCAAAAAGGCTGTCGCCGTAACTGAACTGATCCTGGGTATAGACCGCACTGTTGCGTGTATCGGCGTTGCTTTCTTCACCTACAACGAATCCACCGAAATCGGAAAACCCGCCAGAATCCATATTTTCCTTTTCGGTTTCCAGTCCCAGGGTCAGCACATGCTCGTCGGCAACATAGAAATCATTCTTTATTTCAAATTTCAGCTTGTCGCCATCGAAGTTGGTGCGCGTCAGTGTCTCGGACGGCATTTGACGATCATTACGGTTATTCCGGTTGTAGTCCGTGTACGAGGACGCCAGCGTCATCTCCCACAAACCATCCATCAGTTGCGCAGTAGCCTCTCCGCGTAGCAGCCAGGTAGTCTGGCTCAGTTTTGCATCACGATCTTCTGTGGTGCCTCCAAATGACGTGGCAAGCTCCGGATCCAGTTTGGTATCGCTGTCGATGTAGCGACCGAAGAAATTCATCTGCACGGAATTGCTGACAGCGATGCCCGCTCGGGCCGATGCGGTCCAGTTCTCGTAATTATCATCTTCTGCAGAAACGCCATCGCGCAGCCTGGATGGCGTGACCGAGTCACCGTCGGTATCGATACGGGTAACGCCGAAGGAATAGTCAACCTGGTCGGTGGCACCGGCTGCGTTTGCTTTCTGATTGAACGTGTTGTCAGAGCCGCCCTCGATCTCCGCAGCACCATGGAGCTCGCCCTCACCCCGACGGGTGAAAATCTGTATAACACCTCCAATGGCGTCGGATCCGTACAAGGTACTTTGCGGCCCACGGACAACCTCTATGCGCTCAACGTTATCGAGCCAGAGATTGGAGAAATCCACTGCTCCATTGGGCGAGCTCGGGTCCGAAACCTCGATGCCGTCGATCAGCACCAGGGTATGATTGGAATTTGCACCGCGCATGAATACTGAGGTCTGCTGACCGGGGCCGCCAGTTCGCACCACGTGCACCCCGGGTACTGTACGCAGGGCATCTGTGACGCTGCGAAATTGTCTGCGCTGAATTTCTTCACGGGTAATTACACTGACGGAGCTGGCGATACGTCCCCTCTGGGTGGCGAGTCGCGTAGCCGTTACCACCAGCTCGTCCATTTCATTCGGCGGCGTATCCAGTCCGAAACCTCCCGGCCTCTCTGCAACGGCCGTACCGCTACCGACAATGGCTATAGCCGTTGCGAAAAAAGGCAGTGAGCCGCGTCGAATGTGTTTATCTGTATTGTTGCTGGCGGGCTTACTGATAGTCACTGACTGGTACTCCGGGCAAGCAATCGAGACACACCCCCGCGTGTTCTTGCGCCCCACAAACAGCAGCAACATGATGACAGTCGGCTTGCAAACGCGGCATAAATCATTGCCAGGCGCTCGGTAACCCGGTCCTGTTCCGGGTTTCAATCCAGGCAGGTGTCTGCATCAACGGGCCACCCCTCGTGACAGCGCATCGATCAGTATTCAGTTCACAGCAGGTCGGTCTCCGGACTCATGAGTGGTAATCACCGGATAAACGCCTTCCCACGCCGCGGGCGCAGTGGCCGTTTGTTTATCCTGCAGGCGGCCTGTTGGCCAGCCTGCACTCATCTACCGTTGCGGGGGCAGTGCCGGGATTGTCCTGTTTTCAAAAACAGAACGTACCGGCTTCCCGATTAAGTTCCTGGAAGAAATTCCCGGGAACACCTGTTGCGTGCGGGCATACAGTAGTGGTCACTCCCCGGATTTGTCAAGCTACTGCCACGCAGAAATTCACGGCTGCCCGGGGCGTTGCCGGCTCACCGGGCCAGTGAGCTCCGGCCGTTCTTGCGGTAAAAGCACATGGATGCGAGGGGAACCGGTCAGTCTCATTCAGTCGCTAAATATTGATGGTGAAACCGGAAAACCGGGTTTATAGTCCCTGATCGGGGATCCGTAAAACCCCTGCCTTCAGGCGGCGGACGGGTAGGTTTCAATCGGCCGAATGGCTGATCGATCCGGCTTTTAGCCGTAACCCGAAGCTGCCGGCTTTAGCCGGTGGAGTATCCACAGACCCTGGTATTTGCGTTGATTGTCGACTTGGCTGGTAAAATTGTCGGGATTAAGCCCGGAAAGCACTACGCGAAAGTGCTGTTGGCTGCATTGCTGCTTTTCACGCACCCGGCCCATCCTGAACAGGATACGCAAAAAACCTTCGACGACGACACGCAGCATGACTATGCACTGGTCTGGGCCGACGAGTTTGACCAGGAGACCTGTCCGGACCCACGCCACTGGGTCTATGAACAGGACTTTATCCGCAACCGCGAGTTGCAGTGGTATCAGCAGGAGAATGCATTCTGCAAAGACGGCATGCTGGTTATCGAAGCGCGCCGTGAGCGAAAGGACAACCCGGACTTTGTTGTGGACAGTGCGCGTTGGCAGGAAAGCCGCCGGTTCGCCGAATATACTTCGGCGAGCCTGAAGACGCAGGGCTTGTGGAGCTGGCGGTATGGTCGGTTTGAGATACGGGCAAGAATACCTGTAGATAGCGGTCTTTGGCCGGTATTCTGGACGCTCGGCAAGACCGGGCAATGGCCGGCTTCCGGTGAGATTGATATTTTCGAATCCTACAGGGGCCTGCTACTGGCCAATGCTGCCTGGGGTGGTGACCGGGATGGGCGCCCCGGCTGGAGCATAAGCCAGCGTCCGGTTGCCGGTTTCGGCAATAACTGGACGGAGGCTTTTCACCTCTGGCGCATGGATTGGAGCGAAGCATTCATACGCCTGTACGTGGACGGCCGCTTGCTGAATGCGATTGACCTCCGCAGTACAGAAAATGCAGCCGGCCTCGAACCGGAAAATCCGTTCCACCACCCCCATTTTCTGGCATTGTCGCTGGCCGTCGGCGGTCGCAAGGGTGGAGACCCGTCCCGGACGAATTTCCCGGCGAACCTTGAGGTTGACTATATCCGCGTTTATCAGCGACTGTTGTTGCCCCGTTCTGCGCCCGGGGACCATCCCGAACCTCGCTAACACGCTATTTCGTCTGGCATTCGTTACAGAAATCCCGGTTGTGGCCGAAAGTCAATATGTCTACCCCGCCGCGTGGTTTCGAGCCCTGTATGATGCGATGTACTTCCGAAAGACTATGGCAATGAAAAAGGACCTTTCCGGGGCAGATGAGCCGCGTGTAAGCGTTATTGTCACCAATTATAACTATGCCTGTTATGTATGTGATTCGATTCAAAGTGTTCTGGATCAAACTTACGGTAATATCGAGATTATCGTAGTTGACGATGGCTCAACTGATGGATCACCGGAGCACATTTCCGGATTTGGCAAACGCATTACTCCGCTGTACCGCGACCATCAGGGGCAGTGTGCGGCGTTTAACGCAGGTTTTGCCGCGAGTACCGGAGAAATTATTGTTTTCCTTGATGCGGATGACCGTCTGATCAGCGATGCGGTCGAACGTTTTGTGGCTGCTTTCCTGGATGATAAACACATAACCAAAAGCCAGGGATACATGACTGCTGTGGATACCAGCGGCCGACGGCTGGATAGAAATATACCTCACTACCTTTCGCCATCCGGAAACTATAAAAATTCGTTACTGGAGAAAGGACCCTGGGCCTGTGCCCAGGCGTGGACGTCCGGTAACGCATGGGCTCGATGGTTTATCGAGCAAGTCTTGCCGCTACCGGAAGATGCCGATAACAGGGTGTTTCCCGATGGCTGCCTGAACCCGCTGGCAGCACTGTACGGGCCAATCGCAACCCTGGACGAACCCGTCGCCTGCTATCGCATTCACGACCGCAATAACGGCCCGATTGGTACCGAGTTCACGTTACCGTCCCTGAGCCTGCGATTGACCAGGATGCGCAACAGCTTCGAATTTGTATCAGAACGGGCCACGCGAATCGGAATCAGCCTGCCACTTGAGCACTGGCTGCAATGGAAAACGTCGTGGAAGGGAAATGTGACGGTATACGCCATTAGCCTGATGGATCCATCGCAACCGCCACCCCGGTTTCATGAAGTGGTAATGGCGCCATTCAGGACAGGCAAATCGAATGTTCTCAAAGCCACTGGCCTGAGCTTCGCCCTGACTGCCGTATGGCTTATGCCCGAGAAGTACGCGCTGTGGGCTATACGACGTTTGTTACGTGTTCCGCAAGCACGCAAGCCGGGCGGAGATAACGGATCTGATGTACGTGAATACTTGCGCTGACAGCGACAGGTCGCTGGTATCCGTAATCATTCCTGCATTCAATGCAGCTACGGTTATTGAACGTACCGTCCGCTCGGTTATTGCACAAAGCTGCGCCGTACTGGAGATTCTGGTAGTCGATGATGGATCTACAGATGAAACCGGCAGCGTAGTTAAACGTCTGTCTGCAGACGATAGCCGTATCAGCCTGCTGCAGCAGGAGAACAGGGGCGTGTCGGCAGCGCGTAATCTCGGGATTAAACATGCCAGGGGGGAGTATATTGCGCTGCTGGATGCGGACGACATCTGGTTCCCCGAAAAGATTGCAAAACAGGTGGAAGTGTTTCGAACGAGTCCGGACAGTGTCGGTCTGGTGTATACGCAGTCGGTACGTATTTTCGAAGACGGCAGACCGGCTGTTTATTCGCCGGGAGCGGAAGAAGAGGGAACTGTATTTTTTCCACTTCTTCTGGGTAACTTTCTTCAGAATTCAAGTACCCCCATGATACGTCGCGGGTGTTTCGATCGCGTGGGTATGTACAGTCTGGAATACCGGGAATTAAACGCACAGGGTTGCGAGGACTGGGATATCTATCTGCGGGTCGCCGAGCACTATGAGTTTCGCGTGGTTAACGAGTATCTTACCGGTTACTGGCAAAGTGCAGACAGTATGTCTGCCGACTGGAAGTTAATGGATCGTTCGTATCGAATGCTCATGGCTGGAGTAAGAAAGCGTCACGCGGAAATCCCGGGGTATATTTTTCGCTGGTCCCGGAGTAATTACCTGCTCTACCTGGCCAATCGGGCGACACGAGCGGGTGAAACGGCATCTTCCATGCAATTGCTTGCGCGGGCGGCCGCCCTGGACCCATTCGTACTGGCGAATCGCCGCTTGCAGCGACTGGTGGGAAAAAACCTTAGGCGTCCGGGGCGTGGCAGGAAATTGACCAAAACGGGGACGGACAGTCAGCATCCGGTTCCGGACGAAAATGGCCGGGGAGCCCGGAGTACGGCAGGTGGGGCAGCCTGGAGGTACAGGTTGAAGCAGCGCCGGAGGCATCTCGATAAACTTCAGCAACAATCCAGACAGGTCGGAGACACTTGAGTGCCATGGTTGATCGTGTAAAAGTACTTGAAATAGAGGTGAGCCAGCCGTTGACCGGTTTCTCGGGCCTCGAGGGCTACAACAGTATCCACGGCCTGGTCCGGTCGAACGGTGATCCGGTCGGGTATATTGATGTGCCGCTGTGTAACGGTTACTGCAGTGCTTCTGCAGTGCGCGCTGTCCTCCTCAAGACGTACAGTGACAAGCTGCTGCAATTGATGCTCAGGCGAAATCTGGAAGCACCGTTTGCCGATCCCCGAAACCTGGAGAACATCAAGGTCGCAGATGATACCGGTAATCCGGTTCCGGCCGACAATATTCTGGTGACCGTCGCGGTCTGCACGCGCGACCGGGCTGAGCAACTGAGAGATTGTCTGACTTCGTTGACCAGGCTGACCTACGGCAATGTCGAGATCCTCATTGTGGATAACGCGCCGGGTACCGATGAAACCAGAAAACTGGTGCTGTCGGAATTTCCCGATTTTCGTTACGTAGTAGAGCCACGCCCGGGCCTGGACTGGGCGCGAAACCGGGCCATAGACGAAGCCCGGGGAGAAATACTTGCCTATACGGATGACGACGTACTCGTGGACCCGCTCTGGGTTGGCGCCATGGTCCGTGTTTTCCAGGATGATCCGGCGGTTATGGCGGTAACGGGACTGGTGGCACCTGCGGAAATGGAAACCGGGGCGCAACGCCTGTTTGAGCGTTACGGGGGTTTCGGACGTGGTTTCCGGCGCATCTGGTATCACGTGGATGCTGCGAGCCGTGCAGATCCATTCATGCATATCGGCGCCGGGAAGTTCGGAACCGGTGCTAATATGGCATATCGCCGGTCGGTATTCGGCAAGATCGGCAGTTTTGACCCGGCGCTGGATGTCGGCACCGTCACCAACGGTGGTGGTGACCTGGAAATGTTTTTTCGTGTTCTGGAGGAAGGCTATACCCTGGTGTACGAGCCGACCGCACTGGTCTGGCACCGGCATAGAAAAACCTTCAGGGAGCTTCATGTTCAGCTGACAAACCACGGGGTTGGTCTTTACTCGTATTTCATGCGCAGTGCCCGTAATTATCCTCGCCGTCGCCGGGATATTATCCGCTTTGGTTTGTGGTGGTTCTGGTACTGGAATATCCGGCGTTTGCTGAAAAGTTATATTACTACGCCACGCGTTCCCCGGGATCTGATTGTTGCAGAATTGCGTGGCGCACTGACTGGCATGACCCGTTATCCAAAAGCAAGGCGAAGAGCCGAACAGATACGGGCGGAGTACGGGGCTGAATCAACGGACAGTACTACCGTTGGCATTCCTGAACCCGTCCGTCCGGAGTAGCAGGTGATTATATGAATACACCGCTGAACAACGTACCAATGGCAATCAGAAGTGTCGACCTGTCGAGCACGCTGCATGCCATCGATGACCTGTCGAAATACCCGGCCTGCCGGGTGTATGTCTTTCTTGGTACGCGTTTACTGGGCATGGTTGACATCGAAAATGCGCGGCAGTCCATTTCGCCGGCACGCTTGCGTGATGCCATAGCCGATCAACTGGGCTGGAAGCTAAGCAGCCTGTTAATGGGCGATCATCCCTATCAGCCGGAATTATCGTTGATCGAAAAGAACGTGCTTGCGCGGGATACAGCGGAGTTATCACGACTGCCTGCTTCTGTCAGTGTATCTATCGCGCTCGCTACGTTCGACCGGCCGGAACAGCTCAGGGAATGTCTCGCGGCCCTGTGTAAACAGGAGTCACCGCGTCGCATCGAAATCGTGGTGATTGATAATCATCCTTCATCCGGGTTAACGCCACCGGTAGTAGCCGACTTTCCCGGCGTTGTTCTGGTTTCTGAAGCACGCCAGGGACTCGCCTATGCGCGGAATGCGGGATTTGTACATAGCAGTGGAGATATTGTGATCGCCACTGACGATGATGTAATTATGCCGCCGGACTGGGTCGAGCAACTGGTAGCGCCGTTCGAACGAAGCGATGTCGGTATCGTAACCGGCAATGTTCTGCCGAGAGAGCTGGAAACCGAATTCCAGTACCTGTTCGAGGCATACGGAGGCCTGGGGCGCGGTTTCGAGGAATTTGAAGTCGGACCTCCCTGGCTGAGAGCTTCGCGGCGGAGGGCGGCGCCGACCTGGAAGCTGGGCGCCACGGCCAATGCTGCGTTTCGTGCCAGCGTGTTTCGTGACCCGAAAATCGGCCTGATGGATGAGGCGCTGGGACCGGGAATGCCAAGTGGTGTTGGTGAAGATACCTATCTGTTTTACAAGATTATAAAGGCCGGCTATAGCCTGGTGTATAAACCCGATGCCTATGTATGGCATACACACCGCCGGGATCGAAAGGCGTTGCGTAGCCAGATTTACAATTACAGTAAAGGGCATGTGGCTTATCATCTCACCACCTTGTTGCGTAATGGCGATAAGCGTGCTGTTTTTCGCCTTTTGGTAGAGTTGCCGCGTACCTATGTGAAACGCATAATTCAGCGACTACGTGGCCACAGTGTGTATCCGGTTTCGCTTATCCTGCTGGAAATCCGGGGGAATCTGGCCGGCCCCTTTACACTCTGGAGATCCCGGCGTCGAGTGCGCCGCGAGGGACGCAGTGAGTTTCCACTTGCTACTGATGCCCGGGCATCCCGGGTGGAATAATGCATTCTCACACCAGGGCCGGATTTACCTATTACCGCGACTTGATACGCGAACTTGTGCTGCGCGATATCAGGGTGAGATACAAACGCTCGGTGCTGGGTTTTGCATGGACGCTGGCCAACCCGCTGCTTTATCTGGTGGTATTTTATTTTGTGTTTAATATGGCGCTGGAAATCAATATCCCCAGGTTCGGCGTATTTGCTTTTACCGGAATAATTGTCTGGAACTGGTTCCAGTCATCGCTTGCACAGAGTGGAGCAGCAATTGTCGGAAATCGGGAGCTGGTTCGATCTCCGGGTTTTCCTCCTGACATCCTTCCGGTTATAACGGTCACGAGTAACCTGGTGAACCTGGTGGTGGCGATTGCGGTACTGATCGGCTATCAGCTGATTGCAGGTGACGGTATCAACGGTCAAATAGTGTACCTGCCGTTGCTGCTTGGCTTGCAGTTCATTCTTATACTGAGTCTCGCATATGTCGTGGCAGGGCTTAACGTCGTTTTCAGGGACCTTGGTCACCTGGTTGTGGTGCTGTTGCAGTTGATGTTTTTCATGACGCCGATATTTTATGATGCGAGTATGATCCCGGATGAATACCAGGCACTCTATCGACTGAATCCCATGGTGCATTTTGTTGAATCCTATCGCAGTGTTCTGCTCGGCCAGTCCGGAATAGACTGGTGGGCTATCGGAACAATCGGAATAATATCCCTTGTTCTTTTGCTGTTCGGGCGAGCCCTTTTTATCCGGCATAGCTACCGCTTTGCGGAAGAAATATAGCGATGGATGTTCCGATAAAGGTTAGCGGTCTTGGGAAAAGCTTCACACGCAGGCACAAGCTGAATCCGGGAACATTAAAGGAAGCCCTTGTCAGCCGGCTGCACAGGCTGAATGCGAGCGAGCAATTTCTTGCCCTTGACCAGGTTGATCTGGAAGTTCGTCGGGGAGAGATTGTCGGTGCAATTGGCAGAAATGGAGCCGGGAAATCAACCTTGCTGAGATTGATTGGCGGAGTCGGGCTGCCCGACAGGGGGCAGATTCTTGTACATGGAAAGATTGGTGCGTTGCTGGAGCTTGGTGCGGGATTTCATCCCGAATTGACCGGCCGGGAAAATATTTTTATCAATGGTGTAATTTCCGGCCTGTCGCGGGCTGAGGTGGCTCGCCGGTTCGATGATATTGTAGCGTTCTCCGAGCTCGAGGAATCAATCGACAATCCGCTGCGGACATACAGCTCGGGGATGCAGCTTCGGCTTGCTTTCTCCATCAGCGTGCACACATCTCCCGACATTCTGCTCATTGACGAAGTACTCGCGGTAGGAGATCTGGCGTTTCAGCAGAAGTGCCTCGATCGCATCGAATACTTCAGGCGTAACGGCTGCGCCATCCTGATTGTGTCGCATGATATTGAGCAGGTGAAAGCAATATGTGACCGGGTGATCTGGTTACGGGACGGAAAGGTTGCCGCATTCGGGGAACCACAGAGTGTCGTGGATCAGTATGAACGCGCGATGTTGCTGGAAACGGAAAGAAGAAGGCACGCCGATGTTCCCGTCCGGCGGACCCGAAACGGGCAGGAGTTACGCATCGGTGAGAACCGCAAGGGCACCATGGAACTGGAGCTAAGCAATGTTCGGTTTCAGGGAGCCGATGGATTGCCGATAGAAGAACTAAAAAAGGGCGATGGACTGAGTGTGATAATTTCCTGCTCGCCCCGGAAAGCGATACCGTCGCCGATACTATCCGTTACAGTCAGCGATAAAAAAGGCGAAATATTTCTCGATAGCAATACAGAACAACTGGACATACCGGATATTGACCGGGACACCGATGCCAGGGTGCATTTCGATCGAATCGATCTGCCAGCCGGTGACTACTTTGTGGATGTAGGCGTCTATGCCCGTGACTGGGGTCATGTTTATGACTACCACTGGCACGTCTATCCTTTGCTGGTTACCGCCGATGCGGAACAGGAACGTGACCTGAATACACCGCCCAGATGGGAAATATACGGCAGCGGGGCTGCCAGGAAGCAACATATATAGTGAGGTAATGATATGAGATATAGTATAAGAAAGCGGGTGCTGGTCACCGGCGGTGCGGGGTTTCTGGGCAGTCATCTTTGCGAACGTCTGCTGGGGGAAGGCGCAGAGGTTTTGTGTGTCGATAATTGTTTTACCGGAACGAAGAGCAACATAAGCCATCTGATGGATAACCCGTTGTTCGAGTTCATCCGTCATGACATTACTTTCCCGCTGTTCGTTGAAGTCGATGAAATTTATAACCTGGCCTGTCCGGCATCACCCATACACTACCAGTTTGACCCGGTGCAGACGACAAAGACCTCGGTGCAGGGCGCGATCAATATGCTTGGGCTGGCAAAAAGGGTGAAGGCGCGGATTCTTCAGGCCTCTACTTCAGAAGTATACGGCGATCCGACTATGCATCCGCAGCGGGAGGAGTACTGGGGAAACGTAAATCCCCTGGGGCCACGTGCCTGTTACGATGAGGGTAAACGCTGTGCAGAGACCCTGTTTTTCGACTACAAACGTCAGCACGGACTCGATATCAAGGTCGGCAGGATTTTCAATACCTACGGACCCAGGATGCACCCGAACGACGGCAGGGTTGTATCCAACTTCATTGTGCAAAGTTTGAAAAACAAACCAATATCGGTATTCGGCGATGGATCCCAGACCCGGTCATTTTGCTATGTAGATGACCTGGTAGAGGGCTTGATTCGGCTAATGGGCAGTGGTGATGGTTTTACCGGTCCGGTGAATCTGGGGAATCCTGTGGAATTCACGATTCTTGAACTGGCCAGGAAAGTAGTCGAAATGACCGGCACGGAATCGGGGGTTGAATTCAACACGCTTCCACAGGATGACCCCAAACAGCGCCAACCGGATATTACGCTTGCCAGGAAGGAGCTGGGCTGGGAGCCGGGGGTGAAGCTGGAAGAGGGACTTGCCAAAACGATCCCGTATTTCCAGGGCCTGCTGAACGAGCAACTGATATGAAGCCGGTACCGATTCTGGTTACCGGGGGGGCGGGCTATGTAGGTAGCCATGCCTGTAAGGCATTGTCGGAAAACGGATATTTCCCGATTACCGTTGATAACCTGGTGTATGGCCACGAGTGGGCGGTCAAATGGGGGCCCCTCGTCAGGGGCGACATCAGTGACAGGGCCATGCTGGATCATGTATTCAGCACCTGGAAGCCGCAAGCTGTCCTGCATTTTGCCGCCTTTGCCTACGTAGGGGAGTCGGTTGTATCACCTGACAAGTACTATCGGAATAATGTAGCCGGCACGATTGCGCTACTGGATGCCGTCAGGGCTAACGGCTGTTCCAGTCTGGTATTTTCAAGTACCTGTGCCACCTACGGCGTGCCTCACAGTATTCCCATCAAGGAAGATCACGAACAAAAGCCGATCAATCCGTACGGGCAGAGTAAATTGATGATTGAGCAGATTCTGCGCGATTATGAAAAAGCCTACGGATTTCGCCACGCCATATTGCGCTATTTCAATGCCGCAGGTGCCGACCCGGAAGGCGAGATTGGTGAGGACCATGATCCTGAAACGCACCTGATACCGCTGACTATCCAGGCTGCGCTCGGTGAGAGAGAGCATATCGAAATCTATGGCACCGATTATCCAACTCCGGACGGTACCGCACTGCGGGATTACATTCATGTAAGCGATCTGGCCAACGTCCATGTGCGGGCCCTGCAACATCTGCTGCAGGGAAAACAGAGCCTGTCCCTGAACGTGGGTACCGGCAGCGGTCATTCGGTCAGGGATGTTATCAAGGCCGTTGAGTCTGCGAGTAAACGCGCTGTACCAACGAAGGAGTCGGCTCGCAGGGAAGGAGATCCTCCTGCGCTGGTGGCTGAACCGGGTGAGGCGTTCCGGGTATTGGGCTGGCAGGCACAGCACAGTGATTTACGTTCTATAGTCGAGTCGGCGGTCAGATGGCACAGAAAGCAGGCTGCAGGCCCGGAGCCGGAACTGGTAGAAGTAGTGCAGTGACGGCATCGCGGGGCTAACCCGTGGTGAGAAATGCGGGTTAGGTGCGCTGGATCATATCAGCCGCGCAGTGGATGGCGGCGACCAGGCTGCCTGGCTCTGCGGTACCGGTGCCGGCTTTATCCAGTGCCGTGCCATGATCCACCGAGGTTCGGATGATGGGCAGGCCAAGGGTAATGTTTACTGCCTTGCCGAAACCGATATGTTTGAGTACCGGCAGACCCTGGTCGTGGTACATGGCCAGCACCGCGTCAGCCTGCTGCAGGCAGGGCGGGGTGAACAGGGTGTCCGCGGGCAACGGGCCCGACAGGCGCAGGCCCTGCTTCTGCAGGCGCCGGATGACCGGTTCAATAATATCGATTTCCTCCCGGCCCAGGTGTCCGCCTTCACCGGCATGCGGGTTCAGTCCGGCAACCAGGATGCGTGGTGAGCGAATGCCAAAGTGTTGTATGAGTTCCCGGTGCAGGCAGCTCAGTACCGATTCGAGTCGTTGCGGTGTAATGGCTTCGGCCACCGCAGACAGCGGCAGGTGGGTGGTAGCCAGCGCCACCCGCAGACCGGGTGCGGCCAGCATCATTACGACCTGAGCTGCCCCGGTCTTCTGTGCCAGGTATTCGGTATGTCCGCTGAATGCAATGCCGGCATCGTTGATTACGCCCTTGTGTACCGGTGCTGTGACCAGCGCCTGGAATTCACTGTCCATGCACCCCTGTATGGCACGATCAAGGGTTGCCAGGACATAGCCTGCGTTGGCAGGATCCAGGATACCGGCCTGGACCGGGCTGGCAACGGGGCAGTCAGCGATGGAAATCGGTCCTTCGGCCTGGAAATCAATCCCCAGTTGTGCAGCCCGTTCGGTCAACAGTTGACGGTCGCCGATCAGGACGATTCTGGCGGGAAGCTCCAGTGATGCCAGCGACAGACACAGGTCCGGCCCGATGCCGGCGGGTTCGCCCGTGGTTACTGCTATGCGCGGTATTTCCGTCAAACCGGTTGCCGTGTTACGACGACGTATCCTTGTCCATGTACTCGATGTAAGCCTCGTCGCGCAGGCGTCGCAGCCAGATTTCCAGTGCTTCGTCTTTCTTCAGCTTGAGCAGGGACTCACGTGCGCGCGAGCGCCGGTACTCTTCCGTGTCGTCATGCTCGCGGCGCGCCAGGACCTGGACGATATGCCAGCCGAACCGGCTTTCGAATGGTTTGCCGATGGCACCGGGTTGCAGGCTGTCTGCGACCTTCTCGAACTCGGGAACCATTTGCCCGGGGCTGACCCAGCCCAGATCACCGCCCTCGCTGGCAGAGCCTGGATCCTGTGAGTTGGCGCGCGCCAGGTTGGCAAAGTCGGCGCCTTCCAGCAGGCGTTCGTAGAGCTGCTCGATACGAGTTTTTGTTTCCTGTTCGGATGACAGTGCATCGGCACGCAGCAGGATATGGCGTACATGGGTCTGGGCGATAAGGTGGCGCTCTTCACCCCGGATATCGGTAATCTTTACAATATGGAAGCCACTGGGGCTGCGGATCAGATCGCTGACCTGGCCTTTCCTCAACTGGCCCACCACATCCGAGAAAAAGGAGGGTAGTTGACCGGTTTTTCTCCAGCCCAGGTCGCCGCCTTCCAGTGCCTGTTGGGCGTCTGATTCAGCGATGGCCATCTGTGAAAAGTCAGCACCGTTCTGCAGACGTGCCAGAATGTCTGCAGCGCGTTTCTTCGCCGTCTGTATTTGTTCCGCTGATGCGGCCTCGGGGACGGATACCAGGATGTGGGACAGGCGATACTCGCGGTTTTCGTCGTTATTGGAGGCGGCATTAGCCAGCAGATTATCCACGTCCTGCTCGGTAACCGTCACACGGTTGTCCACCATTTCCTGGCGGATGCGGGCCATGGTGATCTGGTTGCGTAACTGTTCACGAAAGACGACATAGTCAATATTGTCTGCTTCCAGCGCCTCGCTAAAATCGGCCAGTGACATGCCGTTTTGCTGGGCCATGGTGCGCAGGTTGGAGTTGAGGGTTTCGTCATCAACACGGACTCCGGTTCGCTCGGCCATTTGCAGCTGCAGGTTTTCCAGGATCAGCCGGTCCAGCACCTGCTTGCGGATCACGCTGCGGGGCGGAAGTTGAGTCTGCTGCTGGTCTTGCAACTGGCCTACTACCATCTCTTCCCGCGCGTTCAACTCGCTTTCCAGCACCACGTCCTCGTTAACAATGGCCGCAACCCGGTTCAGAGGTTCAGCGGCGCTGCCGGTAGTATTCCATGCCATGGATAGCATCAGGCAGATAAGGGATTTGTATTTCATAGCGTGCTCAGTCTTCCGGTCTTTCCGAATAGCCCAGGATACCATCCTGGAGTTCCGACTCGATATCGTTGCCAAAGTGGGCCAGGCCCTTGAATACGAACTGCAACAGGATGGCCTGGTTGGTTTCGCTTTCCCTTTTTATGTACTCGCGGGCCACCAGGCGGATGCCCCAGCAGCAATTGTCGTACTCGATGCCGGCGGTGCGCTCCAGGATCTGCGCAGCATCCAGATCGTAATACCAGCGCCCCAGCACATGCCAGTTTGGCGTCAGTGGCCAGAGTATCGAGGCATCGATCTGGTTCTGGGTATTGTCCTGGTTGCGGCCATTGTTCCGGTTGCTGGTGCTGGACGGGTTCTCCTTGCGCAGATAGCGGTAAGACAGGTTGGCAATCTTCCTGAATCCCGGCTTGTACTGGATGCGGGCGTTGATTCGCCGGGTACTTTCGTCGTACGGATCCCATACCAGGTCGGCCTTGCTGGTCCAGGCCCTGGCGATAGCTATATCGAGTTGAGCGGCGATATCTGACCAGTCCCGCGTTTCAATGGGTGTATCCGTCTTGAGCTGTACCTTCCGGTCCCTGAAATAGCGGATTCCGCCGATCGATGCTTGCAGTAGCCGGGCACCGGTTTCCGGGTTACCAAGCTCTGATGTCAGTGCCAGGGTTGCCTGGTTGGCATCGCCCATGCGGTCGGCGCCACTGAAACGGTTCTCGACGAACAATTCGTTATAGGTGAAAGTTCGGGTGCTGGAGTCGAATACCGGTATGTCGTCCTGATTTTCCTCCTTAACGTACAGATAGTACAGGCGGGGTTCCAGCGTCTGCATATAACTGCCGTGTCCGAGGTTGAGATTGCGTTCGAAAAATACCCGGTTGTCGAGACTGAAAAGTGGCGTGGTACGCGATGGACTGTCGGAATCCGATGGTTCCTGGTCGCTGAGTTTATAGGTGGTGTAACGTACCGCTGCCTTCGGCGTGATCTCGAAGGCCGTTCTTTGCAACGGCATGCTTAGCGAGGGCCACAGGTCTATCCTGTCGCCGGTTACTTTTTCATCGTGGTCGAAACGCACGAATTCGGTGGGTGCCGCCAGGCCCAGGCCCAGCGGGTGCATGGTGGGATGGAAGTTGAACGTCAGCCGTGGCAGTCGTTGATAGGGGCGGTTCGCGCGTGTCACATCGGGGTCCACGGTCTGATAGTCATCGACCCGTGCGCCTGCTCCCCACCAGCTGGTGTCGTAGTTTATTTCACCGGTGCGTTGCAGGAAGGATTTACTCGACACGCCCAGGTTGTCATTGAGGTCCTGCAGATAACTGCGGTCGGATACCCGGTCGTAATCGATGTTGGTAGTCAGATTTTTGTTGAAGCGGGAGTGGTCCTGAAAGGTGAAACGGCTCCGGTTGGTGTCGGTTTTGTTGTCGTTGGACAGGTATTCCAGATTAGCGAAGCTGGTGTCTCTCGACCAGGGGGTCAGGTAGCGAAATTCGGTATTGAGCTGCCAGCCGCGGTCCTCGAGGTGCCGTGCGGTCAGGGTCGCATCATAGTTCGGTGCCAGGTTGAGGTAGAAAGGTACGGAAAACTCGAAACCCGAATTGCTCGAGGTGCCGAAGCTCGGCATAAGAAAACCTGTTTTACGCCGGTCGTCGATCGGGAAGCTGAGGTAGGGCGTGTACAGCACCGGGACATCCTTGACGTGTAGCCTGGCATTGCGTGCCACACCGACGCCGGTATTTTCATTCAGCGTCACCTTGCTGCTGCGCAGCTGCCAGAAATTATCATTTTCCGGGCAGGTCGTGTAGGTGGCCCGGTTGTACTCGGTAATGCCCGGTTCCAGCAGGTAGGAAATTTCCGCGGTGCCGCGGGCGTGGCGGTCGTAGAAGAGATAACTGGCATTGAAAAATTCTCCCCGGTCCTCGTTGATCCACATCCGTCCATGGTCGGCTGTCAGCGACAGCTCGAGGTCGTCATAGCGGATTTCGCCCCAGGCTTCCAGCAGACCCGACTGATCGTCGTAGCTGATGTGCTGTGCGCGCAGTCGCCGGTCGCCTTTCTCGACCTCGGCATTGCCTATCAGGGTCAGCTTGCTGCCGCCCGTCCGGTCGGCCATGTTGCCGAACAGGCGGGTGGGCGCCAGCGCCGGGTTTCCCTTGTATTGCGGGTTGTAGTCGCGCGGTGGGAGCGGTGGACACACCGCCCAGGGCGAGACGCGCTGGTAGGGGTCGAAATTGGAGCAGGAGGCTTCGCTCAGCCGGTACTTGCAGTCAGGAACCGGCTCTGCATGCAGCTGCGTTGCTATGGACAGGGTCACAACAAGGAGGAATTCACGGAATTTATTCACGGCCGGTGGCGGATTCTGTCAGGAGCAGGGTGTGGCACAGACTCTGGTGCTGGCCGATGGAACATGAATTCGCATACAATCATTGTATCTCCAATAGCTGGGTAAGTGTACGTTTGTGCTTCGATTTGTTCGTCAATGGCAGGTTTTTGTCCTGTTACTGTTATTTGGTGCTGCATTGCTGCTGGTGTTGGTGCGTCCGTCGCAACAACCCGAGCTGCGCGTGCTGGCGCCTTCACCGGTACTGGTTCAACGGGTTGTGCGGGAAAACCTGCGGCCGGTTGAAGTGGTATCGGGCTATTTGCGGCCGTCGCGTCGTGCCTGGTTGAATTTTGAGGTAGACGGTCGGGTAGTGGAGCGTCGCGTACAGCCGGGTCAGTCGGTACAGGAAGGTGATGTCCTGCTGATACTGGAGTCGCAGGACTACCAGGACGCCCTGATTCAGGTGCGTGCGGAATTACAACAGGCAGAGGCTGACCTGGAACGCGACCGCGAGCTGCTGACCCTGGCGGAACGCAGTCGTAAGCTGCAGGAGGAGGAGGTGGAACGGCTGAACAGTCTTGGCGAGCGCTCGATGGCTTCCAAGACCCTGCTGGGTAATGCTGCGGCACTGCTGACCCAGCGCATGTCCGAGGAGGGGCGCCTGCGCAGTAGTGTGGCGACCGGACCGGCGCGGATTGCTTCGCGTCAGGCGGCCGTGGACCGGGCGCAGCACAACCTGGACCGGACCCGTTTGCGGGCGCCATTTACCGGCAAGGTCAACCAGGTGCAGCTGGAAGTGGGTGATTTTGCCAGCCGTGTCCTCAAGGTGATCGAGATCACGGACACACGGCTGGAGTTCTATGCACAGGTTCGCGGTATCGTGGCCCGGGCGCTGCAGTTCGGGCAGGTGGTGGAGGTGGACGTAGAGGGTCAAACCTGGTCGGCCAGCGTGGTTTCGGTGCAGCCGGACCCGGACCCGGTTACCTTCACGCACGCAATACGCCTGCAGTTGCCGGAATCCGAAACTCGTTCCGGTGCGGCGGCAGTTGCACACCTGCCGCTGATGGCCCTGGACCGGGTACTGGTGATTCCGGCTACAGCCCTGTTGATGGAAGAAGAAGGCGCTTTCCTGTTTCGTGTTCTGGATGATCAACTGCAGCGTGTTGCGGTGCAGCCCGGTCCGCGAGTCGGCCTGAAACAGGTGATTCTGGCGGGCATCGAACCTGGCGAACGGGTGGTGGTGCGCGATGTGGCCGCCCTGGCTGACGGACAGGCAGTTGTTGTCCGCCCTGCCGGCATGCGCTGAGTCCGCCTATGTCCCTGGTGCGTTTTTCTGTCGCCAACCCTCTGATTACCAACCTGCTGCTGGTACTGGTAATCCTGGTGGGCGTGTTGTCCTGGTTCGCCATGCCGCAGGAGATGTTTCCCGTGGTGGAACTGGACATGGTGCGCATCAGCACCGAATTCGAGGGGGCTTCTCCGGAAGAGGTGGAGCAGCAGGTGACGCTGCCCATCGAGGAAGAGTTCGACGGCATGGCCGACCTGGATATTATGACCTCCACTTCCAGTGAAGGTCTGTCCATTGTCACTCTCAAGCTGAAACCCGGCACCAGCGTCGATCAGTTCATGCGTGATGCCCGCACCGCACTGGATCAGATTACCGATTTGCCCGATGAGGCCGAGGAGCCGAAGCTGGTGCGGCTGGAAACCCGTTTCCCCGTTATCAGCATCAGCCTGTACGGGAACGCCAATCGGGGTTACCTGTACGATACTGCCGAGCGGGTGAAACGTCGTATATTGCAGTTGCCGGGTGTGGCCAGCGTGGGGATTGCCGGTGATCGCGACTGGGAGCTGTGGGTGGAGGTGGATCCGCATCTGCTGGCAGTACGGGGTGTCTCCCTGCAGAAAGTGATCCGGGCGGTACGCGAAAACCTCAGGGATCTTCCGGGTGGCTCGGTCAAGGCACGGGAAGGCGATATCCTGTTGCGTGGCAAGGGGGTGACGCCGGAACCCGCGGCCATCGAGAAAATTGTGGTGCAGAGTAATGACGAGGGCGGCCGGCTGCGCCTGGGGGAACTGGCGAGCGTGCGCCTGCGTCTCGAAGAGGCCACGACCCTGGGACGTTTCAACGCCGAGCCGTCGGTGAACCTGACCGTTACCAAGACTGCACAGGCATCTACCATCGAAGTCTCGGAACGGGTGCACGAGGAAGCGGCCCGTCTGCGTGCCGAATTGCCGCCCAGCGTGCAGATCGGCTTGTTCAGCGACCTTTCCGTGTATGTGAAAAACCGTCTCAATACCGTCAAGTCATCCGGCCTGGTCGGTCTGGTACTGGTGCTGCTGTCGTTGTACCTGTTCCTGAATTTTCGCGTGGCACTGATCACGGCGATGGGTATTCCGGTATCTTTTCTGGTGGCCGTGACCTTGATCCATTACCTCGGCTACAGCATCAACATGGTGTCACTGTTCGCTTTTCTGATTGCGCTCGGCCTGATTGTTGATGACGCCATTATTGTCACGGAAAACATCTATCGTCACATGGAACAGGGGGCCGCGCCGCAGCAGGCGGCGGAAGCCGGAACGCGCGAAGTCATGTGGCCGGTACTGGCTGCAACCAGTACCACCGTGGCGGCATTTCTGCCCATGTTTGCCATTGGCGGCACGCTGGGTGCCTTCATCGAAGTAATCCCGGTGGTGGTCGCAGCGGCGTTGCTGGGATCCCTGTGGGAAGCATTTGCCGTGCTGCCATCCCACGCGGCGGAGTTACTGCGGGTGGAACAGCGTCCACGCAGAAGCGGGTGGATCGACTGGTCAGCATGGCTGCACCACTATGTAAACCTGCTGCGCACGGCGTTACGCCATCGCTACTTCGTTACGCTGCTGGCGGTAGCCGTACTGACCATTGCGACTTCCTGGGCGATGACACGCGTGCCGTTCCAGCTGTTCGGACGTGCCGACATCGGCCAGTTCTTTGCCAACATCGAGGCGCCCAATACCTACAGCCTCGAGGATACCGAGCGGCTTGCCCGGCGTATCGAAAGTGCCATTCGGGAAAGTGTGGCCGAAGATGAAATTGATACCATGTTGACCAACGTCGGCGTTACTTTCGTCGACTTCAACCGGTTTCGTTTCGGTAGCAACTATATCCAGCTCATCATCGATCTGAAAAAACCGGTACCACACGGTTTTATCGAACGCTTTGTGTCACCACTGGTCAGCCTGAAATTCAGCCGGGAGGGCACCCGGGAACGGGAAACTGACGAAGTAATACAGGATGTACGCCAGCGCCTGGAAACGCTGACGGGTATCAAACGCATGTCAATATTGCGTCCCCAGGGAGGTCCGGCGGGTGCGGATATCGAGATCGGTGTCGTGGGTCCGGATGCCGGTCGGCTGCTGCAACTGGCTGGCGAGCTGCGTGACCACCTGCGCAAGGTACCGGGCGTCTACGATGTTCGCCAGGATCTGGATGCCGGCAAGCTCGAGTACCGCTATAGCCTCAATGAACGCGGTCGCCAGCTGGGTCTGACGCAAAAGCAGCTTGCCGACGCCGTGCGTACCGGTTTTCTTGGTCTGGAAGCAGTGCATGTCACGCGCGGCGACCAGCGTGTACCGGTACGCATTATCTATACCGATGCCGTGCGCCACAATGCCAGCCTGGAAACACTGCCGGTCACTCTGGACGATGGCCGCATCGTCTACCTGGGGGACGTTGCCGATATCCAGCGGGGGCGTGGTCTGAATACCATACAGCGGCGCGATACACAGCGTCTGGCGACGGTTACCGCCGAAATAGACGATCGACAGACCACGCCGCTGGAAGTTACCCGGCTTATCGAAGACCGCTATGCCGATTTCGAACAACAGGTGCCGGGATACCATTTGCTGTTTCTGGGCGAGAAAAAGGAAGCGAGCGATTCCATGCAGGGTATGCTGCGTGCACTGGTGGTATCGCTGGCGCTTATCTTCTTTATCCTGGCCTCGCTGTTCAAATCAATGCTGGATCCGCTGGTGGTGATGCTGGCCATTCCCTTCGGTTTTATCGGCGTTGTGGTCGGGCATATCCTGTTTGGCTATCATCTGCAGTTCCTTTCCATGGTCGGCTTTCTTGCTCTGACCGGCATTGTGGTCAACGATTCGCTGATCCTGGTGGATTTTGCCCGTAAGCTGCGTTTGCAGGGCTGGGATCGGGTCGATGCGCTGGTCGAGGCGGGACGCATCCGTGTGCGTCCGATCCTGCTGACCTCGGTAACTACCTTTCTGGGGATTTCGCCGCTGATTTTTTTTGCCACCGGGCAGACGGCTTTCCTGTCCCCCATGGCGGTCAGCCTGGGCTTCGGCCTGCTGTTTGCCACGGTATTGATTCTGGTGGTGGTGCCCTGTTTTTACCTGATCGCTGACGATCTGCGGGAACGCTTGCGAGCCTGTTGCAGGCGCGAATCAGCGTGTTAACGGTACAGGTGATTTTTGTTTGTCGGGCCTGCTAGAATGACGACCTTCCTTGCTGTCGATTGCTGAAGCCTGTATGCATTGCACCGGATCTGCTTACGTTTGTCAGACAACAGTTCCACTGTCGTGGCTACCCCGTTGAACGGGCGTTCTGAACAGCTGCAGCAGTGGGCGCAGCAGCAACTGGGCTGGTCGGATGTGGAGCTGGTGCCGGCGTCCGTTGATGCAAGTTTCCGGCGTTATTTTCGTGTCCGGAAAGGCGCTACCAGTTATGTCCTGATGGATGCGCCACCGGAGCAGGAAGACTGCCGGCCGTTTGTGCAAATGACCGGTTTATTTCTGGATATAGGGCTGCATGTGCCGGAGATTCATGCGCAGGATCCGGAGCGTGGCTTCCTGCTGCTGTCCGACCTGGGGAGCAGGCTATACCTGGATGAGCTCAATGACGACAGCGTGGACCGCCTGTACGGTGATGCACTCGGTGCGCTGGCGACGCTGCAGAGCCTGGGGCCGCGGGATGCTGTTTTACCACCGTACGACCGGGCATTGCTGCTGGCCGAGATGGGTCTGTTCCGGGACTGGTTGCTGGACACCCACCTCAAAATCGGCCTGGATGAATCTGAACAGAAGTTATTGCAGCAGGGTTTCGAACAGCTCGCGGACAGTGCGTTACAGCAGCCACGCGTCTGTGTGCACCGGGATTATCATTCGCGCAATTTGATGTATGTGGAACGGCATAATCCCGGCATCCTGGATTATCAGGATGCCGTCATCGGCCCGCTTACCTACGACCTGGTCTCGCTGCTGCGCGATTGCTACATCGTCTGGCCGAAGCAGCGTGTGCTGGACTGGGTTCGCGGCTACTACGAACTGGCGCTGCAGAGTGGTGTATTCCACCCCGACGAAGCGAATGAGGAAACCTTTCTGCGCTGGTTCGACTGGATGGGTGTGCAGCGCCATCTGAAGGCCGCGGGAATTTTCGCCCGTCTCAATCACCGCGACGGCAAGCCAGGTTATCTGGCCGATATACCACGTACCCTTGCCTACGTCGGGGACGTTTGTGTGTGCTACCCGGAACTGGCCGGTCTGGGTGGTATCGTACAGCGTGCGGCAGACGAGCTTGGCGGCTGATGTCGCAGTCCCTGACGGCCATGATTCTGGCGGCAGGCAGGGGAGAACGGATGCGGCCGCTGACCGACTGTACGCCGAAGCCCTTGCTGGAAGTCGCCGGCAAGCCTCTCATCCAGTATCACATCGAGGCACTGCGCGAGGCAGGCTTTGCCAGTATTGTGATTAACCATGCCCATCTGGGACAGCAGATTGTCGATTATTTTGGTGACGGTTCCGACTTCGGTGTACGCATCCGTTATTCACCCGAGCCGCCGGGCGCACTGGAGACCGGTGGTGGTATCCGGCGCGCATTGCCCCTGCTGGGCGAGGGTGCCTTCCTGGTGGTAAACGGAGATGTGTGGTGTGACTATCCGTTGCAACGGCTGAACCGCGAACCGGAATGCCTGGCGCACCTGGTGCTGGTGGATAACCCGGAACATCATCCGCGCGGAGACTTCACTCTGCAACGGGATCGGGTGATGGATGACGGCGAACAGCGGCTGACGTTCAGCGGCATCGGCCTTTACCGGGTAGATCTGTTCAGGGAGTTGCCCGCAGTCGCTTTTCCACTGGCACCGGTGCTGCGCAAAGCCATGGCGGCACGACAGGTGAGCGGTGAATATTATGCCGGTGAGTGGCTGGATATCGGTACCCCGCAGCGACTGGCGGAAGTCGATCAACGTGTACGGACCTGAGCTATGGGCGATGAAATATCCCGCAGTCATTTTACTTCTGCCGACTCCGAGGCATTCGAGCAGCGACTGGCTGGCGAGACTGCACTGCTGAAATGCTGGTTCGATGAACGGGCTTTCTCGGATGTGGTACCGGTCTGCGGTCTGGAGCTGGAGGCCTGGTTGATCGATGATCAGGCTCGGCCGGCGGCGGTGATACAGGCATTGCTGGACCGGCTTGATGACCCGATGGTGGTGCCCGAACTGGCAAAGTTCAATGTTGAGCTGAATGTGCAGCCGCAGGCACTGAACAGCCTGGCGCTGAGCCGCTTGCAACAGGAACTGCAGCAGACCTGGGAACGTTGCCAGTCGGCTGCCGCCGGGCTGGGGGTGCGCGTACTTATGACCGGTATCCTGCCGAGTGCGCAGCAGCAGGACCTGACGCTGAACAACATGTCGGCAATGAAGCGTTACCGGGCACTCAACGAACAGGTGCTGCGACTGCGCAATGGCCAGCCGTTGCAGCTGGATATACACGGCCGCGAACACCTGAATATCCTGCACCGGGATGTCATGCTGGAGTCGGCGACCACGTCACTGCAGGTGCATTTAAAGGTTAGTCCCGATCAGGTGGTACGCTATTACAACGCTGCACAGATCGTATCGGCACTCACACTGGCCGCGTCCACCAATTCGCCCTACCTGTTCGGCCGCGAGTTGTGGGAAGAGACCCGCATCCCCCTGTTCGAACAATCGGTCGATATTGGAGGTCTCGGTGGTGCCGCACGCGGACCGCTACGACGGGTGAGTTTCGGTTCTGGCTACGCGAAGGAGTCACTGTTCGAGTGCTTTGCTGAGAACCAGCAACATTTTCCGGTGCTGCTGCCCACGGCTTTCGACGAGCCCGATGCCGCGATGCGCTATGTGCGCCTGCATAACGGCACCATCTGGCGCTGGAACCGGCCACTGATCGGTTTCGATGACGACGCCACGCCACACCTGCGTATCGAACACCGGGTGTTGCCCAGTGGGCCCACGGTGGTCGATTGCATTGCCAATACTGCCTTTTTCTACGGGCTGGTGCACTCGCTGGCGACGTGCGAACGTGCGCCCGAGTTGCAGCTGCCGTTTGCGACGGCGCGTGACAACTTCTACACCGCTGCACGGAAGGGCCTGGATGCACAGATTAGCTGGCTGGATGGTCGCAAGCAGCCGGCACAAAGTTTGTTGCTCGACCAACTGCTGCCGCTGGCAGCCTGTGGTCTGGACCTGCTGGAAATTGATGCGCAGGATCGGGATTTCTATCTTGGCATTATCAGGCAGCGTATACACAATGGTTGTACCGGCAGCCGCTGGCAACGTGCCTGGGTGGCACGGCACGGCAATGATATGCAGCTACTGACCGAGGCTATCTATGAGCGTCAACAGAGCAGGGAGCCCGTGCATGACTGGGGGATGTAGCCATGAGTAGCATGCTCGGGCATTTTGAACGGCTCCCGGAGGGCTTCATTCACGCACAGGCCCGGCAGCTGGCAGAACTGCTGGGTGGTCCGGCGTTGATTCATCTGCCGGGCCGGCGTGAGCAACCATTGTTCGTGTCGATGTTGTTACACGGTAACGAAACGACTGGTTTGCTGGCTGTGCAGGCACTGCTGCAGCGTTACCGCGAGCAGGAACTGCCGCGTGCACTGAGTATGTTCGTGGGCAATGTGGAAGCTGCGCGTGACGGCCTGCGGCGGCTGGCCGGTCAGCCGGACTATAACCGGGTATGGCCGGGCGGCGATCATGCAGACTGTCCGGAAAAACGCATGATGCTCGAAGTCTATGAGGCCATGCGTCGGCGCAATCCTTTTGCCAGTGTTGATTTGCACAACAATACCGGTATCAACCCGCACTACGCCTGCGTCAACCGCATCGACCACCGTTTTTTTCAGCTGGGCAGCCTGTTCAGCCGTACCCTGGTGTACTTCATCCGTCCGGCGGGCGTGCAGTCCATGACCTTTGCCGGCCTGTGCCCGGCGGTGACGGTGGAATGCGGCAAGGTGGGGCAGCGTGCCGGCGTGGAACATGCCACCGAATTTCTGGATGCCTGCCTGCACCTCAGCAAGATTCCGGCGCATCCGGTGGCCGCCCGCGACGTGGATTTGTTTCATACCGTGGCTACGGTACATGTTCCGCGCGCCTACAGTTTTGGTTTTGGTGAGCATCCGGTCGATATTTGTTTCAAGCAAGACCTCGATCATCTGAATTTCCGTGAACTGCCGCCGGGTACGGTACTGGCGCACCTGGATGGCGTACAGGGTATGCCGCTGGAGGCACGAGACGAAAACGGCCAGGAGTCTGCGGAGCGGTTCTTTCGCGTCGAAGACGGTCTGCTGCTGACCAGGCGTGCCTTGATGCCGTCCATGTTCACGCTGGACGAGCGCGTTATCCGACAGGATTGTCTCGGCTATCTGATGGAGCGTTACCCGCTGCCAGAGTGATGGTGCAGGTTGTTTGTTACACAGTACGCTAGTATCCGCGGCTGGTCAGGTCGATGCTGCCGGGTGTCTCTGGCAAGCGTTCGATGCCGGTTTCGAGTCGTCCGTCCGCATGCAATTCCAGCCAGCGGAAACCGGGCGGGCGAGTGTCCACGCTGAAGTCCTTGCTGCCCGGCATGAATTGCAGGCAGGTGGATGGTGTGGCCAGCAGCCGGATGTCTTTGCTTTGGCTGTCGAATTCCTGATGTACGTGCCCCCAGACGATGGCACGTGTCTGGGGATGGCGGTCGAGGACGGCAAACAGTGCGTCCGGATTATCAATCGCCATGGTGTCCAGCCAGGCGCTGCCAACCGGTACCGGCTGGTGATGCACAAAGACCAGTGCATGCAGGTTCCTGTGCCGGGTCAGAGCCTGATCGAGTGCGGCCAGTTCCGCTTCGCTGACATGACCTCCTTCCCTGCCGGGCACGGTTGAATCGAGCAACAGCAGTTGCCAGCGGCCGTGAATCAATGCGGGACGGGTATGGAAGGGAGGGGTTTGCAGGTGCGCTTTCAGCATGCCGGCTTCGTCGTGGTTACCGGGCAGGCAGTAGACCGGCACGCCCAGCGGTGCGAAGCATTCGCGTACCCGCTGATAGGCATCGGCGCTGCCATCGTGGGTCAGATCCCCGCTGGCAACTACCAGCTCGGCTGCCGGCGCCTGCCGGGCTAATTCAATGACCTGTTGCAGGCAATCAAGAGTATTCAGGCCGAGCAGCCGCCCGTCCGGGGATGCATACAGGTGGGTATCCGTAATTTGCAGGATGCGTAGTGGTTTCGCCACGCTATTCGATCGCCTTGATCAGGACCCTGGATTTCCGCTGGTAGTTGTACAGGCTGCGCCTCTTTACCGGCAGGGATGCCAGTTCCGCACTGTGAAAGCCGCGTTCACGGAACCAGTGCGAAGTCTGGGTGGTGAGCACGAACAGTTGCCGGATACCGGCCTGACGGGCCTTGCTTTCCACTGCGGTGAGCAGGCTGCTGGCGCGGCCCTGCTTACGGTACTCCGGGTGTACCGCCAGGCAGGCAATCTCGGCAGCGCCACCTTCACAGGGATAGAGTGCTGCGCAGGCGACGATCATGCCGTCTCTTCTGACTACCAGGAAGTGGTTGATTTCCATTTCCAGCCGTTCGCGCGAACGCTTGACCAGTACACCCTGTTCTTCCAGTGGCTCGATCAGCCGGAGTATGCCGCCAACATCATCGATGCTGGCGGGGCGCAGTCCCTCATAGCTCTCGGCACTGATCAGCATACCGATGCCGTCACGGGTAAACAGTTCCAGTAGCAGGCCGCCATCGGTGGAGCGTTCGATCAGGTGGGTTCGATTTACTCCGCGCCTGCAGCTGTCGATCGCATGGCCCAGATGGCGGATCCATTCACTGTTGAGTTTGCGCCGTGACTGCAGCAGTTGTTCCGCTTCCAGCAGTGACAACTGACGAATCAGCTGTCGCCGGGTGTTGCGCAGGCTTTTGCCTTCTACCAGGATGACCAGCTTGTCGGCGTGTAGCGCAATGGCCGTGGCGGTCGCCACTTCTTCGGCACTGAGATTGAAAACCTCCCCCGTGGGTGAGTAGCCGATGGACGACAGCAATACCATGCGGCCGGCATCCAGTTGCTGGTGAATGCCATCGGCATCGATGCGCCGGACTTCGCCGGTGTGGCAGTAATCCACTCCATTGTGTATGCCCAGGGGTCTGGCGATGACGAAGTTGCCGGAGGCAACGCCGATGCGTGCACCCGGTGTGGGTGCGTTCACCAGGCCCATGGACAGCCTGGCTTCGATCTCCACCCGCAGGCTGCCGTTGGCATCCCTGACCGCGGCCAGGGCGTCGTCATCGGTGACTCTGAGGGCATTTATATAGTGTATCGCGGCCTTGCGTTGTTTCAGTCGCTGCTCTATCTGCGGGCGTGCGCCGTGTACCAGTACCAGCCGGATGCCAAGCGTTTGTATAAGGGCAATGTCGTTGACCAGGCAATCGAATGATTCATCCTCTACCGCCTCGCCGCCGAACATCAGCACGACGGTGGAACCATGGTGTGCCTGCACGTACGGTGCTGCCTGCCGTATGCTGGCGACAAAATCCTGCTCTGTGTGATTTTTTGTGTTTCTGGTCATGAGGGTAGAGTACCGGTTTCGGTATCGTCAATACAACACGCGAGGCGCTGGCCCGTATTTCTCACCGCGGGGCGAGCTGATCAAGCGAGGGCGTGGGGCTCGCGGCGTATGGGCTGAGCCTGTGAAGCCCAACACAGGGTTACTGGTTCAGGTACAGAATTTACCAATGAATGCCTGTAGCAGATCGATGGTTGGTCGTATGCGGTCCATGGCGAGGTATTCATCCGGCTGGTGGGCCTGGTCGATATCGCCGGGGCCCAGTACCAGCGTGTTCATGCCCATGCCATTGAAAAAGGGTGCTTCGGTGGCGAATGCTGCGGCTGTTGCGCTGTGTCCGGTGAGCGATTCGGCGGCGCGCACAATGTCACTGCCGGCTGGCGTCTCCATGGCCGGCACGCCGTCAAACAGTGGTCTGCAACTCAGGCTCAGACCGCTGTCTTCGAGGCGGTGCTGCAGTCGTTGCTGCATGGTGTTGCGCAGTTCTTCCAGGCTCATGCCGGGCAGTGGTCGCAGGTCGATATGCAGTTCGCATTCCGCACAGATGCGGTTGGGATTATCGCCGCCGTGTATATGCCCCAGGTTCATGGTTGGAACCGGGACCGAGAATTGTGGATCACGGTTTTTCTGTTGCAGTTCCCGGCGCCATTGCAGTAGCTCTGTGATGACGCTGTGCATGCCTTCGAGTGCACTCTTGCCCAGGGATGGATCGCTGGAATGCCCTGATTGTCCAGTTACGTGGATGGCTTCCATCATGATGCCCTTGTGCATACGTATTGGCCGCAGGCCGGTCGGTTCACCGATGATAGCGTGGCGTGCCTGTGGCAGCCGAGCGTCCGACAGGGCGCGGGCGCCGGACATGGAGCTTTCTTCGTCTGCAGTAGCAACCAGGATAAGCGGTTCGCGTAGCTGGTCGGCGCTGAATGCCTGTGCTGCTTCGATGGCCAGCGCCAGAAAGGCTTTCATGTCACTGCTGCCCAGCCCGTACAGGCGCCCGTCCTTTTCGGTCATGCGGAAAGGATCGGTGTTCCAGCGGCCCTCGTCCCAGGGTACGGTGTCGGTGTGGCCGGCCAGTACCAGGCCGCCGGGTCCACTGCCCAGGGTCGCTATCAGGTTGGTCTTTTCCGGTTCGTTCGCGACCGGTATGATCTCGATCCGGTAACCCAGATCGTGCAGCCAGTTGGCGAGCTGTTCGATGACCGCCCGGTTACCCTGGTCGAGTTCCGGTTCCACGCTGCTGACCGACGGAATGGACAGCAGGGTATCGATCATCTCAAGGAGTGGTGGCTTCATTTTTTTCCGCTGATTAATGCGTCGCCGGGAATGCAGACCCGTTGTCGCAGCTGCCGTGAACCCGGGCTCAGATTCGCCCCACGGATTGCAGGCCATACTGCTTGAGCTTGCGGTACAGGGTACGTTCGCTGATGTCCAGTATCTGTGCCACCATGGAGCGTTTGCCCTGGTGCTCGGCCAGCAGTTCTGCAATGTACTGGGACTCCAGCCCTTTCATGGACGGTTCCTGGCCGTTATCCCGGTCTGCCTGTTGAACGTTGTCGACAATGCCGGTTTTAACCGGTGTATCCAGGTGGATTTCCTGTCGGGTAATGAGGCCGCTGGTGCTCAGTGCGGCTGCCCGCTGCATGGCGTTTCGCAGTTCGCGCAGATTGCCCGGGTAGTCGTGCTGCAGCAGAAGCTCGATAGCTTCGTCGTCGAGGTGGTAGCTGCGATTGTACTTGTTGCTGACGTGTTTCAGGAAGGCCCGGGCAATTTCGGGAATGTCCTCGCGGCGCTCCCGCAGTGGTGGAATTTCGCAGATAATACCGGCGATACGGTAGTACAGATCGGCCCGGAAACCGTTGCCGGCTACCAGCTGGCGCAGGTTCTTGCTGGTGGCGCAGATGATGCGTACATCGGCGGACAGCAGCTCACGGCCGCCCACGCGGCGGAACTGCCCGGTTTCCATGGCATTCAGCAGGCGCCCCTGCAAGGCGGAAGGCAGGTCGCCGATTTCATTAAAGAACAGGGTGCCGCCGTCGGCCTGTTCAAACAGCCCGTGGCGCCGCCCGACGCAGCCGGTGAAGGCGCCACGTTCGTGACCGAACAGTTCACTTTCAAAGACAGATTCTGAAATCGCGGCGCAGTCGATCATGGTGAAATTGTGGTCTTTTCGATCTGAACGGTTCTTTATGTACTTCGCGGCCAGATCCTTGCCTGCGCCACTTTCGCCGCACAACAGAACGGTTGCATCGGTTTCCGCCGCCCGGGTAAGATTTTCGATGCAGCGGAGGAAGGCTTTGGATTTGCCGATCATGCGTTGTTGCTCGCAATCCAGGTCGCCACTGTTTGCCAGCGGAAAGACGGCCTCGCCCAGGTACATTTCTCCACCGGGGCCGAACACCGGTGAGCCCTTGATGCGCACGTGTTCGGGTTGCGAGTCGGTGTCATAGTGGATGTGCAGAACCTGGTAGGGTTTGCGGGTATCGAATACCTGCTTGTGCGGACAGTCTTCACCGTTCATGTGGCAGGGCACCTCGGAACGGTGCGATATCTGGTGGCACTTGTGTCCCACGATATCCGTGTCACGCACGCTGTAGGATTGTTGGTAGGCTGTATTGGCCGCCACGATGTTGTAGTTCTCGTCGATCAGGACAAACGGATTGTCCTGCGCATCAATGAGGGACTGCACCTCGACCGATAGTTTTTTTTGCATAATGTTGCCTCCCGTCCGCCGGTCCTGGTTCCATGACAGAATCGCAGGCCAGTATGAGCATTCTAGGCCAGAATGCCCCGATTTTCACGAGGTCCCATTATAAGTATTTGATCGAGCGCTGAATGTGACTAACATACACTTCGCTAAGTGTATGTTATTGCTATGCCAAATTGGCAGCTTGCCGAAAGTGGGGCCGTCAGGCTAAAGGTGCGCGCTAGCGTGGAAGGTGCTGGAGTTTGCGTTCCAGTCCGTCGCGCAACATCAACGACAAGTGGTCTATCGGGCTGATCTCGTCCAGAGCGGCCAGTATCAGCTGATTGCGACTGGATACCTTGAATTTCTTGAACAGCTTTGAAAGGTGCATTTTTACGCCCTGGTCGGACAAGTGAACTTCTTCTGCAATCTGTTTGATCGGCAGTCCCCGGATAACCTGACACAGGATTTCTGTTTCACGACGGCTGAGGTGGGTGCACAGTTCGTCGATTCTGTTGAGGAAGCGTGTTTCCAGCAAGCTATCAAAATCGTGCTGGGTGGTAATGAAGCGCTCCATGATGTGGCGTTCGATCCAGGTCTGGCCTGAAATGATGCTCTGCAGTGCAGCGCGGACGTGCTCGCCGTTCATGCGTTCATTGATGTACCCCTGTACACCGGCGTTAACCAGTCGGTACAGGCGTTCGTCAGTCATGTTTCTGCCGAACACCAGGATGCGGATTGTGGCATCCTGGCGGAAGATGTCCTGGATAGAAAGTTCTGCCGGTTCAGCCAGGATTTCGTTCTGTACCAGCAGAACGTCCGGTCGGGTGGTAGCAAGCTTTTGCATGCAGGTCTGGATGTTTTCCACGCAGGTAACTGTGCAGCTGTCGGTGCTTGACTCGATCATGCGGACCAGGCCGTCGATGGAGAAGTCCTGGTGTCCGACGATGAAAATCCCGGTCAGCTTCTGCTTGCCGGGCGTGTCGGTTACGGTCTGTTCTTGCGATATCGGGGACGAGGTATTCATGGGTTCGATTTCTCTTTGTAGTAATTATTGTCAGAAATATCTGGCCAGATCGATGCGTATCAGATTGTCACGCCTGAACTGGTACATGAAATCATCGGGGCTTACATGGAACACACCACGGGCTTCCAGAGAGGCTTTCCAGCTGTCGCCGATCCGGCGCTCTGCCTCGATGTTGTAACTGCGACCGGCTCCGCCGGTATCGATCAGCACACCGGCCAGCACCTGTGTACTTTGCACGTCATTGAATGTCAGTCGGGTGCCGACCAGTACGTCGCTCTGGAACTGGGTGTTGGCATCCCGACCGCGATCGTCCCACGAATATTCCAGCAGGGCGCCGAGTTCGAAGCCGGATTTCAGCACGTAGGTGTATTCGAATCCGCCCGTGGCGGCCTTGTAGTTCTTGTTGTCGAAGCCGGCGTTGCGGATGGCTTCCAGTTTCCACAACCAGGCGCCGAATACCCCCTGGACTTCGAGGCCGGTCTGGTTGATCTGGTTATACAGTGGAACCAGTTCCGGCGGTGAAGTTGGACCGCCACCGGTCAACTTGAAGGTGGGGGCGCGTGATGTACCGCGAAAGTGCGATACGGCGATTTCCCAGTTGCCGAGCATCTGGTACCAGCGGGCTGCCAGGTCGACATGCTTTTCCTTCGCTCCGGACTCGTATTTGGGGTCGTTCTGGTCCCGGATTTTCAGGGCGAATCGGGGTCGACCATGTTTGCCGGGGAAGGTGCGCGTACGGAAACCCGGTAGCACGAACAGGTCGAGTGTGCCGACGTCAGGGATCAGGGCGAGGTTGAGCATCGGCTGGCCAAGCTTGTCTTCGCCGTCGGTATCCTCTACCAGGTCGGTCTGATTGACAATATCGACCAGGTGCTGACTTTCGGTGATACCCCAGAATACCTTGCCGATGCCCGTGGTAAGTTCCCATTCATTCTCGATCATGCTGAAGTTCAGTTCGCGTATATCGGCGTGGGTACGGCGTGAATCATTCTTGTCGAGACGGGCAAATGGCCGGAACAGGAAGGTGCGTTTGCCATCATCCCATTCGTGGTAGTACTCGGGTTCGGCGGAAACCGACGGGTAGCTGCGATGCTGTTCGCCGGATAGCGGATCCTTGTTGAAACCGGTCCACTCGGCCGCGACATTGCCCGACCACTCGCCGGCGGGGCAATTTCCTGAAATTGTCGATGCGCACAGGGTCATAATAATGGCTCGTAACAGGTGCTCAGTCATGAATCATGACGCCAGTATCCTGATGGGTCCCTGTTCCCGTGCGCGATCATCCGGTCTCTTGATCCATTATATAGCTGGTGTGTCAGGCCAGCCCCGGTTGGCACATGCGAAGTAGATAGCGACGTGTTGCCTGTGGGTACAGCAAGAAACGAGCCAAATAAAAAAAATAACATATGTACAAATGGTTATGAGTTGGGAGGGAGTTTGTTCATGTATCAGGCCTGTGTTTCCGGGTAAAAATGTAAGAAATTCCGACGTTTTTGGCAAAAAAGTCGTCTATTTTCGGTCTATATCCGTGGTTTCTGGCATTGCTCAAGAGCTCTGCGGGCCACTTTCCGAAGGTAAATTAGTGCATAAGAATTTGTTATATATATAATTAAATGCTAATTATCAGGGTTTTTCACATTCTGTAAGTTTGTACAGGATCCTGACAAAATAGATCTGATTCCGGCCTGACAGATTCCGGAACTGCGTCCCAGATATCGACAACGACCACTCAAGAATTATGCCGATAGCGTCGAAAAAAAGGTATGACTAGACATAAGTATATACCGGGATCGTTACTCTGGTGGATGTGTTTGCCCGGCTTGCTGTTTGCCGGGTCGGCGGCAGGGCGGGTGCAACAGTTCCATGCGAGCTGGGAGCAGTCCAGCTGGACAGTGGTGGCAGCAGCGCAGCGCTGCACCCTTACCCACGAGATCCCTCGTTTCGGCCGGGCACGTTTCGAGCAGCAGTCGGGGCATCGACTGCAGTTTTCACTACTGGTGGACCAGCCGCCGATAGAGGACGGGACTGCACGGATACATGCGGCGGTACTGCCGTGGACGCACGGCGGGCAAGGCCGGCTGCTGGGGAACTTCACCCTGCACAAGGGCAAGACGCCCCTGGAGGTGCCGCGCGAGCAGGCCCAGCGCCTGTACGATGAACTCGAGAGCGGTATGAAGCCGGTAATCGAGTTTTCAGACTGGGGCGATGCCCGCGATGAGGTGCAGGTGTCCCTGATGCCGGTGCGTTTCAGGCAGGCGCTGCCGGAGTTTCTGCACTGTACGGCGGGTCTGCTGCAGCTGGATTTTGAGCCTCTGGCAGAACAGACCGTGTTATTTACGACCAACAGCACCGGGCTGAGTCGCGCCACCCGCCGGGTGCTGGAAGAGGTTGCCCGCAAGTATCGCAAGCAGCATGATTTCCGCATAGTACTGGGCGGGCACGCCGACGACCGTGGCACGTCCGGTTACAACATGGACCTGTCACGTCGTCGGGCGGACATGGTAGCGCGTTACCTGCGCTCGCGCGGTGTGCCGTCGAAGGCGGTCGACACGCGCTATTTCGGTGCAGCTGAACCGCTGGTAGCCGGATCCGGTGAACAGGTCTGGGCGCGCAACCGCCGTGTCACGGTGTGGTTAGCTGCCACTGGTTGAGGCTTCACTGCTTCCATCGATGACCCGAATGGAGTAAATCTCGACCGGCATCAGCGGTGCATCCCGGCTGAACTGCCCGTGACTGCCGGTTACCACCTTCGAGATACGGTCCATGACCTCCATGCCACTGCTAACCTTGCCAAACACCGTGTAGCCCCAGCCGCGAGATGTTTTACCCGTGTGATCCAGGAAACTGTTGTCCACCGTGTTGATGAAGAACTGGTTGGTCGCCGAGTTCGGGTCGCCAGTGCGGGCCATGGCGACGGTGCCGCGCAGGTTCTTCAGGCCGTTGTCGGCCTCGTTCCTGATCGGCGGATAGCTCTTGATATCCTTCTTCTTGCCCTCGACCGTGAAGCCTCCGCCCTGGTTCATGAAGCCCTTGATCACGCGGTGGAAGATGGTGTGGTCGTAGGCGCCGTCCTTTACGTAGCGCAGGAAATTTTCCACCGTGACCGGTGCCTTGTCGGGGTATAGCTCGATGATGACATCACCCTTGGAGGTTTTCATTTCCACCCGGGGGTTGTCGCCTGCCTGTGCGGTGTGGATGCCGAGTGCCAACAGCAGCGTGGCGGTGATGAGTGCGAGAGTCTTTTTCATTGTCGGGTTCCTGTGTTATTCCTTGTCCGGCTTTTTGGCCAGTTTTCGTTGCAGGGTTCTGCGGTGCATACGCAGCTTTCGCGCTGCGGCGGATATATTACCATCACATTCGCCCAATACTCGCTGCAGGTGCTCCCATTCCAGTCTGCGGACGGTGAGCGGGGTGTCCGTCAGCGGTGCCTGGGCGTCACCATCGTCTTTGTGTAATGCCGCGAGAATCTGGTCCGCATCTGCCGGTTTGGTCAGGTAGTGGACCGCGCCCAGCTTGATGGCTTCGACGGCGGTTGCGACACTGGCGTAGCCGGTCAGTATGACAATGCGGGTGTTTTCATCCAGCGCGTGCAGTTTCTGCGTCAGTACCAGGCCGGATTCCTGGTCGATGCGCAGGTCCACGACCGCATATTCCGGCTCGATTTCCCTGGCCTGTTGCAGGCCGGAGTCGATGCTGTGCGCCGTGGCGACCCGGTAGCCGCGGTCCGACAGGGCATCCGCCAGCACCTCGCAGAATATCTCGTCGTCATCGACGATCAGCAGGGACGGGCGGAGCTCTTCTCCGGCACTCATCAGGATGCCTCGAAACTGGCTAGTGCCAGGCGTATGCGGGTGCAAGTGCCGCCGCCATCGCGGTCGAAAAGCGCGATATCACCGCCCAGGCGCCGTATGGTCGCGTGGGTCAGGAACAGGCCGAGTCCCATGCCGTACTCCTTGTGGCTGGTTTTTTGACGATCGATCGCTGCGGCAACCTGTGACCTCAGGCCCGGGCCACGATCCAGTATTTCGATTTCCAGCCGGTCGTCGTCCCACCTTGCCCGGATGGTCAAGCGATCGGCCGAGGCATCGGCGGCATTATTGAGCAGGTTGGCGAGCGACTGGCGCAGGGTCTGCTCATCCACAATGCTGGCGCTGTCCGGTCCCTGGTCGATGTGCACCTCGAGCCGGGCATCCGGACGCTGTGCCTGCCACTCGGTGATGATGCTCTGCAGAAATCCCGCTACCGGCATCAGGCAGCCGCTTTCCGCGCGCGCTTCACCGGCCGAGGCGGAGATGACGGACAGCGCTTTTTTACAGCGTTCTACCTGGTCGCGAAGAATCGTGAATTTCCGTTGCATTGCGACATCGGTGCCGGTTCGTTCGAGCTCACGGGTAACAACTGCCATGGTTGCCAGTGGGGTGCCCAGTTCGTGTGCGGCCCCCGTTGCCAGGGTGCCCAGCGCGATCAGTTGTTCGTCACGCAGCGCCTGTTCGCGTACCTGCGCCAGTTGCCGGTCGCGGCTGCGCAGGGTGCTGGCCATGCCCACCACAAACCACGAAATCAACGCGGCGCTCAGCACGAAGCCGAACCACATGCCGAATACGTGCTGCGTGAATCCCTCGCTATGGTGCATATGCTCATTACCTCCCAGTGGCAGAAACCAGAACATCAACAGCGTGTAGCAACTGGCTGTCAGAACCGCTATCAGCCAGGTCGCGCGTGCTGAAAGGACCGTTGCAGCGATAATCAGCGGGATCAGGAACAGCCAGGCAAAAGGGTTGGTTGCGCCGCCGGTGAAGTACAGCACGGCGGTCAGCGCCAGCACATCGATGCCCAGCTGGGCCAGAAACTCGTGGTCACGAATATCGGCGCGACTGCGTATACGCCGCCAGGTCCACAGGTTAACCAGTATCAGCATGCCGATGGTGGCGGACAGTGGTGCCAGTGGTAGCCGGATGCCAATACCGAAGTGCACCGCCAGGATGGCGAGCAACTCCCAGGTGATCATCAGGCTACGCAGCATGAACAGCCGTTTCAGGTTGCGGCTGCTGGCATTGGCCGGGTCGGGATTGTGCATGCGCGAATTCTAGCAGCTTGAATCTGTGAGAGGCGCGACAAATTGTCGCGCGTCATTGTGCCGCATTCAGAAAGCATTCGTTCAATGCTAGGCTTTCGCGTAATTATTCAGCTCACTAAGCTGAATAGTTAGTGCGGCTTTCGCCGCAAGATAAGGAAGATGCGCGGACGGAGAGGACACAATGAAGTATTCGGCAATTTTCCTGGCAGCATTGGCCTGTTGCCCGGCGGTACAGGCTGCTGATCATGATCAGCACCAGCAGCATCATACCCATCTGACAAGCTCACCGGCCGGTGTAATGGCGGATCATGTGCACGCAAAGGGTAGCTGGATGTTTTCCTACACCTGGATGCACATGCGCATGGATGGAATGCGCGACGGTACCAGCGGCGTGAGCGATGGCAAGGTGCTGAAAAAATACATGGTTACGCCGGAAAACATGGACACCGATATGCACATGTTCGGTGCCATGTATGCCGTCAATGATGATTTCACCCTCATGGCCATGGCGCCCTGGATAAAAAAGAGCATGCAGCACAAGACCCGTATGGGCAAGCGGTTTACCACCGGTAGTGAGGGTGTGGGCGATGTAAAGCTGAGTGGCATCTATGCGCTGTCAAATCGGGGCAACCACCAGGTTCTGGTGAACTTCGGCGTGAGTGCGCCAAGCGGAGATATCAATGAGAAAGATAATACGCCGGCCATGAAGAATGCCCGCCTGCCCTATCCGATGCAGCTCGGTTCCGGTACCTGGGACCTGCTGCCGGGGCTGACCTGGACCTTGAGCCGGGGTGCGCATTCCTGGGGTGCACAGACACAGGGTACCGTTCGCCTGGGCGACAATGACAACAACTATTCCTTCGGTGATCGTATCGAGGTGAGTGGCTGGGGTGCTTACCGCTTTCTGCCATCCTGGAGTGCATCGTTGCGGCTCAAGGGCCAGGCATGGGGCGATGTGGATGGTAATGATCGGCAACTGAATAAAAATGTTGTGCCGACCGCAGATAATGATCTGCAGGGTGGCCAGCGGATCGATTTTCTGGCGGGCGTGAACTTTTACGCACCCGCCGGTGTCTTTAGCGGTAACCGACTGGCGCTGGAAGGAGGTATCCCGGTATACGAAAATCTTGATGGTCCGCAGATGAGCACGGACTGGATGTTAACGGCAAACTGGCAAATGGTGTTCTAGGTTTAAAAACTTCGGTTCAGTAGATTCCTCAGAATCTCTCCCTCTTTCTGGGCCGGACGCTTGCGCGGGCTTTGAGCTCGCGTTTTTTTTGGCAATTTTTGTTAAGCTGCAAACCCTGCTGAATGAGGGGGCTTTGGATGGCGATTACTGCTGCGTTGCTGGATCGTTTCTTTCCTGTCGACGATGCCGGATTGACGCGCCTGCGCGATCAGGTGCGCCTGGTGCAGTTGCCCGCCGGTCAGTCCGTATTTCACCCCGGTGATGTCTGCAATAACTACCTGGTGGTAGTCGATGGTTGTGTACGCGTGCAGGTGTTGTCGGCGGGCGGCCGCGAAGTAGTTCTCTACCGGGTCGGTTCGGGCGAGTCCTGCGTGATTACTACCTCCTGTCTGATCAGCCACGAAGCCTACCCCGCAGAGGGCATTGCGGACCGGCAAACTACCGCACTGGTAATCCCGCAGCAGGTGTTCGATGAGGCACTGGGCCTGTCGGCCGATTTCCGCCGTTTCGTGTTCAGCAGTCAGGGACAGCGTCTGGGCGAGTTGATTCAGCGGATCGAGGATGTCGCGTTCGGCCGGGTCGATACGAGGCTGGCAAGGCTGCTGGTGGACCGCAGCCACAACGGAACGCTGCCTGTGGCCGCAACCCATCAGCAGCTGGCGAGTGAACTCGGCACTGCACGTGAAGTGATCAGCCGTCAGCTGAAGGTTTTTGAACGCAAAGGCTGGATTGCGGTTCGTCGCGGCTCGGTCGAAGTGTTGCAGTTACCGGCGCTGCAGCAAATGGGAGATGTGGAAGCCGGAGGATAGTTCGTTATCTGTGTGACTAAATCACTGCATCCGCGGTGCCCTGCGCCTAGAGTACCCCCTGTTATTCAGTAAGCAGGCGACCGGAGAACGAACATGGCGAATGTATGTGGAATTGACAGGGCGGTGCGGATTGTCGGTGGCGCAGCGGTACTGGGGCTGACCTTTGTTGGACCCTTTGTCGCGACCTTGTATCCCTGGGGATTGATTGCGGCTGTGCCGCTGGTCACCGGGCTGATGGGCTGGTGTCCGGCCTATTCGATTTTCGGCTTCAGGAGTTGCCGAAGCTGAATGGTGCAGCATCCCATAAAAAACCCGTGTCTGATCACGGGTTTTTTTATGGTCGATCTCATCTTGTGGCACGTGTTCTACCCTGTTCCGTCATCAGCGAAATATTTGCCATGACTGCCCCTGTCGTGTTGGCATGACAGATTGGCAGTCTTGTTATTTCCCGTGTCGGTTTGACTTACAGAATAACTAATTGAATTATCATGAAATAGTTAAAAATTGAGCATTTCTGCGACAATTTCGCTAAAACAGCGGCTTGATTGTCTGTATCCGGTATCTTGTTGAATAATTATCTATCCCATTGATAATGAATAGTAAAATATGAACTACGCGGGCGCGTTTGTTGGGATAGGCGTTATTTTGTGTCGAATTGATTTACATAATTTTGGCATGAATTACCCCGTTACCGGGCCGGCAGACAGCCTGGACAGACAGCAGCCTGGGAAAGTGCGCGTTTGCGCAAACTGGTACGGGAATTGCTGACTGATTCAGGCTACCGAACATCGACCTGTCATGATGCCCGCTGCGGCTTCCCGGCAGGTGCTACCGGACCCGTCCGGTAGAGACGGTTTGGCCGGGTAGGAGGAGTAAAAAGGTTCGTGTCCAAAAAGAACCGCAGGTGAAAAAGGGGGCGCAAGCCCCCTTTTCCTTGTCTGCTGCCCCGACTTTTACTGGCGGGCGCGGCGCCAGCCGGTGCCGACCAGGCCCAACAGTCCCGGGCCGAACAGCCAGATTGCGGCTGGAACCGGCACTGCGGCGGGGGTGTATTGCGTTGAGCCAAGGAGTTCCAGGGAGACTTCGACGAAAATGTTGCCACCGTCGAGCAGGGGAATCAGCGCGCTGCCCATAATCGAGGCTTCCAGGTTACCAGGGGTGGTGGCGCCGAGAAAGTTATCATCTGCTACCGAGATTTCCCAGTCGATGGCGTCGGTCCAGTCACTGAGGTCGAATTCCCCTGTGGTACCGAATACGGTTGCCGTCCCCTGGGTTTCGTAGAAGATTTCTGTGGAAAGGCTGCCGCTGGAGATCGGCGGCCCGCCAGCCAGCAACGTGCTGTCAGCGTTATTCTGGTCGAAGTCGGAGAAGGCCAACACGTCGATATCTATCTGGACAAATCCGGTACCTATGCTCAGTGGGTTGTCGGCCGAGGCGAGGATGGTTTCCAGTTCGACGTTGCTGTTCCACGTATTAGGGGTTCCCGCTACGGGATTGCCGAGTACCAGGGTGAAATCACCGCTCATGGGACTGCTGTCCATGGTGGGATTTGCTCCGCCGCCCGTGATCGTTACGGCAACCGTTGACTGGCTCGAATCGATCACAAAGGTATTGTCCGGGGTGACGCCAGCCGCGTGAATCTGCGTCAACGGCAGGATGGCCAGCAGGCCGATTATTGTTCTGGTCATGTATGGGTACTCCCGAGTGTGATTGGTGTCATCTCATGTTCTTGATTTTCCGTACCCAGGCAGGGTACTCCAGGCTAACTTATCGATCGCTTACAGTTCGGGGATTGCGTGGCATTACTGGTCGTTTGTATAGGCTGCCAGGGATTCCGAGCCGGTCACTGCCTGACAGGCATTGGCATAAGTCTTCTGTTTTTGCTGTGGCGGCAAGGGGATCGCGCAAATAACCCTGAACCATCTTTTTGCGTGCGGTATCCTGAAAGGGCGCCACTGTGACATGTCATTGTGGCAGATATATCACCCGGATTGTCGGTATTCCTTACGGTTTCAGTCGGCTGTTTTTCGGGCCACCCGGCAACCGGCAAATAGTAGTAACAACAGGATGGCCGCCAACGGGAGGTGTCCGCTGCGGGCGAATGGCGTCAGGCCCCGTCTGGGCTGGACTTCGCCGCGCACCGACTGGCGCTGAAACTGGCCTGCACTGGCCTGTAAGTCACCGGTTTCACTGATAATTGCACTGATGCCGGTATTGGTAGCACGCACCAGCGGGCGGCCGGTTTCCAGTGCCCGCATGCGGGTCATCTGCAGGTGCTGGTGCGGGGCAAGGGAATCGCCGAACCAGCCGTCGTTGCTGACATTGACCAGTATTTGCGCTTCTGGCAATGCCTGCAGGATTTCCGCCGGAAAGGCATCTTCATAACACACCGAGATACCCACCGGAATACCGTTAACCTGTAGAATTACCGTTTCTTTTTCCGATCCCGGGGAGAAGTCGGACAGTGGTGCGTCGAGGAAACGAGACAGGCCGGGAAGCAGCTCCCGGAAGGGCATATACTCGCCGAAGGGTACCAGGTGTCGTTTGTAGTAACGGCCAGTGGTAGCGCCCAGGCCGATAACGCCATTGTAGCTGCGTTCTCCCTGCTGTTGATCGGTGATCGGGATGCCGATCAGCACCGCGGTATTGGTCGCTTTGGCTTCTTCGTCAATAAATTCAAGCAGATCTCTCAGTTCAAGGTCGAATTCCGGCAGCGCGGTTTCTGGTAGCACGATCAGGTCGCTGCCCCAGTTTTCCTCGACCATCTCCATATAGGTATCTTCGATAGTAAGGCGTTGTTCTGGCTCCCATTTCAAGCGTTGTTCAATGTTGCCCTGGAGCAGGCTGACCCGCAGCGCCGGGCCTTGCGGACTGGTCCAGACTACATCGCTCAGCAGCAGCGCGCCGAGCCATACGGCGGCCAGAATGCTGCCGGCCGCCAGGCTGCGCCGCGGCTCCGGTCGCTGCAGCGCAAGCGCCAGCAGGGTGGCGCTGAGCGTCACGGCGAGGCTGATACCGTACACGCCCACTAGCGGCGCCAGGCCGCTCAACGGACTGTCGATCTGGCTATAGCCGAGGCTGAGCCAGGGAAAACCAGTGAAAATCCAGCCTCTTAGCCACTCCATCAGGGTCCACCCGGTGGGTATCAGCAGCACCGCTGCAAACCCGTTAGCGCGTTGTTGCAGGCAGCGGGCGCTGAAATAACCGGGTAGCGCGATGAAGGCGGCACAAATCATTACCAGGCTGGCCGTCAGTAGCAGTGAAAAAACCAGGCCGACATTACCAAAGCTATGAAAACTGGTATGAATCCAGTAGATGCCGGTGGTGAACATGCCGCCACCGAATAGTAGCCCGTGCCATGCGGCCTGTTTCGGTAAGTCCTTCAGCCACAGGAAAAAAAGTACTGCTGGAAGCAGAATGGCCAGCGGCCAGGCGGGAAAGGGCGCAAATGCCAGCGGCATGGCCAGACCGCTAAATAACGCTGCGGAAGCGCGGGCAAGACGGATGGTGAATATCTGCATAGTGCGAGAATAGCCCGGGAAGTATGTTCCCGTCACTGCGACTGATTTGTCGAATAAGTTTACATTTTTCTTATAGTTTCAGTGATCCCATGCCCGATTTTGAAGAAGATACTTAGATATCAAAAAGATATTAATAATGGCTAGATATTTGCATGCAGAGAATCACGGCTGGCTGTGACAAATTGTCGCAGGCTCCTGATAGTTCAAACGAGGCGGACAAAGCAATAATAAGTACAGCCGGGAGGGGATGTACAAACCGCTGATAACAGGAGACGGGATCTGCAAGGTTACCGTTATTCAATGCCTAATCAAGATGGTTTCCCGGGCCATTCATAAAAAAGCGTTTTATGACGCCTAAGTAATGGAGAAGACTCAATGAGCAAATTAAATTGCCTGGTTGCATCGGCGGTGTTGTCGCTGGCGTCGACATCTTCGCAGGCTCTGATTGTTGACGCGTACGAAGACCAGTCGCTCGGCCAGAGCTGGGACCATTCGGTTGATTTCCAGATTCAGAATATCGGCCCTACAAGCGACGTTGTGCTGATCGACATAGAAACATTCTGGTTTCCAGATCCGCTGCCTATTCTCAAGCTGTTCGAAACCGACGGAAACGGAGGCACGGTAACCTTGATCGAGCACGTGACGATCACACAGGGTCCGGCGGTCACGGATTGGCACGAACTGGTCTGGGTAGACGATCCCTCTGGCTACGATCCGTTCCACCCCGGCCCAGTCTCCTGGTCTGATGATGGTGTCAGCAATCCGACTGGAACGGCTGTTGTGGATAACGAGATCGGCTCATTCGAGTATTTCTTCGATACCCCGATTGAAGCCGGAACGGATCACGACTATTTCGTGCTGACCAAGACCCTGACCTATGGCGACGGTGTATGGGCATTCGAAATTGCCGAAATTCCGACGTCTGAAGTTCCAGTTCCGGCAGCACTGCCTTTACTGCTGTCCGGACTGGCAGGATTTGTGGGTATTGGAAGGCGCAGAAAAAAATAGGACGAAGCCTGGTTACAGGGCGAACTTTTATAAGTTGGTTTCCAGCTCAAAATGCATAAGGAAGTAATCATGAGAGATAAAAAGATATTCAAACGATCCAGGATCGCAGTGAGTGTAGCTGCCACCCTGTCGTTTGGTGCAATGACCATTCCGCAGCTATCGCAAGCCCTGGGCACGCTGCCGGGTTTCGGTGATCACCCCAACAAGTACCTGATTGCCTGGATGGGCGACCAGATGCTCGACGGTAACAATGTCAGCCCGCTCGACGGCCTGGTCGGTGTGCCGGACGGTACGCTGCCGGATGCAGACTTTGTGGCCGTCATCAACGCGGATCCTTTCTGTGTCGATGGTGCCTGTGATACCGAGTACGGTGAAGTGGTCAATACCGCGGAAATGCCCGCTTCGCTGGATGCCAGCACGCCGACCGGTCTGAACGAAGGCCACCTGCTGTCCGAATCGGTCAACTTCGTCAACAACGCCATCGACCTGGTGGTGGGTGGAGATGGTACCGGCAGCGTGTATCCGACCAACCCCAACTTCCTGGGTGTAACCCTGAACGACCCGGAAGACATCATGGGCGGTGTGCCGAATGCAGCTGATCCCAACTCGCATCTGGTAGCGCCGGTATCCATTCTGAACGAATCGCATCACATGAACGTGAAGCACCTGATCCACCCGGCCACCGGTGCGCGCAACATCTACCCTTCCGGGCTGATCAGTGCCAACACCTTTGGTTGTGATATTACCGATCCGATGAATATCAAGGCTTCTCCAGGCAGTGATACCTCGGATTTCCTGGCGGATGCATTCAGTGCTCGCAGTAAAAACAATCTGTGTGGTTTGACTGTTGCTGCGGCCGACGTCACGGATTTTTCCGGTACCGATGATCTGCTGCCCTTCGGTGGTGGTCACCTGATCGCCACCTTTATGGGTGCCAAGGGTACCTACAATCCGGTGATTGGTGGTTCCTCTCGTCCCTCCCTGCCGCCAGTGCTGACCACCCCGGGTGGTCTGGTGGAGCTCGACGGCTTCGCTACCGGTCCGGCGGCTGTAGTCGGGCAGTATGTGGCCATTCCCACTGCCCCGGTTGCCGGTCACGGCACTTTCAGTGTTGGCCCTGACAGTGGCACCAACGTGGGTCCCAGGTCGCTGACCAATTTCCCGAGCTACACGGCCATGTATGCCAGCGCTGCAGATGGCGAAATGCTTGGGCCGAAACGTTACCAGCCACGCAAGCAGACCCGTTTCGGCGGTCAGGAAGCGGATGGCTGGCCCGTGGGTGGTGACACTCTGGACTCCACGGCACTGCGGCTAGACGGTGTGGTTCCCTTTAACAACCTGGCAAGGGATGGTGGCGGTCAGGCAGAGGGTGGTGACACCGGCTTGCTGGCGCACCCACACGGTATCGGCATCCGTCCCGACCTGTCCAACGCCGCCGGCGGCCAGGGCATCGTGATGGCCTCCGACTATGCGGACCCTGTCAGCCTGGCGCTGACCGGTTCCGGGGCAGGTCCGGGAACCTCCTCGCAGGACCTGGGTACCACGGCTCGCTTCTGGAACATGAGTAACATGGCCGCCGGCCCGTACGCGATCTCGCAGATGCCTGATGGTCCGCGGGTCGAGGAAAACCAGATCCACGAAGAGCCGGAAGGCCTGATGGCCATGGCGGTCACCAACCGCAAGAGCCACAAGGGTGCCTTCGTGGCTTCCATGTGTGGTGGCGCGATCTACTACTCGTCCGACATCACCGTGGCGGCTCCGGAGTTCAAGATCGTCTACGACTTCGGCGCCTGCGTGGGTGCCTCGGTGTTCACCGTGACCCGTAACGATCGTTACCTGGTGATCCCGATCTCCGGTATCCAGACCGATCAGCATCCGGCTACCAACGGAGGCGGTGGTGCCGATCCGATCCACGATCGTGATTTCCCGGGTGAACACGACATGCGTATCGTGACCCTGAGTGTCCGTAATCTGCTGGCGGCTGGAGACAGCTACACCTGTGACGCTGCAGAGGTAGCTCACTGGGACAACACGGGTGTTGCTCCGAATATCGACGTGTTCGGCAATGCGGGTACTGAAGGTCCTGCCAGCGGAGCAGGTGTTCACCCGATCGAGGGTGTGGGTGGTACGCATCCGTACATTGACCGCTTCGGTGACAACCCCTATACGGAGGCGGGTAACGGTAACGGCTCCAACCCCAAGGGTGACTACTGGCCCAACAACGGTGAAGCCGATTGCCCGTTTGTAGCCGATGTGGTGTACACCGACGGTCTGGGGCAGGATGGTCTGCCCGGTACGGCGGATGATCACCCGGACAACGAGACCAGCCGTGGCGGACCGCACTATGTGGCCCACGATGACCGGGAACGTTACGCCGCTACCTCGCACTACTTCGTGGATCTGCGTGAGTTCGCTATCAGCACCATCCTGGGTGACGAGGTGAACGGTAATCCGGCCGGTGATATCGATACGCTGCTGGGAGCACTTGGCCTCGGTCGCTTCGATGACGTCAGCCATGCCTACCCGCCGGGTGTCTGGAGTGCAGGTGGCGTGGATGCCCCCGGTGGTCTGGCGCACGTCAAGGTGCGTAATGGAGCTCCGATCTCGGGCGAGCCGGGTAACGGTCTGCCGGGTACCGGTTCCATCGGTGACGACACTATCTGCATGATGAAGCTGAACCGCTGGACGGGTTCTCTGGATCTGGATCCGGACTTCAACAAGGCTCAAGTGGCAGGTGCAGGTCCGACCGGTTGTATCGACATGGACTTCGGCGATGCCGGCCAGACCTGGCCGCAGAACGGTGCCGGCGACGGTCAGCGTGCTGAACTTGCGGGTAATGCAACACCGCATGCCATCACCTTCATCACCGTCAACCGGTAGTAAAGGAAAGGCTGTACTAGCCGGAAGGACGTTCCAGTCCTGAAGGTAGCAACAGAAGGCCCGGTCGTTCGACCGGGCCTTTTCTTTTTTCGGGTAGGTAAATGGTTATGCCTATAGTAAAATTACCCGCCAATCGGGGAAAGATAACGCCATGCAAATGGATAGCTTATGAGTTCGGCACAGCGTGTTCTGGTCGCTATCGGCCTGCTCGCCGCTTTTGGTGCCGGTATTGCCCTGGACCGTCTGGTGCTCGTGCAAACCGGTACCGGGCAGACCCTGGAGTCGATCAGCGATGGCGATTTGCACGACCACCAGCACGCCACCTGGGTGTGTCCCATGCACGCAGAAATTATCGCCGGTGAGCCTGGCTCCTGTCCCATCTGCGGCATGGACCTGGTGCAGGTGGCAAACGATACCCTGGAAAGCGGCCGCGAAGACGGTGGCCCGGTGGTGCGGCTGGCCCCCGGGGTAATGCATAACTTCGCTATTCGCAGCGAACCGTTCGAGCGTGCGCCCATGGCACGCATTGTCGCGGCGGCCGGTTTTATCCGCGCGGTGAAACCGGGACAGAAAGTAAACGTGAAGGTGGCCGATGCAGCGGTGGTGACCGCGGTGTCTGTCCGTGCGGGCCGTCTGGTGAAAAAAGGCGACGTACTGCTGGTTGTCGACATGCCGGCTTTCGAGCAGCTACAGAAGGATTACCTGGCAGCGGTGGCCAAAGAGGCCGAGCCGCGGCTTGCGACCGAAGACGATGCGGCGCCGGCGATAGCCGCAGAAGCTGAAGATGGCGGCAAGGATCAGCCAGCGGATGCCAAGATGGAGGAAAAAATAACGGCAAGCGTTGCCGTGCCGGATTCAGCCAGTCTGCGCCGTCGCCTGGCTGCGTTTGGCTGGACGGACGAGAAATTTGCCGTACTTGAGGCCGGCGGCGCGACCTCGCCGCGTTACGAAATCCGTGCGCCGATCGACGGGCAACTGCTGAAGCTGGCCGTGCAGCCCGGTGACTCTGTTGAACCCGGGCAGGAACTGGCGCAGGTGACAACCGACGCCGAAGCCACTGTGTTGGCGGATCTGTTCCAGCGCGACAGCACCTGGATACGGGCACGCGACCGGGTGCAGGTTTTTCTGCCCCACAGCCCGACCCAGCCCTGGGAAGGCTTCATTGACAAACCGCGTATGCACGCCAATCCGACCAGCCGCAGCGTGACGGTGCAGGCGGCATTCCGGGTGCCGCAACCCCTGGTGCACAATGGCATGTACGTCAAGATCAAGGTTTACGGGGATCCCATCCCCGATGTGCCGACCGTGCCGCGTGAAGCGCTGATCCGCACCGAAAATGAAACGCGGGTGGTTATTGCGCTGGGTGACGGCCGTTTCCAGGCGGTACCGGTGCAGGCCGGGCTGGAGAGTGGTGGTCGGGTGCACATCCGCTCCGGGCTGAAGGAGGGTGATGAAGTGGTGGTCTCCGGCCAGTTTCTCATCGATTCGGAGAGCAGTCTGCGAGCCAGCTTCCTGCGCCTTGGCAGCGCTGCGCAGGAGTCGGACGCACCTGCTGACGTGCCGAGTAGCCCGTGAACTATAAACCGGCTTCATGATCAATCGACTGATACGTTGGTCGGTGTATAACCGGCCGCTGGTGCTGTTGCTGGCGCTGGTATTGTCGGGCTGGGGTATCTGGTCAGCGCGCAGCATGCCGCTGGATGCCATTCCCGATCTGTCCGACGTACAGGTCATTATCAAGACCGCCTATCCCGGCCAGACACCACGGGTGATCGAGGACCAGGTCACCTACCCGCTGGCTAGCGCCATGCTGTCGGTGCCGGGCGCGGTGACGGTGCGTGGTTATTCTTTCTTCGGCGATTCCTACGTGTACGTCATTTTCGAGGACGGTACCGATCCCTACTGGGCGCGTTCGCGGGTGCTGGAATATCTCGACCAGGTGTCCGCGGAATTGCCCGAAGGCGTCAAGGCGACGCTGGGTCCGGATGCCAGTGGCGTCGGCTGGATTTATGAATATGCGCTGGTGGATCGCAGCCACCGTCTCGACCTTGCCCAGTTGCGCAGCCTGCAGGACTGGTTTCTGAAATACGAGTTGCAGACGGTGCCCGGCGTGGCCGAGGTGGCGACCCTGGGTGGTATGGTGAAGCAGTACCAGGTAGTCGTGGACCCGGACAAATTGCTTACCTATGACCTGTCGCTGGACAGCGTGCGCAAGATTATCCTGGATGCCAATTCGGATGTCGGCGGTTCGGTCATCGAGATGGGCGAAGCGGAATACATGATCAGTGGCAAGGGCTATATCCGCAACCTGGAGGATCTGCGCAAGATTCCCTTCGTGCGCAAGGTGACCGCCCGGTCCCTGTTACTGGAGGATGTCGCCGAGGTGCGCATGGGGCCGCAGGCGCGCCGCGGGGTGGCGGACCTGGATGGTGAAGGCGAGGTGGTGGGCGGGATCGTGGTGATGCGCTGGAATGCCAACGCCCTGACCACTATCGAACAGGTCAAGGCGCGCCTGGACGAACTGCGTAAGGGCTTGCCGGAAGGCGTGGAGATTGTCGAGACCTACGATCGTTCCGGATTGATCGAGCGTTCCGTGCAGACCCTGCGCGACCGCCTGATCGAGGAATTCATCCTGGTGGTGCTGGTATGCGCACTGTTCCTGTTCCACCTGCGTTCGGCGCTGGTGGTGGTGATCAGTCTGCCGGTGGGTATCCTGGCGGCATTCGCGGTGATGCATCTGCAGGGTCTGAATGCCAACATCATGTCGCTGGGTGGCATCGCCATCGCCATCGGCGCCATGGTGGATGCGGCTATCGTCATGATCGAGAACGTGCACAAGCAACTCGAACGCCAGCCGGGCGAGGAGCGTGTGGGGGTCATTCTGGCGGCGCTATCCGAGGTCGGCGCGCCGCTGTTCTTCTCCCTGCTGATTATCACCATCAGTTTCCTGCCGGTGTTTACCCTGGAAGCGCAGGAAGGGCGCCTGTTTATCCCGCTGGCGTTCACCAAGACCTGGGCCATGGCGGCCGCTGCCGGCCTGTCGATCACGCTGGTGCCGGTGCTGATCGTGTACCTGGTGCGCGGGCGCATCCGCCCCGAGATGGACAACCCGCTCAACCGGGTTCTGGTGCGTGGTTACCAGCCGGTAATCGATGCCGTTTTGCGGCACCCTGGTCTGGTGGTGGTCGGGTCACTGGTACTGGTATTGACGGCGGTATGGCCCTACGCCCGTATCGGTTCGGAATTCATGCCGGCGCTCGACGAAGGTGACTTGCTGTATATGCCCACCACCTTGCCGGGCGTTTCCATCGGCAAGGCACGGGAGATCCTGCAGCAGACCGATCGTTTGATTGCCACGGTTCCGGAGGTGGCACGTGTGTTTGGCAAGCTGGGGCGTGCCGAGACCGCCACCGATCCGGCGCCGCTGACCATGATCGAGACCACCATCCAGCTCAAGCCCCGGGACCAGTGGCGGCCCGGTCTGACCGTGGCCGGGTTGAAGGAAGAACTGGACCGGGTAGTCGATGTGCCGGGTCTGACCAATGCCTGGCTGATGCCGATCTCGGCGCGCATCGACATGCTGGCGACCGGCATCAAGACCCCTGTGGGGGTCAAGGTCGCCGGGCCGGAACTGGCGGGTATCGACCGTATCGGTACCCAAATCGAGCGGGTGCTCGGGAAGGTGCCGGGGACTTCGTCGGTGTACTCCGAGCGGGTCGGTGGCGGGCGCTATATCAATATTGAGGTGGACCGGGCCCGTGCGGCGCTGCACGACATCAGCATAGCCGACATCCAGGGCATCATCACCTACGCGATCGGTGGCGCCAACGTCACCCATACGGTCGAAGGTCGCGAGCGCTATCCCATCAACCTGCGTTACCCGCGCACCATTCGTGACTCGATCGACAAATTACGCAATATTCCGGTGTTCGCGCCCGGTCGTGAACACATGCGCCTGGAAGAGCTGGCCGATGTGCGCATCGAGGACGGGCCGGCCATGATCAAGAGTGAAAACGCGCGCCTCAATGGCTGGATCTACGTGGACATCAAGGACCGCGATCTCGGTTCCTACGTTGCCGAGGCGCAGCAGGCGGTTGCCGCGGCAGTGACGTTGCCGCCGGGCTACAGTATCACCTGGTCCGGTCAGTACGAATACCTGGTGCGTGCCCAGCAGCGACTGTTGTATATCGTGCCGGTTACCCTGGTGCTCATACTGATGCTGTTGTATGTCAACTTTCGCAACATGACCCAGGCGCTGATGGTCATGGTGGCGTTGCCACTGGCGCTGGTGGGTGGTTTCTGGCTGCTCTACCTGCTGGAGTACAACCTGTCCGTGGCTGCCGGGGTCGGTTTCATAGCGCTGGCCGGTGTGGCAGCGGAGTTCGGCGTGGTGATGCTGGTGTACCTGGACCAGGCCGTGAATCGTGCCCGGCCCGTAAATCTGGAGGAATTGCGCGCCGCCATCGTCGAGGGTGCCGTGCTGCGCGTACGGCCCAAGGCCATGACGGTGGCGGTGATCATCGCCGGCCTGCTACCGATCATGCTGGGTGGCGGCGCCGGCTCCGGTGTCATGAAGCGCATTGCCGCGCCCATGATCGGCGGCATGGTTACCGCACCACTGGTGTCCATGCTGCTGATCCCGGCGCTGTATTACCTGTGGAAGGCGGCAGCGCTGAAGAAGAACGTCAACGCCACGATTCCGGATTAACCTGCTCCTACGGGGTTTCCGCTGCCAGCTCTTCGGGTGTTTTGGCGCCGTGCTCGCGCAGCATTTTTTCTACTGTCGGCAGCTTCAGCTCGATGGCATAGGACAGGGCGGTTTCATCGTCCTGGTCGATGAGGTTGGGATCGGCACCGGCCTCCAGCAGCAGTAGCGTTGCCTCGCGGCGGTCGGCGGAAGACGCGTAGATCAGTGCTGTGCGACCGTTGATATCCTGGTGGTCGAGTTCGGGTTTCTGCGCCAGAATCGCTTCGACGTTGTGAGTTTTACCGGCGGAAGCGGCAAACATCAACGGGGTTACCTGGCCCTTGTTGGTAGCGTTGACATCGGCATCGTGTTCCAGCAACGAGTCGGTCAACTCCCTGACCGCACGCAGGGCGGACCACATGAGCGGCGTCTTGTCGTCCATGTCGCGGGTGTCGACTTCCGCACCGGCGTCCAGCAGTATCTTGCTGGTTTTCGGGTCTGCCTGTTGGGCGCTGACCAGCAGGGCACTGCGTTGCATGGAATCCTTTACTTCCAGTTGCGCCTGGTGTTTCACCAGCGTTTGTACGACCTCCGGCTGTTTCTTGGCCGCTGCCTGGATCAGCGCAGTACGATGCCACTGGTTGGCGTGGTTGATGTCGGCACCCTTGTCGATCAGTAATGCTGTGGTGCTGTTTTCGCCGTTGTCGGCCGCGTACAACAATGCGGTCTGCTGTGCCTCATCTACAGCATTGATGTTTGCACCCTTGTCCAGGTACAGCTTGACCAGCTCCTCGTTGCCATTGCCGGCGGCGATCATGAGCCCGGTAGCGCCTTCGAACATCGGCTGGTCTGCACTTACGCCGTTATCCAGGAATACACGTACAATATCGTTCTTGCCGGTCTGGATTGCGGTCATTGCGGCCGGTATACCGTCCCGGTTGGGCTCCATGGGATCGGCGCCCTTTGCGAGCAGCAGTGGCAGGATTTCTGCATTGCCGCTAGAGACTGCGACCATCACTGGCGAGTTACCGAGTTCATCTTTTGCCTTGACGTCGGCACCGGCCTCGACCAGTTGCCTGGCGGTCGCGGTCTGCTTGCTGTGCAGTGCCACGATCAGGGTGGTGCGACCATCGTCATCGCGGGCGTTTACCACCGCGCCCCGTTCCAGCAACAGCTTCACAGCCGGCTGGTGTCCCTGGTAGGCGGCCCACATCAGCGCCGTGCCACCTTCCTTGTCTTCCTCATCGGTTTTGGCGCCCTGATCCAGCAGCATTGCGATGATGTCAGCGTGGCCGGATTTCGCCGCGGCGATCAGGGGGGTGTCACGTACCTTGTCCTGGGCGCTGACCTTCGCCCCCTGGTCGAGCAGAATCCGCAGCGTGTCCGGGTGGCCGTTGAACGCGGCCCAGTGCAGTGCGGTCGCGCCCTCGGTGTCCGGAGTATTGACGTCGATGCCTTCTTCCAGAAGTAATTCGACGGTCTTGTTGTTACCGTTTTTGGCAGCCGCCAGGAAGAGTTCCTGTTGACTCTTCGGCACCTGGACCACCGAGGTTTCCACTGCCTGTACAGGCGAGATGGACAGCGAAAGCGTCAGTACAAGGATATGGACGAACGGCATCATTATTTTCATGGTCGGAATTCCCGTGTCACGATGGTTTTGTGGTTAACTGGATTTGTATCCTGGATTACTTTTTGGCGGTAATCTCACCGGCGTTTTGGCATTGCATTTGTTATCTGCCGGACAGCCAAAGTATATCTAAAATCCACAGATGCCGGTAGCCGTGTGGCGGTGTTTCTGTCGCTTCCTGACAGAATGGCCTGACATTACTGCAGGTCCGCAACAGGCGTGGATTTCGGGTTAGACTCGGATTTACCAAAGTAACCGGAACATACGCAGGAGAATCGGAATGGCGGGATCAGCTCGACGGGTCGGGGCGTGGCGACGATGAAACGTCTGTTGTTCATTGCGTTTGTGGTGGTGCTGCTGGCAGTGGCGATCCGTTTGATGCCGCGTTTGTTTGCACCGGAGAGCCAGATTGACGCAGCCCGGGTGACCGTGCCCGAGATCGAACACAGGCCAGTGAAACCGTCTGGCAGTGATGTCGTGATGGATGTGGTGCAACCGGAGGCCAGCCGGGATGAACGCTTCGATCTTGCCGCGCTGTCGCTGAAAGGCGTGCGGACTGCCGATGCCCCGGCAGCGATGCGGGCGGTTATCGAGATGCGCGGGCAGGGTGCGGCGGATTACGGACCTGGCGACCGGGTACCGGGCGGTGCCGTGGTCGACGCGATACTCTTCGATCGCGTTATCCTGCAGCACGCCGGGCGTTACTATACCTTGCGGCTGCAAGCCGGGCCGGCGCAGGCGGAACGGGCCGGCGCGGAGGCCAGTCGGCAAACGCTCGCGGCGCTGCGCGACGCGGCATTCACGGAACCGGACAAGGTACTCGCCATTCTCGATGCCAGCCCGGTACTGCGCGACGGTCAGCAGATTGGTTACCGGATCTACCCGCCGGAGATTCCTGAATTGCTCGATACCCTCGGCCTCGAACCGGGTGACGTGGTGACAGCCATTAATTCCGTGCAGCTGGAATCCAGCGAACAATTGCAGCGCGCACTGGCCGGCTTGCTGGTACAGAGTCAGTTCGAGCTCACCATCTACCGCAACGGCATCCTGGAAAAGCTGGTCATGGGCATGCCCTGATCACCGCCGGGCTGCTAGAATAGCCCCACCAGCGGACGGTGCGGTCTGTCCGTGCGAACTACAGAGAGTGCCCGGATGTCTGAAAAAAAGATCAATCGTTACAGTTCCCGTATCACCGAGCCACCTTCACAGGGTGCCTCCCAGGCCATGCTGTATGGCACCGGGCTGAGTTCCGATGACATGCGCAAGGCCGAGGTCGGTATTTCCAGCGTCTGGTGGGAGGGCAATACCTGCAACATGCACCTTAACGACCTGGCGGCGAAGGTCAAGGAAGGGGTGCAGGCGGCCGGCCTGGTGGGACTGCGCTTCAACACCATCGGCGTCAGCGACGGCATTTCGATGGGTACGGATGGCATGAGCTACTCGCTGCAATCACGCGACATTATCGCTGACTCCGTCGAGACGGTGATGAATGCCCAGTGGTACGACGCCAATATCTCCATACCCGGTTGCGACAAGAACATGCCGGGGGTGATGATCGCCATGGGGCGCATCAACCGGCCCTCGCTGATGGTCTACGGCGGCACCATCAAGCCCGGACACTGGCAGGATAAAACCCTGGATATCGTATCCGCCTTCCAGAGTTACGGGGAATTCATCGCCGGCAAGATCGATGATCACGAGCGGCAGGAGATCGTCGAGCACTCCTGTCCGGGTGCCGGCGCCTGTGGCGGCATGTACACGGCCAACACCATGGCCTCGGCTATCGAGGCGCTCGGCATGAGCCTGCCCTACAGTTCCTCGATGCCGGCCGTGGACACCGGTAAGCTGGAGGAATGCCTGCAGGCGGGTTACGCCATCCGCAAGCTGCTGGAGAAGGATATCAAGCCACGCGACATCATGACCCGCGAGGCATTCGAGAACGCCATGGTGATGGTTATGGCGCTGGGTGGCTCCACTAATGCCGTATTGCACCTGATCGCCATGGCGCGAGCCGTCGAGGTGCCGCTGGGTATCGATGATTTCCAGAAGGTCAGCGACCGGGTACCGTTCCTGGCGGATCTCAAACCCTCCGGCCAGTACGTGATGGAAGATCTGCACAATGTCGGTGGTACGCCGGCGGTGATGAAATACCTGCTGGAAAACGATTTGTTGAACGGCGACTGCCTGACCGTCACCGGCCAGACACTGGCGGAGAACATCGCCGACCTGCCGGGCCTGAAAGCGGGCCAGGAAGTGTTTATGCCCATCGAACGGCCCATCAAGGCAACTGCGCATATCCAGATTCTGAAGGGTAACCTGGCGCCGGGAGGTTCAGTGGCCAAGATTACCGGTAAGGAAGGCCTGAAATTTTCCGGTCCAGCGCGGGTCTACGATTCCGAGGAGGACATGCTGGCGGGTCTGGAGAAAGGCGAGATCCGGGAAGGTGAGGTGGTGGTGATCCGCTACGAAGGACCCAAAGGTGGTCCCGGTATGCCGGAAATGCTGACGCCGACCTCGGCCATCGTGGGAGCCGGTCTGGGTAAGCACGTCGCCCTGATCACGGATGGCCGCTTCTCGGGTGGCTCTCACGGATTCATTATCGGCCACGTGGTACCTGAAGCGCAGGAGGGTGGTCCCATCGGCCTGATTCGTGACGGCGATGTTATCCATATCGATGCTGAAAGCCAGCAGCTGGATGTAGAAGTCAATGACGCGGAGATGGCGAGCCGCCGTGCAGAGTGGCAAATGCCGGCCTACAAGGCCACGCGCGGCACCCTGTACAAGTATATCAAGAACGTCAAAAACGCTTCCGAGGGTTGTGTAACCGACGAGTAGGAGCGGTCGCTTTATGCCCGGTTTTTTCGGGTACTGACCGCTCCTGCAGGTGGCTCGATCGATCGTGTGGTGGTTTGTTACAACGTATCCCAGCTCGACTTTTTCTTCCAGCGTATGCGCGGGATGATCAACCCGATGATCATGCCCAGGATGACGACCCCGGCGCCGACCATGAACCAGTCACGCGCGGTGCGATCCTTGAGTCCCTCGTTTTCCTGCTGCAGTGCCTGCAGCTTGCGTTCGTAGGTGGCAATATGGGTTTTCAGTGACTTATTCTCGGCATCGATAGCCAGTGCGCTGGATGCGGTACGGTGCAGTTCGTCCAGTTCCTGGCTCAGCCTGTGGTTTGACTGTGTTAGCGAGGCGACCTGCTCGTCGGTGCTGCCTTTTTGCGTCTCCAGCTCGCCGAAGGAGCTGGTGAGCTTGCGGTTTTCCAGTTCCAAATGGGCCAGTTTCTTTTCGGCGGCGGCCAGTCGGTCGCGTGCAGAAGGCGTGTTCATGATGTAGCGGGTCAGCACCCAGCCTTCGACGCCGCCCGTTGCGCGTACCTTGGTATAGCCGCTGCTGGCATCTTTTCCCAGCACCTGCAGGGCGGTGCCGCTGGGGAGCATGCGCAGGATACGGAATTTGGTGCCCTTGCCCGAGCGCATCGGAACTTCCAGCTGGTCGCTGGCATAACGAGTCTCGGCGGTTGCCGTGCCTCCCATGAGGCATAGCATAAGGGTAAGAATGAGGGTACTGATTTTCACGAAGGCTCCTTGCGACACCATGACGATTTTCACAACAGGCGGGCATTGTACCGGATTGCGGAAAGACGACATACTGTTGACAGGCAGGAAGCGGAAGACAGACCGGAATGCGGGTACGTAAGTCTGTCCCCGGTAAGGGCATTGAGGTGAAATGAATATCAGTGACGACGGTAACTGGCTGGAAGGGGCCCGGCACGCGCGGTCTCCAAACAGCGACGAGAGGCCGGCAGGTGTGCCGCTGTCGCTGATTGTGGTGCATGGCATCAGTCTGCCGCCGGGTGAATACGGTGGTCCCTGGATCGATGCGTTGTTTACCAATCAACTGGATCCCGACGGGCATCCGTATTTTCGCAACATTGCGGCCTTGCGGGTTTCCAGCCACTTGTTGATTCGTCGTGACGGCGAGATGGTGCAGTATGTGCCATTCCATGGTCGCGCCTGGCACGCGGGACCCTCGTGCTATCGGGGCTGCGAAGCGTGCAATGACTTCTCCATAGGTATCGAGCTCGAGGGGCAGGACGAGGAGCCCTACGCGGAGGCTCAATACCACCAGCTGGCCGCCGTGATCCGCCTGCTGCGTAAACACTTTCCGCATATCGGTCCGGATGACGTCGTCGGGCATTGCGATATTGCCCCCGGACGCAAGACGGATCCCGGTCCGGCCTTCGACTGGCAGAAGCTGCGTGCCCTGCTATGAACGCCGAAGCATGTCGTCATGCATAGCTTGACAGTTTGTTCATACAGGCGGTAGCTTGACCACTCTTCCTGGTTACCGGCTCAAACCATGACACTGATTTCGGTTCTGATAGGATTTGCAGTCGACCGGCTGCTGACGCAGCTCCATGAACACCGGCAGTATCGGAATTTTCTGAATTATGCTGACTGGTTTCGCGCCCGGCTCAGCGGCCCGGGCCTGGACCATTTCGGTGGTGTGCTGGCGGTTTTGTTGCCGGCCTGGATCCTGTTGTGGCTGTTGCAATCCTGGATCGATGACTGGTTGTTTGGCCTGGTCGGGCTGCTGTTTTCAATCGCGGTTTTTGTCTATTGTCTCGGCCCGCGCGATCTGGCCATGGATGTGGATACCTGGTGCGAAGTCTGTGACAGTCTGCATCCTGCGCTGCGCCTGTGCGCCGCAGAACAGTTGCTTGGTACGCCGGATGAGCTGCCGCCGGACGTGGAGGACAGCGCCCGCGGGGTGACCGCTGCGGTGCTGGTGCAGGCCAACGAGCGCCTGTTCGGCGTGCTGTTCTGGTTTGTGTTGCTGGGTCCGCTCGGTGCGGTGATGTGGCGCAGCAGCAGTCTTCTGGCCCGCCACTACCGCTATGACGGCGAGTTCGGGCTGGCGGCCGGCTGGCTGTTCGGCCTGTTGGCCTGGCTGCCCGCGCGTCTGCTCGCGCTTGGCTACGCACTGAGCGGTCATTTCGATGCGGCGCTCGAGGGTTGGCGCGAGGTGCACCGTCAGCACCCGGCGGGCGGCGAGGGTTCGGAAAATGTGCTGGCAGAAACCGGCATGGGTGCGTTGGGCCTGGGCGAGGAAGCGTTCACCCGGAACTGCCGGGAACCGGTACAGTCGGCCATGCGGCTGGTATGGCGCAGTCTTGTGATCTGGGTGGTGGTACTTGCGCTGATGACGTTGGTCGGCTGGGCCGGTTAGCCCGGTATGCAGTGGCTGATGGCGATAGCCGCGCTGGTCTGCGCGGTCCCCTGTGTTGCGGCTTCGGTTAGCGTCATCGACGATGTCGGCCGGACGGTGACCTTACCGGCGCCGGCCGCGCGGATTGTCGCGCTTTCTCCACATGTGACTGAATTGCTGTTTGCGGCCGGTGCCGGTGAACGGGTCGTCGGCGTCACCGGTTTCAGTGACTACCCGCCACCGGCCGCGCTCCTGCCGAAGATCGGTGATGGCGCCGGCCTCGATATGGAGGCCATCCTGGCGCTGCAGCCGGATCTGATCGTGGCCTGGAAGAGTGGCAATTCCCCTGCCCAGCTGGAACGGCTTGAGCGGCTGGGCTTGCCGGTGTTTTATTCCGAACCCGCTACACTCGATGCGATTGCCTCAGATATGGAAAGCCTGGGGGCGCTGGCCGGTACCGCTGTACCGGCTCGCCAGGCGGCGCACCGCTTTCGCCGGGGTGTCGATGCCCTGCGGCAGCGCTATGCCGGTCGAGCACCGGTACGGGCGTTCTACCAGATCTGGGATCGCCCCCTGATGACGGTCAATGGAGAGCATTTGATCAGTGCCTGGCTGCGCGTGTGTGGTGCGCAGAATATTTTTTCATCCCTGCCGGCCCTGGCGCCGGCGGTCGATGTGGAGGCAGTGATCGCGGCCGACCCGCAGGTCATTATCGCCGGTGGCTATCCCGGCAAGGCGGTAGACTGGAAAGTGGCCTGGCAGAAGTGGTCCGGGGTACAGGCGGTCGCTGCCGGGCATCTGTTTACCGTTCCTGCTGACCTGCTGGAGCGACAGACGCCGCGCGCGCTGCAGGGTGCGCGTGAGCTGTGTGCAAGGATCGACCGGGTTCGCAGGTGAGCAGTTCCTGCACAGCAGGGGCCGGTCAATCCCTTTGCCAGAGGACGTCCGGCTGTTTATCAATACGGTTCAGGTCCCTGGCCAGGACGAACAGCAGGTCGGACAGGCGGTTCAGGTAGTGGCGTGCCACCGGGTTGACGTCGTTGTCGCTAGCCAGGGTGACCAGCCGTCGTTCGGCGCGGCGGCAGATGCTGCGGGCCAGATGGCAGAGGGCTGCGGCTTCACTTCCACCGGGCAGAATGAACTCCTTCAGCATGGGTAGCCCCTGGTTGAGCTCGTCCAGGCGCTGCTCCAGGTAGTCGACCTCGGCATCGGCCAGTACCTGCCGGCCTGGAATACAGAGCTCGCCGCCAAGATCGAACAGGCGGTGCTGGATATGCAGTAATAGAGCCCTGCCAGCGTCGGGTAACGTCCTGGTCAACAGGACACCCAGCATGCTGTTCAGCTCGTCGACATCACCGATCACCTCGATCCGCGGGCTGTCTTTCGGTGTTCTGGAGCCGTCGCCCAGCCCGGTTTCCCCGTTGTCACCGGTGCGTGTGTAGATTTTGGAAAGTCGGTATCCCATATCGTCAGATATCATGCCCCTGAAACAGCTGCAAACTGTACGTCCCGAGCGCCTTTTCTGTCAAGCGATGCGTGTGTAATATATTGAAATAAATGTACTTAATACTGAGTCAACGGGCCGGTAAAGGCATCCCGGGAGCCTGTTCGCTATTCGAGGTATCATCTACGGCGTAGTCGCAAACCGGATGGTGGGCCGCCAGGCGTGAAAACAACAGAAGCCGGACAACCCGAAGATGCATTCCGTGAGGCCTTCAGGGGCACCTTCTACGGCGTGCTGCAGTGGGCGCAGCTGGACCAGCTCTGGCAGCGCATGAAAGATGATGCAGGCGGCGACTGGTATGTCTACGCTGTGGGCGAGCCGCCGCCGGCTGCAACCGTTGCGGCCGCTGACCTGATCCGTTTTATCGACGAACTGGATGAATTGCTACACCGCGACCACGATGAGGACTACTGCGGCATCGTGTACGCAGATGACGTCAATTCGCCCGGCTTTGTGAAAATTTTCGACCCCCATAACCTTGGCGTTTCCTGTGGTTATAGTGATAATCCTCCCCTGCCTGGCTGGATCCTCTCCAGGCTTCCGCCAGTCGATCTGCAAGCACCAGTGCCGCTTCCGGGGAATCGGCGTCGTTGGTGGCAGCGGTTGTTTTCCAGTTGATTTTTTGCATTATTGAACCCACCCCATCAGTAACAGTTCATAAACAATCAGCAGCACGTACATGGGCACCAGCCAGCGCAGTACGCGTCCCCCACTGGTCACTCCCAATAGCTGGAAATTGGCGTGCATCAACAGAAACAGCACGCCGAAAGCGGTAATGGCCAGCTTGGTGACCACAAACAGCCGGTCGCTGGTTTGCAGCAGGCGGTCCATGAAAAAGTTGGCTTCATAGGCTCCCATCTGTAACAGGGTGAGCGTGAACAACGCATCCATCGAGCTCAGTAACAGCACCGCCAGGCCCACACAAACCAGCCCGGGCTCGTACAGGTCCAGGTAGTAGCTGTGTCCCTGCCGCCGCACGGTGCTGCGCCGGCCACGACCACGTAGACCGCAATAGATGACGGTCTGCCAGCTATGACGGCGTCGGTCCGGCCCGCAGCGGCGATCCTGGGTAAAATCCTGACTGGTGCCGCTGGTGACAGCCTGTAGTTGTTTTTTCATGGAACCCCCCGGTTTTCAGGTAAAACGAGCAAATGCCGTGCCTATGTTGAATTATTCATGTTATTCAATTAGATAAGCCCGTTGTTGATGGCTGTCGCAGTCGAAAAATGTAAAGAATTATGATGCCTGGAGTGGGGTTTTCTATAGCCGTCCCGGTGAAAATTCCGCTTTTTCAGGTAGCTAGGAGCAATAAGGTGATTTTATGGAGATTTCTAGTTGTAAAAAAATCCGACATTGGCTCGATGGGGCTCAGGCCGGCAGCCAGGCCGGGCCGGTCGGGGTGTCCAGTTGCAGCAACGGGTGATCATACAGCCGTTCCAGACGTGTCGTTTCCAGCATGTTTTCGCGCCGGCCGCTACAGGTTTCGCCATCACCGAGCAGTAGCAGTACGTGGTCGGCAAGCCTTGCTGCCAGGTTGATGTCGTGCAGGATCAGGCAGATGGCCTGCTGGTGTTCGCGGCAGGAGGCAACCAGGCGCTGCAGTATGTCGATGCGGTGGTGCAGGTCGAGGTGGCTGGTTGGCTCATCCAGCAAGAGTAGATCCGGTTGCTGGGCGCGCAGCACGGCGATGCCGACGCGTTGACGTTCACCACCGGACAGCGTCTGGATATTACGCCCGGCGAGTGAGTCCATTTCGACAAAAGCCAGCGCCTCCATGGCGATTTCCCGGTCTGCAGCAGATTCCCACTGCCAGGGGCGCTGGTAGGGATGGCGTCCCTGCAACACGGTTTCCAGCACGGTTGCCGGGAACGGGTCGTCGTGATCCTGAAACAGGATGCCGATGCGGGTTGCAAGCTCGCGCCGGGAGTAACTGACCAGTGGCTGTCCGCTTATCCGGATAGTGCCATGACTGGCTTCTCGCAGCCCGGCCAGAGTGTGCATCAGGGTGGTCTTGCCGCTACCGTTGCGTCCCAGGATGCACCAGCACTGGCCGCTGCGGATGGACAGTTCCAGTCTGCTGGCGATGCGGGTATTGCCGATGGCCAGTTCAAGTCCCGTGCATTCCAGCAATATGCGCTCAGTCATGGCGTATGTCCCGGACACGGTACAGCAGGTAGAGGAACAACGGGACGCCCAGCATAGCGGTCAGCACACCGGTTGGCAGTTGACGCGGTGCAATCACGGAACGTGCCAGCGCATCGGCGAGTAGCAGTAAAATACCTCCCAGCAGTGCACAACCCGGGATCAGTGAACGGTAGTCACGTGTTCCCAGCAGGCGCAGCATGTGCGGGGCAATGAGCCCGACGAAGCCGATGTTGCCGGCCAGTGTTACCGCGGTTGCGGTCAGTAGCGAGGCAGCCAGATAGATGACGACTCGCAGACGGCCGGTGGCTACGCCCAGAGATGCGGCCTTGAGCTCTCCGGCGGCCAGCAGGTTGAGCGACGGCGCGAGGTAAAGGGCCAGTATAAGGCCGATGGCCAGCGTCAGGAGCGCGGTCAGTGGCAGGGTGCTTATGCTCAGGTCCCCCATCAGCCAGAACAGCATGCCGTGGACCTGCGCGGCGGGACTGATGGCGAGCAGCAGACTGATCACAGCACCCCAACCGGCAGCCAGCACCACGCCGGTTAGCAGCAGGCGGGTGGTGTCCCACCTGCCGTGGCCGTGCGCGAGCGTGAAAACCAGCAGGGTAGACAGCAGCGCGCCGGCAAAAGCCGAGGACTGCAGCCAGCCGCTGCCGGCGCCCGCCATTATGGCCAGCAGGGCACCGGTAGAGGCGCCACCGGAAACGCCCAGAATGTAGGGGTCGGCGAGGGGGTTACGCAGCAATACCTGCATGAGTGCGCCGGCGATACTCAGCAGTGCACCGGTGACGAATGCAGTCAGCGCACGTGGCAGCCGCAGTTCCAGCAGGATCTTCCTGCCGGGGGCGTCGGGATTGCTGACGACTTCGACGAGGTCGAGCGGGAACGAGCCGGCGGACAGGTTCAGCAACAGTGCGACGAGCGCCGCCAGCGTTAGAATGCCCAGCAGCAGGAGCGGACGAATCGGATTCAAAATCGACTATTGGCGCAGGCTGATGACAGGCCAGCCGCGTTCGGCGGCGATGGCGGTCAGCTTGTTGTCCGGGTCGACGGCAACCGGGTGGTCAACCAGTTCCAGTAGCGGCAGGTCGTTGTGCGAGTCGCTGTAGAAGTAGCTGTCATCCAGGCGGTGGCCGCTTTGTTGCAGCCAGGTTCGCAGGCGTGCCACCTTGCCGTGCTGGAAGCAGGGCAAGCCGCTAACGCCACCCGTGTATTCGCCGTGCTTTAGTTCCGGTTCGGTTGCCAGCAGGTTGTGGATGCCGAAACAGGCTGCAATCGGCTCGGTAATAAACCGGTTGGTTGCCGTGATGATCACCGTTTCGTCGCCCTTGTTGCGATGCGAGTCGATAAGTTCCTGCGCCTTGCCGAGCAGGATGGGCGTTATTTTTTCCTGCAGGTAGTCCGTGCGCCAGGCTTCCAGCTGTCGCCGGCTATGGGTCGCCAGAGGCTGGAGCTGGAAACGCAGGAATTCATGAATATCCAGGCAGCCTTGCAGGTACTGATCGTAAAATCGTTGATTTTCGGAGGCATAGAGCTCTCCATCAACAATGCCGTGTTCGACCAGAAATTGTCCCCACAGGTAGTCGCTATCGCCGTCCAGCAGTGTGTTGTCCAGATCGAAAAGCGCTAAGGCCATGATTTTTAGTCAATATGAAGCGAACAGGTGAATGAGCATAATCGTCCTGCGGGTAAAGGTAAATCAGTGTCTGCTGATTTGCGCCGCTCGATGCCCTGTGTACAATGGCTATATTACAAAATTTTATAGTTTGAGTTCGCAAGTGATTGATTCAGGTGGCTATAGGTTAAATGTTGGTATTATTCTGACGCGTCCGGACGGCCAGCTTCTATGGGCGCGCCGAATCCATCAGGATGCCTGGCAGTTTCCGCAGGGCGGAATCCGCGAGCAGGAAACGCCGGAACAGGCGATGTATCGCGAGCTGGAGGAAGAGGTCGGTCTGGAGGCACGGCATGTGACCATCCTGGGCTCGACGCGCGGCTGGCTGCGCTATCGTCTGCCGGAACGCTTCGTCCGTCGCCACCAGAAACCGGTCTGCATTGGCCAGAAGCAGGTGTGGTTCATGCTGCGTCTGGTCGGCGAAGAACGTTTCGTGCGTCTCGACCTGAGCGAAAAACCGGAATTCGACAACTGGCGCTGGGTAGATTACTGGCAGCCACTGAAAGAGGTGGTTTCTTTCAAGCGCACGGTATACAGGAAAGCCCTGAACGAGCTGGCTCCGCTGATTCACGATGAATTGAGAGATGCGGGGGCGCCGGCGCGATGAAAACCATTCCGATCGCCGTCGGATACTGAGCATTGCTCGATATCCTGCGCCGTACTATTCAGGAAGTGAACCGGGCTCCGGATTTGCCCCGCGCCTTATCGATTATTGTCCGCTGTGTGAAGCAGGCGATGGTGGTCGATGTGTGTTCGGTCTATCTCTCCGATGAGGAACGCCGGCAAAATGTGCTGTTGGCCACCGACGGCTACAACCCCGAGGCGGTGGGTGAGGTACGCATGGACTTTGGCCGGGGCCTGGTGGGTGAAGTGGCCCGCCGCGAGGAGCCGCTCAACCTGGATAACGCGGCCGACCATCCTGCCTACGTATTCGCCAGTGAAATCGGTGAAGAACACTATCACGGCTTTCTCGGAGTACCGATCGTGCAGCATCGCAAGGTGCTGGGTGTGCTGGTGGTTCGTCAGCACGAACGCCGGCGGTTTGCGGAACAGGAGGAGACTTTCCTGTTCACGCTGGCGGCGCAGCTGGCCGGTGCCATCACGCACGCTACCGCAAGCGGTGAGATTGACCGGCTGTTGCGGGAAACAAACGAGACGCGTTACGCCCTGAGCGGTGTATCCGGTACGCCTGGCGCAGTTATCGGCAAGGCCCACGTCGTCTACCCACTGGCTAATCTGGATGCGATCCCGGATCGCCCGGTAGAGGACGTGGAAGCGGAGATCGCCGAATTCCGCGCGGCTGTCGGGGCGGTTGAACATGATATGAGGATGATGTCGGCGCGCATGGTGGATTCCCTGCCGGCCGAAGACATTGCGCTGTTCGACGCCCTGATTTTGATGTTGCGCAGTGAAAATCTGGTCGAGGGTACCGTCGACGGTGTGCGCGCCGGCAACTGGGCGCAGGGTGCGTTGCGCGATACCATCACCGAACACATAAAAGCCTTCGAACAGATGGAAGACCCGTATTTGCGCGAGCGCGCCAGTGACGTGCGGGACCTCGGGCGCCGCATTCTGGAAAACCTGCAGCGTTCTCATCCACCGTCGGCCGAATACACGGAAAACACCATACTGGTCGGGGAAGAGGTCAGTGCCAGCCAGCTGGCCGAGGTTCCTCCGCGTTATCTGATCGGGGTGGTTTCGGCGCGCGGTTCCAGCGCCTCGCATGTGGCTATCCTTGCGCGCGCGCTGGGCATTCCCGCGGTTATGGGGGTGGACGCGTTGCCGGTGGGTAAACTGGAAGGCCAGGAGCTGGCCGTGGATGGCTATCAGGCACGGCTGTTCGTGCGGCCGTCGCAGACCCTCCGGGAGGAGTTCAGTCGCCTGCAGAGGGAAGAAGCCGAGTTGTCGGAGGGCCTCAAGAAGCTGATCGACCTGCCTTCCGAGACCAGTGACGGGGTAGCGGTTCCGTTGTACGCCAACACCGGCCTGTTGACCGACATTACGCCCTCGCTACGCTGTGGTGCCCAGGGTGTGGGTCTGTATCGTACCGAGGTGCCTTTTCTGGTGCGCGACCGGTTTCCCGGTGAGGAAGAGCAGCGCACCATCTACCGTCAGGTACTGGAAGCCTTTGCGCCGGCGCCGGTTACCGTCCGCACGCTGGATATCGGTGGCGACAAGATGCTGTCGTATTTTCCCGTGGTGGAGGACAATCCGTTCCTCGGCTGGCGGGGAATCCGTATCTCGCTGGATCACCCGGAAATCTTTCTCACCCAGGTACGTGCCATTCTCAGGGCTGATGTGGGTCTGAACAACCTGCAGCTGCTGTTGCCGATGATCAGTGGTGTCGGCGAGCTCGATGCGGCCATCGGCCTGGTGAAGCGCGCCTGGGAGGAATTGCAGAAAGAAGGTGAACAGGTCGAGTATCCGCCCCTGGGTGTGATGATCGAGGTGCCGTCCGTGGTGTACCAGATCGAGGCCCTGGCTCAACGGGTGGACTTCTTTTCTATCGGTTCCAACGACCTGACCCAGTACCTGCTGGCCGTGGACCGCAACAACGCCCAGGTTGCGGAGCTCTTCGATGCCCTTCATCCGGCCGTGTTGCGGGCTATCCGTCAGGTGATTACGCAGGCACATCAGGTTGGAAAATCGGTGAGCGTGTGTGGGGAAATGGCTGGCGATCCGGCCGCCGCCCTGCTGTTACTGGGCATGGGCATCGACAGCCTGAGTATGAGTTCTGCCAGCCTGCTACGGGTGAAATGGGCGCTACGCAGTTTCAGTTGCAAGCAGATGCAGGATTTACTCGACGAGGCGTGGCTGCTCGAAGATGCAGCCGCGGTGCGTTCGCTGTTGCACAGTAGCCTGGTTGATGCCGGTCTGGGTGGTCTGGTGCGCGCTGGCCGGTGAGCGCGGTCAATTCGGTCAGAGGCCTGACCCGCGCTCACCGGCCAGAATAGTTATCCTGATTTTGCTATTGACAATAAGAGTGATTCGCATTTACTATAGGCTCCGCGCTTCGAGGAGATCCTATGTACGTTTGCATTTGCCGACAAATCACCTGTGGCCAGATCCGCGCTGCAGCCGACGATGGCGTTAGCAGTGTACGCGACCTCAAACAGCAGCTTGGCGTTGCCAGCCAGTGTGGCAAGTGTGCCGGATGTGCACGCGGCATCCTCGAAAATGCTCTTTCAGACAAGCTGTCGCAAAAAGACGAACCGGTAGCCTGAATCCAGGTTGCACCGTCCGCATTACCTGTTTCTCCGGATGCCGCCGCAAGTGATTGACTTGCCGGGTCTGCGCGTTATATTTGCCTCCCCGCACCGACAACACAATACCTACTATCAAGGAGCTGACGCATGAAAGGCGACAAGCAGGTAATCCAGTATCTCAACAAGGCGCTCAGGAACGAGTTGACCGCCATCAATCAATACTTTCTGCACGCTCGCATGTATGAAAACTGGGGACTCAATGAGCTCAACGAGCATGAGTATGAAGAGTCTATAGACGAGATGAAGCATGCGGACATGTTGGTCAAACGGGTGCTGTTCCTGGAAGGCTTGCCGAATCTGCAGGATATGGGAAAACTCAGGATCGGCGAGGACACCGCGGAGATGCTGCGTTGTGACCTGGAGCTGGAACAGGAAGCGGTGCCGCTGTTGCGCGAGGCTATCGCGCATTGCGAGAAGGTCAGTGACTATGTTTCGCGGGAGCTGTTCGAGGACATCCTCGCCAGCGAGGAAGAACATATCGACTGGCTGGAAACCCAGCTGGAACTGGTCGATAAAGTCGGTCTGAAGAACTACCTGCAGTCGAAGATGTAGTGCTTGTGCGCGAGCGATCCACGGCCGTGCCAGCGATCAGTGGTCTACTGGCTGTGTGTGAGCCCAACCTGCTTCTTCAGTCGGTAGTGTGTTTACGCGCCCCCTTCAAGGAAGGCTACCAACGCGATAGAAAGTATCGCTGACAGGGCCATCAGCAATCTCCTGGTGATACGGAAAGTTTTTTGAGTCATGACAGCCTCCCTGGAAATGTCCATGAACATAGTCGTTATTGTTGATTTGCCCGGCATCGGAACCTGACGATGACGTGCATCGGGGTATTAGTACCTTCGTTATCCGTTTGGTTCCGTGTATTCAATTGCATGTCTTCAGCGCCGCCGTTTTAGCCAGATCCAGGTGCCGCTCAGGGCCAGCAGGATCAGCAATATGGCCGCGCCATCCATGAGCCAGGGTCCGGGTAGGCCGAAAAAACGGCCACTGTGGAGGTCGAGCAGAACCCGTTCCAGCGGTAGTACTTCCCGACGGAAATGGTTTTGCAGCGCGCTTTTCAATTGGGTGTCCAGCGGTGCGGAGACAGCCCATTCAACAGTGGAGTTTTCCTCCTTGCTGCGCCGTTGCCAGCGCAGGAAATCCGCATCGCTCTGGTACAAATCGTGACTGCCTTCAACCACCAGTAGCTGTTTTTCCAGGTCATGGCCGATGCGTTTAATGCCGGCCGGCACGCCATTGCTGCCCTTTAATCGTTCGATGAGTTCGCCCTGCGGTGCAAGCAGCAGCAAGCTGTCGCTGACAGCGACGGCGAACATGCCGTCAAACCGTACTGCTCCGGTTAGCTGGTAGTAACTACCCTCGATTTCCCGGCGGTTCAGGTACAGATGTTCTCCCATCAGGGTGATCGAGCGCTCGCCAACGCGGAAGGACAGCAAGTCATTCGGGGCCTGGATGCCATACCAGTCGAGTATCCGGTCGGACTGGATATGCCGGCTGTCCAGTTGCAGGGCTTCGGTATGGTTGAGTGCAATACCGGTGCTGGCCAGGATCAGCACGAACAGTGCGGCGCTGACACCGAGATAGCGGTGCCAGATATAAAAAGAGCGCAGCTTGAAGCGCTGCTTTCTATGGTGCTGGCGAGACATTCTGCGATCTTGTCTGTTGGTCCAGGTAGAGTGCCATCGCCGCCAGTTTTTTCAGGGCGCGGACCGAGAGGGTGGCGCCCGAGATTCCGTCGATGGTACGGTCGAGCGTACGTTGATCGGTCAACTGCGCCTGCTTGAACTGATCGGTGAAAAAGGCATGGCGGACCTCCCAGCCGCGGGATTCGCGGAATGCCAGTACCTTTACTTTTTCAATACGGCCTGCGTCGATAACAAGGCCTGTCGTAATGGGTTCTGACTTGCCAATTTCCTCCAGTATCCAGGCTGTACGTTCACCTGCGCGCCAGTAGCGCACCCGCAAGCTGGAATAGCGATGCCCGAGCAGTTCCCTGACCTCTTCCTTGCGATCTCCGGTCAGCCATATGAGCTGTGCCTCGGGGACCTCGCCGGAGAAAGCTTCCGCCAGAAAATCTTCCGGCTCCTGGTAGACACCACGCGCCAGTAGCAGCGTGGAAACCAGCAGCAGGGGCAGAAACAGGATGGTTCTGGTCACCGCTAACACATGAACGCCTTCAGTAAAAAATACGGGGCACCGCTCAGAGTGTCCCGTATTGTGCATGGTAAGTCCTTCCTAGAACTGGTAGCCAACACCCAGATTCCAGCCGTTGTCATTCGACTGGTCACCTTCGTTATCCTGTTGCTGCATGTCGAATTTCAGCACGACGTCCGGAATAGGCCAGTAGTTGACACCGGCGGTGTACTGTTTTCTCTCTGAATCGACCTTGCGGTTGCCAGCCTGATTGTCCCACTGGTTGTAGCGGCCAAAGATACCCAGATTCTGGCTGAAGAGGGAGAACTTGTACGATGGCTCTACGTAGAACCCGGTTTGTTCGTCAGCACCGATCGCTTTGGGCCCGTTGCCATCCAGGTTCCAGTAAGCATACAGGGCGCGCAGTGCCAGCGGCCCGCGTTCGATCTGGGTGTGCGTCTCGAACAACCAGGCGTCCCCGGCATCACCGTCCGTACCCTGGGTTATATCCTGCTGATACTGGGCGGTGGCAGCGAGTTCCACGCCGGGCATGCCGGTCCACTTGATGCGCCCGGTGGAGGCCAGGTCGTTGGCGTCTGCCTTGCTGCTCTTCTGGCGCCCCTTGCGTACCTTGTAATTGTTGTCGGCGTCGGTTTTCAGGCCTTCGTGTACGGCGAGATCGTAGCTGAAGCCGGATTCACCGATCTGCCCGCCGAGGTCTGCACCACCGGCCCACCAGGTGGTCGGGATAATGTTGGTTTCCACCGGGTTGCGTTCCACGCCATAAAAGGTGGCTGGCTCGTGAGTTTCGTTGAGGATGCCCACCGGTAGCAGGAACACACCGGTCTTGGCCGAGGTTCTGTCGTTGAGATCGAACTCCACGTAGGCCTGTTCGACCTCAACTTCGTCGCCATCGTGTTCGAATTCCACCTCGGAGACAAAGCGGATGTCGTCGGTAAACTGGTGGTCGAGGAACATGACCACGCGGTGCAGGTCGATTTCTTTCTTGCTGTCGAGGTTATTGTAGTGCAGTTCGCCATAGCCACCGAGCTGGGTTCTTTCCGTCCAGCTGGAGGCAGCTGAGGCACTTTTCTGGCTTTCCTCCGCGACCTCGACCGCTGCTTCGGCCTTCTGGTTGGCCTCTTCGCTGCGTACAGTGCTGGACTCCACGCCTTTTTGCAGCGCCTCGATCTGTTTTTGCTGCTGCTGGATGATTTGCCACATTTCCTCGCGACTCGGTAGATCACTGGCTGCGGCGGTCAGCGAAGCGCTCAATAGCGCCGCAGTTGTCAGGCTGAGGGTGGGGAAGGTCTTGCTGCTCATCAGTAATGGTGTCTCCGCTTCAATGTACGATTCGCCGCACATTATAGAGAGAACTAATCTAAATGCAAACCATTCTTGTTAAGATCTACGGAGGCGCGATGATGCGGTGCAAGGTAGTACCAATGGTCACAAACCGGGCGTCAGGCGGGTCGCAGCACAGCCAGTAGCACGATGGCGATGAGAATAATGGCGGGAAACTCGTTGAACCAGCGGTAGTAGAGACCGGAATGCCGGTTACGGCCCGCGCGGAAGGCGCGCACCAGGATGCCACATTGCACGTGGTAGACGATAAGTGCGGCGATCAGCGCCAGCTTGATCTGCAACCACAGTTCCAGTGGCGGCCAGTGCCACTGCAGCAGCAACCACAGGCCGAACACGGTGGTGAGGACGGCACCCAGGGTCATGATGGCGAACAGCTTGCGTTCCATTACCAGGAAGCGTTCATGACCGGTCTGGTCGTTGCAGTCGGCATGGTAGACGAACAGTCGCGGCAGATAGAACAGGCCGGCGAACCAGGTCACCATGAAGATGACGTGAAAGGCCTTAATCCAGAGCATGAGGGATAGCTTCCTCCGGCGTTGCAGCCGCTATTCTTTCCTGGTTGAGCAGGGTGTCAATCATGTTGTGAACCTTGTCCATGTCTATTGCCCCGGTTTTCCGGTGTACGATCCGGCCGTCCGGTGCAATCAGAAACGTGGTCGGTGTCTGGCGTACATCACCGAAAGCCTGTGCCGTGCGGCCCTGAAGGTCGAGCGCGACGGGGTAGGGGATGTTGCGTGCAGCGCTCAGCGCAATGACCCGGTCCGGCCGGTCGTAGTCCATGGCGACACCGATGATTTGCAGTCCGCGAGGTGCCAGTTTCTGGTATAGCTCGATCAGGTGAGGAACTTCCCTGAGGCAACCGGGGCAGGTGGTTGCCCAGAATACCACCAGTTGCGGGCGTCGCTGCGGGTCGGGAATTTCCAGTCGATCACCCTTGATGGAGGTGATTGCCAGTGATGGCGCCCGTGCCGGCCCGGTGGGCGCCAGCCACAGCACTACCAGGATGCCGGACAGCATCAGCGCGAAAATACCGATCAAAACGTGTTTCAGTTTCATTATGGCGAAATGGTAGCGATTTGCGGCATCGGAGGGTAGTTACTTTGATGTGAATAAAGAGCACGGAATGGTGTCAAAGGCTGCCATGGTATTTATTCTGGTGAGCGGACGCAATGCTACTGCGTGGACAACCTTGGGTATTGTGCGGACAATACGCAGCTTGCGGGCACCCGTCGTAGCGACGGGTTCCTGCGCTACATGCGCAAGACAGGGGCAGGGAAATGATCAAGGTTGGTGTGGTTGGTGGAACCGGGTATACCGGAGTGGAACTGTTGCGTCTGCTGGCGTTGCACCCGCAGGTGCAACTCGCAGTGATAACTTCGCGCGGTGAGGCCGGCACGGCTGTCGCCGACCTGTTTCCCAATTTGCGCCGCTACATCGATCTGGCCTTCAGCGAGCCTGACCCGGTTGCGCTGGCAGGTTGTGACCTGGTGTTTTTTGCCACCCCCAACGGTATTGCCATGCAGATGACGCGTGAACTGGTGGATGCCGGGGTGCGGATAGTTGACCTGGCGGCGGATTTTCGATTGCAGGATCCCGCCCTGTGGCAGCAATGGTATGGCATGCCGCATGCCTGCGAGGAGTTGCTCGCAGAGGCGGTCTACGGTCTGCCGGAAATGAACCGGGAGGCTATTTCCAGCGCACGTCTGGTGGCTAATCCCGGTTGCTATCCGACTGCCGTGCAACTGGGATTTCTGCCGCTGCTGGAGGCCGGTAGCGTTGGTACCGACGTCCTCATTGCGGACTGCAAGTCCGGTGTCAGTGGTGCCGGTCGTGGTGCCAGTGTTGGTGCCCTGCTGGCCGAAACTGCCGAGAGTATGAAGGCCTACGCGGTGCCGGGACACCGGCACCTGCCGGAAATCCGGCAGGGTCTGGCGCAAATCTGCCGTAAGGACGTCGGTCTCACTTTTGTGCCGCATCTGACCCCCATGATTCGCGGTATCCACGCCACGTTGTATGCGCACCTGGATGACCAGGGTGCAGATCTGCAGGCGCTGTACGAAACCCGCTACGCGGCCGAACCCTTTGTGGACGTCCTTCCTGCGGGGTCTCACCCCGAAACCCGCAGTGTGAAAGGCGCCAACTACTGCCGAATTGCTGTGCATCGTGCTCCGGATTCATCCCAGGTGGTGGTGTTGTCCGTGATCGATAACCTGGTCAAGGGTGCGGCTGGCCAGGCAGTACAGAACATGAACATTATGTTCGGTCTCGATGAGACGTCGGGACTGCGAACTATTGCGCTGATGCCCTGATTCGCTCGAATACGGCACGATAGTTGCCTGCTTTCCATGCAGGCTGATGGAAACAGGAAATCGCAAGATTCTGATATACCGGCCGGTGACCGTCTGGATGGCTGTGGTCGCCGGGGTCTTGTCGATGCTGGCGCTTGGCTGGCTGATATTTGAACATGGCACGGCATTCGCCGCGCGGGAGACCCACGCCCTGTATAAGCAGCGCAGTCGTTTACAGCAGCGAATTGACCAGCTTCAGCAGGCACAGCAGGAGCTCCAGGAACAGCTGGCAATCTGGCAGCGTTCCAGTGAAATCGACCGGCTTGCAAGCCTGGATGTCCGGGATGAATTTGCCCGGCTGCAGGATGAATTGCTCGGCGCACGCAAGGAACTGGATTTTTACCGGGGCATCGTTTCCCCGGGTGACGTCAAACCCGGGCTACGCATTCAGAGTTTTCAGGTGGAGCAGTCGCAGGACGCGCGTTATTTTGCCTACCGCCTGACGCTGGTGCAGGTGAAGCAAAATGAAAAATTTGTGAGCGGTACAACAGAAATCAATATCGAAGGGACACAGGATAACGAGCTGAAAATGCTGTTACTGACCGACCTGGCGACCGATGGCAAGAAAGCCATCGGTTTCCGGTTTCGTTATTTCCAGCACTTTGAAGGCCAGTTTGAATTGCCGGCAGGATTTCGGCCGCAACGGGTCAGGGTACGCGTGAAGCCGCGTGGCAAGGGCCAGCCCAAGAGCGTTGAGCAATTTATCGACTGGCCCGGGTATGAAAAGAAATTGGTTGACAGATCAGGAGAATAAGTATGTTTGGAAGTGGTAAAAAAGCTCGCAGCTCGCGCATTGATACGGTTATCGGGCAACAGACCGTTATCGACGGAAATATCCGTTTCACCGGTGGTTTACATGTAGACGGTACCATCCGGGGCAGCGTAACGGCGGAATCTGATTCAGATGCCATGCTGACCGTCAGCGAACAGGGCTGTATCGAAGGTGAGGTACGGGTTCCCGGCCTTGAGCTGAACGGTGCCGTGGTCGGCGATGTCTATGTCAGCGGACAGCTGGAGCTGGCAGCTCAGGCCAGGGTTACCGGCAATGTCTTTTACAACCTGCTGGAAATGGCCATGGGGGCCGAGGTCAATGGCCGGCTGGTACATCAGACCGACGCACAGCTCAGTGCGGTCGAAATGCCGGAGAACATTCCCGGGGAGTCGCAGATCAAGGCTATCAGCTAAGCACCATAATACTTGACTGGATTACTGGGTAAACGCATACTCCTATCGCTCAAGCGCATTATCGGAGATGGATTGATGACTGACAACGCTGCCCAGGAAATATCGCCGACCGATGCTCTGCCGGTATTCACGGATGCTCTGCCGGTATTCACGGATGCTGCTGCCGATAAGGTCAAGGCATTGATCGCAGAAGAAAAAAATCCCGGTCTGATGTTGCGCGTGTATATTACCGGTGGTGGTTGTTCCGGCTTTCAGTATGGCTTCACCTTTGATGAGAAGGTGAACGATGGCGATACCGAAGTGGAGAAAAGCGGCGTTAAATTGCTCATCGATCCCATGAGTTTCCAGTATCTGGCGGGTGCCGAGATCGACTACAAGGACGATCTGGAAGGTGCCCGGTTTGTGATTCGTAACCCTAATGCCACTACCACCTGTGGCTGCGGATCGTCCTTCTCGGTCTGATCCCGAAATTTCCGATCTTTTACGAAAAGGGCGCTGATGCGCCTTTTTTATGTGGGAAAAGCGGTAATATACCCGGCTCTGACGGCAGCAATATCCAAACTCAGGAGAGCGCAATGAACGAGTATTTGCCCGGTCTGGAAGGGGTTCCCGCGACCCGGTCCAATATTTCAGACCTTGATGGCATCAAGGGTATCCTTACCTATCGTGGCTATCCGATCGAGGATCTTGCCATCAACAGTACCTTCGAGGAAACCTGTCTGCTGTTACTCGACGGACGCCTGCCGACCCGGGCAGCGCTGGATGATTTTGACCGGCAGTTGCGCCGCAATCGAGTCGTCAAGTACAACATTCGTGAGATCATGAAATACCTGCCGGCTACCGGTCATCCCATGGAAATGCTGCAGACGGCGATAGCCAGTCTGGGTATGTTCTACCAGGGGGACGAGTGTCTGACCGGCAGTGATATGTGTCAGGATCTGAATTACGTGCACAATATGTCGGTCAAGATTATCGCTCGCATGGCAACCATCGTTGCGATGTGGGAACACGTGCGTAACGGCTATGACCCGGTGGCGCCGCGCAAGGACCTGACCTATGCTGAGAACCTGCTGTATATGTTTTCCGGTGAGGCCCCTGATCCGCTGTATGCAAAAATCATGGATGCCTGCCTGATTCTGCACGCTGAACACACCATTAACGCATCCACCTTTGCCGCGCTGGTCGCCGGTTCGACGCTGGGCAGCCCCTACCTGGTGGTGGCCGCTGCCATTGGCACGCTGGCGGGGCCGCTGCACGGGGGCGCCAATGAACGGGTCGTGGAAATGCTGGAGCAGATCGGGAGTCCCGCGAATGTACCTGCCTGGCTTGAAGACAAGCTGAGCAATAAGGAAAAAATATGGGGCATGGGGCACCGGGAGTACAAGGTAAAGGACCCGCGAGCCATTATCCTGCAAGGGCTGATGCGCGAACTGATGGATCAGCGTAGCGGTAATATGAGCGTCATGTTCGACACCGCGTTGGCGCTCGAGGCAGCCTGTGAGGAGCGGCTGGCGCCCAAAGGCGTGTACCCCAATGTCGATTTCTACTCCGGTATTCTATACCGGGAAATGGGGCTTCCGCCGGATCAGTTTACCTCGATTTTTGCAGTGGCAAGATCTGCCGGCTGGCTGGCGCACTGGCGCGAGCAACTGGGTGACAATCGTATTTTCCGTCCGACCCAGGTGTACGCCGGGGAGTCGGTGCGGGAATATGTGCCGCTCGACCAGCGTTAGCCCGGATAGATCGCTCCCAGCACGACCGGGTGTCGCGCGCCCGTTACAGCCGGCAGGTTGCCGGCCATGCCTTCCAGTGTTTGTTTTGCCAGCCAGGCGAAGGCGACAGCCTCCACCCAGTCGGGGTGCAGGCCGTATTTTTCGGTGCTCTCCACCGGACGGGGCGACAGCAGTCCGGTGAGCCGTTGCATGAGAAAGCGGTTGTGGATACCGCCACCGCAGACCAGGACCTGTTCGGTGTCAGCCGCGTAGTGTTGCAGTGCGAGCGTTACGGAAACGGCAGTGAATTCAACCAGCGTCCTTTGTACGTCCCGGGCGTCGATTTTGCGGTGCCCGCTCCGATCCAGCAGTTCTTGCAGCCAGTGCAGGCAAAATGTTTCCCGACCGGTGCTTTTGGGCGGATTCTGCGGAAAATAAGGATGGGCAAGCAGTTCGTCCAGCAGTGATTGCTGCAGTTGTCCGCCTGCGCTCCACTGGCCACCCCGGTCGAAACCGCTGCCATGGTGTACGCGGTACCAGCTGTCGAGCAGGATGTTGCCTGGCCCGGTATCAAAGCCGGTGACTGCATCGCCGCCAGCCGGTAGCAGGGTTAGATTGGCCATGCCGCCAATATTGAGGATGGCGCGGTTGCAGTCGGACTGTTGAAACAGGGTCTGGTGAAAGGCGGGGACCAGTGGGGCGCCCTGACCGCCGGCTGCAATATCCCGGCGCCTGAAATCGGCAACCGTGGTGATGCCAGTTTTTTCGGCGATCCGGTTCGGGTCGCCCGCCTGCATGCTGAATCCCGTTGACCCGTCCGGTGCGTGAAACAGGGTCTGGCCGTGGCTGCCGATGGCAGTAATTTTTCCGCAATCCAGAGAAGTCTGTTCGAGTACGGCTGACGCAGCAGCAGCCAGCTCCGTGCCGATGGCGCTGTCCAGTCTGCCCAGGGTTTCCAGCGAGAGTTGCTGATGATTTTCGATGGTATCGCTAATCTGCTGCCGAAGCCTGTCCGGCCAGGCAATGGTTCGAGCCGCAAGCAGTGCCGGTGGGGAGACGCCAAAATCAACCAGTGCGGCGTCTATGCCGTCCACGCTGGTGCCCGACATCAGGCCGATATAGTAGGCGGACATATTCCGCTTCGTGCGACCAGTGCCGGTTTGCCGGAGCCGGCCTAGTCTTTCTGCAGGGCAGCGACGGTGGCCGTGTTCCTGGCAGTTTCCAGTTGTGCGAGCAAGCTGCTCGAAGTCAGCTTGAAACTGGCGCGGAATTTTACCGGTAATGGTGCTGCGTTGGGAAGCTTGACGGTCAACGGGTTGCGGTGCACACCATCAACCCGGAATTCATAGTGCAGATGGGGGCCGGTAGCCTGGCCGGTACTGCCAACGTAGCCGATAATCTGGCCCTGCTGTACCCGGCTGCCGTTCTTCAAGCCACGACCGTAGCTGTTCAGGTGGGCATACAGGGTGCTGTACTTGCTGCCGTGCTGGATGACGACGGCGTTGCCGTAGCCGCCTTTCTTGGCCAGCCACACGATCTTGCCATTACCCGTCGAGGTGACCGGTGTGCCACGCGCGGCGGCATAATCGACACCCTTGTGGGCGCGGATGCGGTTGAGTATCGGGTGTTTGCGCCCAGGGTTGAAGCGCGAGCTGATACGCGAGAAGGCAACCGGTGTGCGCAGGAAAGTCTTGCGCATGCTACGGCCGTCAGGTGCATAGTAGTCGGTATGTCCCTGGGGATCCGTGTAGCGCACCGCCCGATGAATTTTGCCCTGGTTGATGAATTCCGCAGCCAGAATATTGCCGGTACCGATGCGCTCGCCATCCAGGTAGAGTTGCTCGTATAGCACCGCAAACTGGTCACCCTCGCGGATGTCCAGGGCAAAATCGACGTCCCAGCCGAAAATACCGGCCAGCTCCATAGTGATCTTCTCGGGTAGTCCTGCCCGGTTTGCTGCCAGGAACAGCGAGCTGTCGATGGTGCCGGCCGCGCTGGTGCTGCGCCGTTCCGGCGGGCGTTCAATCAATTTCGTTTCGAAACCGGTTTCGCTGCGGGTTACGCGCAGCTGATTCATCGCGTCGATTTCATAGCGGAGTTCGAGCAGTCCTTCTTCCTCGCTGGTGCGCAGCAGCAGCTTTTGTCCCGGGTAGATTTTTGTCAGCTTCGTAGCGGTTTCGTCCCCGGCCAGAATGTCATGCAATTGACGGGAGGGGATGTTCTGTTTGTTGAAAATGCGCGCCAGGCTGTCGCCCGACTCTATAATGATCTCATGCCAGTCGCCGGGCTTGCCTTTTTCGAGCTGGCTGATGGCCGCGACGATGGCGGGCTCGTCTTCACTGGCTTCGACGCTATCCAGATCGGTCCGGGGCGCCGGAATTTCCAGGCTGGCCGATCGATCTGTGTCGGGAAAATTAAGATGTAAATCCTTGATTCGGATGGCATTTGCATCGAAGGATGTCAGGGAGAACAGCCCCAGAAGCAGGCCGGATGCCGTGCCCAACAGTGCCCAGTGCAGACCGTGTACGCGGGGTCTCCCGTTACCAGTCCAGCTGGATTTGTAATCTTTTGAAAAAGTGTTATTCCTTTGCACTAGAGCACCTTCCCGATGAATTCCCTGTTGTTGCCGGTGTGTTGCGCAGAAGATAATTTTCTGACGCCACGCCCAATTAACCGACCACGATAGCATAATTTACGCCATTTCATAAGGGGTTAACGGCAGGAATTGCGGAAACTGGTGAGCTTGCGTCGGGTGCGTTGTGCTACTCTGGCGCCTCTATTTTTCAAGATAGCCGGGAGGAAGCGCATGGCGGGGGTGGACGGACTGGAGCAGATTACGCGCGGCGCAGAGGAGGTTCTGGTCGAAAGCGAACTGGTACAGCGCCTGCAGGAAGGGCGCTCGCTGCGTATCAAGGCCGGCTTCGATCCGACCGCGCCGGATCTGCACCTTGGGCACACGGTGCTGTTGAACAAGCTGCGTCAGTTCCAGGAGCTCGGGCATGAGGCGATCTTTCTGATTGGTGACTTCACGGGCATGATCGGCGATCCAACCGGCAAGAATGTCACCCGCAAGCCCCTGACCCGGGACGAGGTGATCGAGAACGCCAAAACCTACGAAGCGCAAATTTTCCGGATCCTCGATCCGGAAAAAACCCTGGTGATGTTTAATTCGAGCTGGATGAACGAGCTGTCGGCAGCGGATCTTATCCAGCTGGCGGCGCGGCATACCGTGGCCCGCATGCTGGAACGGGACGATTTCAACAAGCGCTATGCCGGCGGTCAGCCGATTGCAATCCATGAATTCATTTATCCACTGGTGCAGGGCTATGACTCGGTGGCCCTGAAGGCCGATGTCGAGCTTGGCGGCACGGACCAGAAATTCAATCTCCTGGTAGGCAGGCAGCTGCAGGAGGCGTACGGCCAGAAGCCGCAGATCGTGTTGACCATGCCGATTCTCGAAGGCCTGGATGGCGTGCAGAAAATGTCCAAGTCACTGGGTAACTATATAGGGATAGCCGACCCGCCGGATGAAATGTTCGGCAAACTGATGTCGATCTCTGATGAATTGATGTGGCGCTATTTCGAATTACTCAGTTTTCGGCCGCTGGCGGAGATTGCAGGCCTGCGGCAGGAAATGGAGGCGGGGCGGAATCCGCGGGATATCAAGTTCGAGCTGGGTGAGGAGCTGGTAGCAAGGTTCCATTCGGCCGCTGATGCCGTGCGTGCACGGGAGAACTTTATTGCCCGTTTCCAGAAAGGCGCCATGCCGGAAGATATCTCCGAGGTGGAGCTGGTTGCCGACGGCGAGGGCCTGGCCCTGGCGAATGTACTCAAGGATGCCGGGCTGACTTCCAGCACCTCGGAATCCCTGCGCATGCTGAAGCAGGGAGCGGTGCGTATCGATGGCGAGCGTGTCGAGGACCGGCAGCTGCGGCTTGTCGCAGGAGCCGATTGCGTATGTCAGGTCGGCAAGCGTCGCTTCGCGCGAGTGCGCATTAAATAGGGCTTTGGCGGGCTGTTTCACGGGTCGCTACAGGCATTTTTCGGGCGCTGAAAAAAATACTGAAACTTCCTCTTGACGGGTTGGTCGCCGACTGTATAATGCGCGCCTCCACTACGGGGAGAGGCAGGTTTTCTCCAACACTGAAGTGGAACAAGTTGTTGACCGGGTGGGTGAAGTTTGCCATACTTAGCGGTCTGCGCTGGACCAAGTGCCAGCGTGCTCATTAACAAATAGATCAGGTAATTTGTGTGGGTGCTTACGTCGAAACGGTTGCGAAGCAAAGCAACATTCGATGCAAGCAAACTCAATAAATTCCGAGTTTTGCGAACATCGGGCCAAGATTTGTCGCCTCAAGCGACAGTTCAAACTTGAACTGAAGAGTTTGATCCTGGCTCAGATTGAACGCTGGCGGCATGCCTAACACATGCAAGTCGAACGGAAACGATGGAAGCTTGCTTCCAGGCGTCGAGTGGCGGACGGGTGAGTAATACTTAGGAATCTGCCCATTAGTGGGGGACAACTCG